>JAOZTG010000146.1:0-5305 GCA_029939235.1 Flavobacteriaceae bacterium
AAAAAATGAAATGCCTGTCCGGCAAGAGGACATAAAAATAAATATTCCATTAAAATAGCAGTAGAACCAACAATTCTTTTATTATTTGACTTAACACAGGGAATTGTAATCTCAAAATAATGGTTATTCATTATGATATTTGAACTGTAACCCATTTTACAATTCAATAAAATAATAATGTTATATTCGCTGCAAAAACATTATACACAATGAAAAAAATAATTCTATTTGTTTTATTTTTAGGAATATCCAGTTATGGTATTTCTCAAAAATTAGTAGTTCATCACTTAGATGACAATGGTAAAGAAACCAAAGTTGAAACATATAAACACGGTGATTTTATTGTAATCGCACATGCTAAAGAAGGTAAAAAAGTTCACTACTTTGAAGGTAAAATTACAGGTTTATATAAAAATAAAGGAGTTATTAAAGTCTTGGATCTTGCAAGAACTACACGGGTAATGTCAATAGTTGGGAAAAAATTGGAAATTGACGAAATTATTGGTGTTGCAAGACCAGATACAAAAGAAATGAAAAAAAGAGAAAACAATGCAGTAGGTGCCATGGTTGCCGGTGCTATTGGTGCGGGTATTGGTGGAAGTACAGGAAATACAATTATGTCTGGTGCAGAAGGAGAGAGTATTGCTGTTGATTTTTTCTCCAGAGAAAAAGTAGGTAAACAGAATATCAAATGTGAATTAGTCAAATAATATAGAAAATGAAAAAGCAAATATTAAAATATATGTTAATAACTCTTTTTGTAAGTTCGTTAACTTTCAGTTGTTCTACTAAAAAGAAAGAGGATGTTTCAACAGTAAAAAAAGAAACGATTGTTGAAAAGAAACTAGCATGGACAAATGAGCAAATAGAATCATTTAAATTAAATAGTAATTTATTCTTAAAAGCACATGCGGTTGAGAATCCTGATAAATATACCAATTGTATACTTAAAATTACAATGGAGAAATATCCTGATGCAGAAGATGCCCTATCTTCAAGCCAAAATGAAATGCTTGTTCTTTTTGAAAAATCAGACTGCCTAGACAATTTACTTTTGATTAAAATTGAAAGTGCATGGAATAAAGAAACAGAAGCATTATTCTTAAAAAACTGTATTACTTCAGCAAAAAAGAATACAATGACAGATAAAGATGCTAAAGATTATTGTGACTGTGCCTTAACAAAAGTTAAAAAGATCATTCCAAATCCTCAATATGCAATTAAACTTACAGAGGAAGAGTATAAATCCGTACTGGAAGACTGTAAGAAATAAAGAGAGTATTTTCTCAGATTGAACTTTATCCATACACTATAAGAAAATTTAATAATTTCGATTCCTATATTTGGGATTTCAAAATAACAAACCTAAAAAAACATATATTTATGCAACTTAAACCTTTAATTTCCAGTCTGCTTTTTTTTATAGTCATCACTACTTCCGCTCAAATGGATTTTACTGCCATAAAAACCAATGCAGATACTTTAGCGAAAAATAGCAATACTGCCTTATTAACACTCGTAGATCATGGAAATGACGAATTGATCCATGTATCAGGGTTTTCAAACAAAGAAAAAAAGATAAAAGCCAATTCCAACGATCTGTTTGAAATTGGAAGCGCAAGTAAAATGTTTACAGCTATTGCTATTTTACAATTGATTGAACAAGGAAAACTCTCTCTAAATACAACATTGAATCAAATTTACCCTTCTGGAGACATTATAAACCTTGCTAATTACAAAGGCGAAAACTATTGGGATAAAATTACGGTTGAAATGCTTTTAAATCATACCAGTGGAATGATAGATTATCTCAATGTTTATGAAGATGATGAGAAAGCGATAAAAATACTTGCTATAAAAGGTAAGATCTATACTTTTAAAGAACTTACAAATCTTGCCATACAACATGGGGACATGAACTTTATACCCGGAACAACATTTAAATATTGTAACACCGGATACTCTATTCTTGGAGAAATCATCACAAAAAAATCAGGTATACCATGGAGAACCTATATCAAAAATAACATAATTAACAAGGCGGGAATGACAGATACCTATTTTGGATCTACAATTCCGAAAAGCGCAGAATCCAGAAAAATGCAAGGCCATTATAACGGAAAAATATCATTTATGCCTCCTACCCTGGCTGGCCCTGCCGGAGAGATTGTTTCCAACTTAAAAGATTTAAAAAAATTCTTACTTGCATGGCATGGTGGTAAGCTCTATTCCAATTCAGAAACTTTACAAATGCAATACACTCAAGGTTATCACCCTATGTATCCGGAAATGACCGATCGAATTAACTATGGCTATGGTGTGATGAAAATGGATAATTCATATGGTCATGGTGGGCAAACATTCGGCTTTCAATCTTATGTAACTTATGACCCAACAAATAAACATTTATATGTATTAGGCGCAAATGATGCTGCTGCAATTCCGTTAACTCAAATGTTTTTTGTGTTTGAAGGAATTACATTTAATAAATAACAAATCATATTTCTCAATAGGTTTTAAAAACTCCTTTACAAGCAACTGATTGAAACTAATTTTCAGTCAGTTGTTCTTCTTTTTTCTTGGCAAGATCTTCTTCAATGTTTTGACCCCCAGACATAAGAATTGCAATTCCCCGAGTAGATGGAAATTGTTCTAAAATAATTTTCAAAAATACAGTAATTGGTATGGATAATATCATTCCTGGAATACCCCAAATATAACCCCAAAGCATTAACATTATTAAAATTGTGATCACATTTATTGAAAAAGATTTCCCCATAAAAATTGGTTCTAAAACACTTCCAATAATTATATGGATCAATAAGACACTTAGCATAAAAAACAAAAACTGAGAGGACAGATCTAATTCAACCAATCCGAATAAAGCTAATAAAACAATCTGAACCAATGGCCCTATAAACTGAATATAGATAGCCATTAAAGCAAATAATCCCCAAAAAACAGGAAAGCTAATACCAAAGAAATAACAAACCAACCCTGTTCCAATTCCTACAAGCAAGCTTACAATTACTTTTACTTTTACAAAAGTGATCAGTTTACTTTCAATTTCTAAAAATGTTTTTACCGAGGTATATTTATGCTCAGACATCATACTCTTAATGATTTGCTGTACATTTATTGATTCTGCCAGCCATAAAATAACAAAAAAAGCAGTCATAAGGATCATTGTAAAAGTTCCTTTAAAATACTCTAACGTTGGTCCAAATTTACTTGCCACATCAATATTATCTATAAATTGTGAAAACAATTCGGCACTTGAAATAATTTCCCCTCCAAGTGTTGTTTCAATATTAAAAATCAAAGTATCTACCTGATCTTTTGCTTTGGTTAAAAAAGAACCACTATGCTCTACAACTTGAGCACTTGAAACAACCATCAATTTAACCACTCCCCAAAATGCCAAAATTACCAATAGAATTACAGTAAGTACCCTTAAAATCTTTGGAATATTCTTTCCTCGAAGCCAACGCATTAGCGGTAAAAAAAGCACTGCAATAAACATGGATAATACCAAAGGAATAAAAATAAAAGACATGATTTTAAGCACATAAAAAACAATAGGAATTACAATGAGTAACAATAAAGTGTTTGTGGTTTTTAAATCTTTCATATCAAATATTTTATAGTATCGGGTGCTGTAAATAGACTACTCAAAAATAGTGATTTATTTTAATTATAATACCTTGTTAATCAATTATAAAACCAAATATTAAACTATTTGAGTAGATTCATGCTTTTACAAACCTATATATTCTTAAGAAGAAAATTAATAGAACTGATCTTTACAAGTCCTTCAAAGCAACTTTTTCTATTTTCCTAATCCCATTTCTGTTCATGATCACCCGGTAGCGACGGAATTCAATTCCTTCTTCAGTATAGAATTTTTGGATAATATTGATATGGTAGATCTTATTGGCAATTTTGTGATAGACCTCTCCTTTTTTGATCAAGATAAAATCTTTTTTAGGATTATCCATATATTGAATAAAACGATGAAAATTCAAGCGGGTTACATCAGTCAACCCATTGATGTTCTTATCGGGTAGATCATCTCCAAATTTTTTAGGATAAATAATAATTTTCTTTTTATACTGAATAATATGCTCATTAAGAGAACTTTCACTCATCTTTACCACCATATCGGTTACACGATGCTTTTTAACTTTTGCTCCTAATTTCTTTAGTGGAACAAAAATAAAATTCTCTCTAAAAATTCCTATTTTTTTACCTAAAGCATTAGTAATCTTAATTTTAAAATCATTGAATAAAAATCTTGATCTACTTACAAATAACAAACTTATCAATCCTTTTATTCTGTCCTTTAGCATATAACTCACTACCAATGCAATAAAAAAAGGCATCGTAAAATTACCATATACCTTTTGATAATAAAATGCAATTCCTGTAGAAAAAACCATTGCCAAACCAGCAGCAAAAGCCAACATAGTTTGCTCAAACATGGCTCCGTCCTTACGAACTTCCTGATTTAAATAGAAAACACTTTCAATATACTTTTTTAACTGACTTTGTTTAAAAAGTAATTCATCAGGATCAATACTTTTACTCTTAACAGAGTCATAGCGCTCCTGCTTTTTATACTTTTGCTCTTTGTTAATTAATCTTACAATATGAATAAGCTCATCTACAGTGTAATTATTTCTTTTTAGATGATTGTATAATTTCATCAACTGAAATTCAACCACATTACTCATATGCTCATCTGCATAAAAAATAACATTAATTACTTCTCCCTGAAAATTTGTTTTTTTTGTTTTTGTAACCAGTTTTCTAAAATCTGATAAAATAAAAGTGATCTTCTCAAGTAAATAATTAATTCTTTCTTTCGAAACATCTTTAGATTTGATCAGATGTCTGCTTTCTTCTCTAACCAGACTACAAAAAGTAGCCGCAAACATTTTGACCTGATCTTTAAATACCAAATGGTTCTTTTCTGATCTGTTATCAATAAACTTTTTTGTGTTTTTTAATAAATTTTGATACAAAGATTCATCACCAATATTGATATCATCCAGTGTATAATTAGGAGTTTCATATTTAATATTTAACCTAACATCATTATAAAATTTTGAAGGAGGATATGTTTTTTGGTTTATGTTTAAGCTATCCGGAAAGAATAAATAGGTTAATGTAGTATATTTTGATTTCTTTTTTTTAAAAAGTTTATCATAAGTTACATCAATAACTACTGAGAATTTATCATGTATTTTTATACTGCTTTTTATCATAAAAGAAATTTATATTTCAAATTTCACAACAATAAATT
>JAOZTG010000146.1:5405-8059 GCA_029939235.1 Flavobacteriaceae bacterium
ATTCCCCAGGCAATAAACTGCATGGTAATACCATATTTAAAAGCATCTGACATGCTATACATATCTGTTGAATACAAAAGTAATGCAGGTTTACTGTTAAAGGGAAGTGTATATACATGCTCGATCAACATTGCCACAGGAAAGGCCAAACTCATTATTGGAAACCCAAAACGAACTGCAACTCCAATTGCAATTGGAATAAATATCATAGATCTCATGGTTTTCGATTGCATAAACAAAGCACTAAAGACCATCATTCCTGTAAGAACAACATACAATAACCAAAAAGGTGTTTCTGCACCAAAACCCATAGCATCAAAAGCTGCGTTTACAGAAATTTGAGGAAGATCGGTTACTTTAAATCCGGCACCCAATGTATACGCTCCAGCTGAGAATAATAAAAGGTGCCAAGGTATATCTACATCATTCCATTTTACAATACCTATTTTTGGCAACAAGGCAACAATACCTCCAACAAAAGCGACCGCTGTAGGACTAATCCCATGATATCTGTCGGTTACCCAAAGAGCTAAAATACTTCCGAAAATAAGCAAGGCTTTTATTTCCTGAAAACTCACAGGTCCTAATTTTTTAAGTTCCTTTTTTAGGCTATCCATTCCGCCTTCTATTTGAGGTTTTCGCTCTTCCGGTTTTAACGGAAAAATGATATGTGTTCCAATAAACCAACCAATGATCATCAATAACATGGCTACAGGAAAAGCAGCTTCCATCCATTCTGAGAAAAATACATCTTTACCAATAGCGCCTGCAATTAAAGATGCCGCCAGCAAATTCGCACCAGATCCTGTTAAAAATGAAGAGGCTCCCATATTATTCTGGAATAAATTCTGCAACAGCACATTTCTTCCAAAATTGTTTTTATTTTTACTTGTGCCACCATAAATTGCTGCAACTACCATGAATACAGGTAATAAGATCGCAGCTTTTGCAGTCGTTGCTGAAATAAATAATGACAATACTACATTGATCACCAAAAAACTAAAGATCACAGAATTAGCATTATGACCAAATTTTATTATAAACCAAAGCGCAAATCTTTTGGCCACACCTGTTGCAACCAGCATACTGGCTAAAATAAACGACATAATATTTAACCACATCACTTTATGCCCTAATTGATGGTAAGCATCCACCTCGGGTAAGGTTCCTGTAAGCACCAGCGAAATGATTAAAATTAAGGAAGTTAAATAGTTTGGAATTGCTTCCGTTATCCAGAGAATTAAGGATGCAGCAAAAATTGCCAACATTGCCCTATTAGAATGGATAAATTGCTCCATACCAATGGCATCAAAATTTTCCTTTGCACTGGCACTCAATTTAGTAACATCAAAATTTTGTAAAAAAGGAAGATCAAAAAAATAGAGGATCAAAATAAAAAATATAATTGCCAAAGGAGATCCTATTTTCATCAAAAATTTTTCAAATTTCGATTTATCCCTTTTGGGGAGTTTCTCCATTTTGTAATTGTTCATATCAAGAACATCAAACTCTTCCTCTTTTATAATTTCTTCTGCCATTTTACTAATTTAATTCACTAAAAAAAGTTTTTCACAAAACACACACTTGTACTAATTCATATCTCATAAAACTTATATCAAGTTTTATCAGTTAAACATTCAAATATTCCCCCTTAAAAAATAAGTCATGTTAACCTTCATAGAATAGCACAAGTGATTTGTTTGTATTATTTACCAGTTTTTATATGGGTTTTTCATCAACATTGAGTTGTAATATTTTACCTGCCCAGTTACTTCTTCTCCAAGCCATGCTGGTTTTGTAAATTTAGTATCTTCACTTGGTAATTCAATTTCAGCTACCGTTAAACCTTCATTTTCTCCATAAAATTCATCCACTTCAAAAAACAGATTACCATCTGCTTTTACAATAGAACGGGTTTTATCAATAGTACCTGGTTCGCTAATAGCCAATAAGGCTGTTGCATCTTCTATTGAAATTTCTTTTTCCCATTCAAATCGTGAAGCACCACTTTCATTTCCGATTCCTTTTATCGTAATAAACGCTTTATCTCCCTTAATTCGAATACGAACAGTTCTTTCCGGAACAGTAGAGAGGAATCCCTGTACTATTTTTGTTTCTTTAGAAACATGTTTTTTATAATCACCTTTTACTCTAAATTTTCTTTCAATTTCTCTGTTTGCCATTTTATTTTTGTTTATGCGTTGATTCGTTTATGTGTTATTTTGCAAATTAAATGATTATACAAATCAACAATTCAACATTTAATTTGCCAATGGTTTATTGATCCAACCAATTACTCTTTTGATAGCCTGCAAATAGTTAAGGTTTTCATTTCCTTCTAATTTACAATCAGCCATTGTTTTTTTGATATCTTCTAACTCTGTAGATTCTGAGTTGATAGTAACAACTTTTGCTCCGTTAATCAATATATTCCCGGTTTCACAGATCGTATTGTTTACCATATAACCGAAACGTTGTTTATGCACTTTTACTCCTTGCAGATCAGCATGTGCATCTATCATTGCTAAAAATTCTTCTAAAGTATAGGTGTTTTGTGTTAATTCTGGCATCTCCACTTGAAAAGCCGTGAACACATCATTTACCAAAACTTCTTTTGAGATTGGAAATTCACCTTTCATTAAAGGATTCCATTG
>JAOZTG010000147.1 GCA_029939235.1 Flavobacteriaceae bacterium
CAAAACATTATCCATAATATCCTGTACAACTTCCGGATTCAATAAAGTAGAAGTATCGCCTAAGTTACTTGTATCATTACAAGCAATTTTGCGTAAAATACGACGCATAATTTTTCCTGAACGTGTTTTTGGCAAACCATTTGTAAACTGAATCTTATCCAGTTTTGCAATTGGCCCAATATGCTCGGTAATGATCTGATTGATCTCTTTACGTAAATTTTCATGTTTACGTGATGCCGCTGAATCTTTTAAAATTACATAACCATACAGGGCATTTCCTTTGACATCGTGTGGGAATCCAACGATAGCAGATTCGGCAACAGCCTGATGCTCATTGATGGCATCTTCAATTGGCGCTGTACCCAGATTATGACCGGAAACAATGATCACATCATCTACTCTACCTGTAATTCTGTAATATCCAACCTCATCACGCAAGGCACCATCACCTGTAAAGTATTGATTTTTATAAGTTGAAAAATATGTTTCCTTATATCTTTTATGATTTCCCCAAATTGTTCTTGCAATAGAAGGCCATGGGAATTTTATACACAAACGTCCATCCACCTGATTTCCTTTGATCTCTTCTCCGTTTTCATCCATCAAAGAAAGTTGAATTCCCGGTAGCGGAAAAGTTGCATAGGTAGGTTTTGTAGGTGTTAAATAAGGAATTGGTGAGATCATTATCCCTCCGGTCTCTGTTTGCCACCAGGTATCAACTATCGGACTTTTTCTTTTGCCCACATTGTCGTTGTACCAATGCCATGCCTCTTCATTAATAGGTTCACCTACAGATCCTAAAACTTTTAATGAGGACAGGTCGTGTTTTTCAACACATTCCATATTTTCTTTTGCCAGCGCACGAATAGCGGTAGGAGCTGTATAAAATTGGGTTACTTTATGTTTTTCAATGATTTCCCAAAAACGATCCCATTTTGGATAATTAGGCACTCCTTCAAACATAACCGTTGTTGCTCCATTTGCCAACGGACCATAAACAATATAACTATGACCAGTGATCCACCCAATATCTGCAGTACACCAATAAATATCCTTCTCTCGGTACTGAAATACATTTTTAAAGGTATAGGCTGTATAAACCATATAACCAGCTGTTGTATGCACCATTCCTTTTGGCATACCGGTTGAACCGGATGTATATAATATAAACAGTGGATCTTCAGCATCCATGATCTCCGGTTCACATTCTGTATCCGCTTTATCTAATAAAGGCTGCAACCATTTGTCACGACCTTCCTTCATTTCTATATCAGAATGGATACGTTTAGCCACCAAAACAGTTTCTACACCCGGACATTCTTCCAGTGCATCATCTACAATTCCTTTCAGGTCGATAGTTTTTGATCCACGATAGGAACCGTCTGATGCGATAACCATTTTACAATCACTGTCATTGATCCTGGTGGATAAAGCTGTAGCTGAAAACCCTGCAAAAACTACCGAATGAATTGCCCCAATACGTGCACATGCCAAAGTAGAAATAGCCAGTTCAGGAATCATAGGTAAATAGATACAAACTCGATCGCCTTTTTCTATCCCTTGATCCTTTAATACATTTGCAAATTGGTTTACCCTCTCATACAATTGTTGATAGCTAATATGCTCTGCTTTTTCCTTTGGATCATTAGGTTCAAATAAAATAGCGGTTTTCTCGCCTCTAATTCTTAAATGTCGGTCAATACAATTTTCTGTAATATTCAGTTTAGCACCTTCAAACCATTTTACTTCCGGTTTTTCAAAATCCCAGGTCAATACTTTATCCCAACGTTTACGCCAGATAAAATGTTCTTCAGCAACTTCTTCCCAAAAACCTTCCGGATTTCTTACTGATTTTCTATGAATTTGAAAATACTCTTCTAAATGTTTTATATGATAATTACTCATTTATATATGTTTTGAAAGGTTCAACTAAAAAAATAACAGTCTTCTAAAATAGTAAAAAAAATGATTAGTAATTTATTTTTTTTACTGATAAAGTAAGATCCTCATTAAAAATAGTCTTCAATAATAAAAGAATTTCCCAGTAATGGTAAAGAAATATCCCTATTTCAATGTTACACAAGGGTTTTCAACCATGCTCTTATTTCCTGAGTATGCATAAGGTAATCTGATATTTCCTGTGGTAAATGATCCTGATCTTTCAATTTTTTTACTAATTCTTCTGCTTCCTCCATGGATGAAAATGCTTTCAGTTCAACCAGTTTTTCCGATAAAAAAGAAATGATCATAGACATATCCGTTGTTCTGAATTCAGGGTGATATTGTACCCCAAAAAACTGAGATTTTTTATACTCAAATGTCATTGCCTGCACATTTGAATGTGAATTGTGAGCCAAAACGATTGCTTTTTCAGGCAATTCAACCACCTCATCAAAATGAATACAAAGAGCTTTAAAATTATCATTTCTGTTTGCAAAAAACGGACTTCGCCGACCAGCTTCAGTAAGCTGAACAGGTTTGGAAATGCCTATTTCTATTCCTTTCGGACTTTTGGCTACTTTTCCTCCTCCAACTACAGATGCTACCTGCATTCCCCAGCAACTACCATAAAGTGGAATACCACTTTTAAATACATTATATGCAAAATTTAACTGCCTGTTAACCGAAGGAATATCATCTAAAACACTCAAAGCACTTCCTGTCAGCATCACCCCATCATACTTTTTCAGTTGTGCTACAGATGGTAAATTCCTGTCACTATCTGCCGGAAAAATAACCCGTGTTTGAGCATATGGTTCCAATATCTTTAACATTTTTGGGAACAGAAGGCTAAAAGGAGATATCCCATACTTTTCTCTTTTAACCCTTGTTTCTTCAATATTCCCCTCAACAATCAGAAGATTCAACTGTTTCATGTGTATTTTCAAATATTTTGTTATTTCAAATAAATAGGATAATTAATAATCGGATGGTTTATATGATCTCAAAGTACCTTTTTAATTGCCAGTCGGTTATCGCTGCCCGCTGCTGCTGATCTTCCCAGATTCTGGTATATGCGAAATGATCAACAAAAGCATCTCCAAATAATTCTCTTGCTATTTTTGAATTCTTGAATTTTTCAGCTGCCTGTGTCAAAGTTCTTGGCAATTGTATTTTTTCCGGAAAATCAATATCGTAAGCATTGCCTACAACAGCCTCCAGAGGTTCTATTTTATTTTCAATTCCCCAAATACCTGAACCTATTGCTGCAGCCAGTGCTAAATGTGGGTTGATATCTGCTGCTGAAACCCGATATTCTACACGTTGAGATTTTGGAGATCCCGGAATTGCACGCAAGGCACAGGTTCTGTTATCAACACCCCATGATGCTGCAGTGGGTGCCCAGAATCCCGGAATCAGACGTGTATAACTATTGCAGGTAGAAGCTACCATTGCCAAAACCTCAGGCATTAATTTTTGCTGACCACCAATAAACCAACGCATTTCATCCGACATATTATCTGCTTTTCCTTTCTTATAAAAAGCGGATGTACCATCCTTCTTTTGCAAAGAAATGTGAATATGACCAGATTGACCAGGATAATCTGCCGACCATTTTGCCATAAAACTGGCAATCATATCGTTTTGCTGTGCCCATACTTTTACAAATGTCTTAAATAGTGCTCCGTTATCTGCTGCTCTAAGTGCCTCTGAATGTTCAATTGCTCCTTCCAGAACACCAGGACCAGTTTCGGTATGCAGACCTTCCAGTGGCATTCCCATTTCTTCCATCAGTTCCATCAGTTCGTGATAGAGTTTAGCATGGGTTGAGTTTCTTAAAACCGAATAGCCAAAATTACCTGGTGTGATCGGTTCCAGAGCATTAAAATTCTTATCTCTTAAACTTTTAGGTGTTTCATTAAAAAGAAAGAATTCAAATTCCATTGCAGCTCTTGCTGAATAACCAAGAGTATCCAGTCGCTTCAATATTTTCTTTAAAATGGATCTGGGACATACAGCTGCTGCTCTACTTTCAGAAAAATCTGCCAGACAAATAATTGATTTGTGATCCTCTGTAGGTAAAAATCTAAAACTTGACGGGTCAACTGTAGCCCAATCATCTTTAAAACCATCTTCCCAACCGGTAAAAGAATCTTTACTGTACAAAACATCATCTGAATCCCATCCAAAAACAACATTGCAAAAACCAAAACCACTTTCCAATGCAGAAAGAAATTTGTTTGCGTTCACATATTTTCCTCTTAAAACTCCATCGATATCTACTATGGCGAGTTTTATATTTTTTATCTTATGATCAGAAATATATTCTTTGATCGTTTCAATCTCTTTATTTTTCTCTTCTAAATTCATTGTATTGAAATTTACTTTTTTATTTTTTTATTCTCCAGTGCCTTTTTCTCATTAGGAGTGAGTATCAAACGATGCCTTCCCTTTACAGCGAAATAGATCAGACCAATAATTAAATAAGTCATTGCAATGAACACTGCTGTTCTATAAGATTTATCCTGTAATTGGAAATAAATGATAACCACAGCAAGCACAATAGTAACAGAAGCTCCGGCTTTTCCCAGAGGACTCACATAAGGTCGCTCCATATTCGGTTCGTTCTTTCTCAATAATAAAAAGGAAATACTTTGAGAAATGTAAGACAACATAGCACTAAAAACTGCTATGTTCAACAAGGCTCCTCCAATAAAAACCCCACTTTCTTCCCCTGCCAAAAAACGGGTTAGCATCAATACACTAAACCCAACGACAGATCCAAGGATTAGAGCCATATAAGGGGTTTTTCTTTTTGTATGGGTTTTTGATAAAAATAAAGGGAAATATCCAGCTCTTGACAAAGAGAGTATTTGTCTTCCAAAAGCAAAGATGATGGTATGAAATGAAGCAATTAAACCTATGGATGCAACAAATGCAAGTAATTTGGCTATTCCATCACCAAACAAATATTTATAACCATCCAATAATGGTTCTCCAGATTGAGACAATGCAAAAGATCCTAAAGGAATGGATGCGTTTAACAATAAAATCAAAAAAGCTGATATGATCAAAGTTATCATACCATAGGTTAATCCTTTAGGCATATCCCTTTTTGGATCAACCGATTCTTCTGCAGCCAGAGGAAGTTGCTCGATGGCCAAAAACAACCAAACTGCAAATGGCATTGCTTTAAGAGCTCCTGAAAATCCCATTGGCAAAAACTCCCCATTACCACCTAATAAGTGTTCTGCCTTTCCATCAATTCCAGCTTTTATATCTAATGCATATCTTGAAAAATCAATATTTCCAACAGCTGAAACCCAAAAAATAGCCAAACATAACAAAGCCAATAAGGTAAGAATAACCGTAAACCGGAATGACATTTCAACACCCACAATATTCAAAACAGTAAAAAAAGTGTAAAAACCAAACCACCAATATGGAAGCATTTCCGGACTCGTTTCAAAGATTCCTGCCATATAGCTGGAAAGAAAAAAAACGATCACAGCAGGAGTAAGAACAAATTCTAAATTTTCAACCAAACCTGTAAAAAATCCGCCCCATGGTCCCATAGCCGATCTGGCAAAAGAATATGCTCCTCCCTTATGAGGTACTGCAGGAGACATTTCTGCAACACTTTGAGTAAGGCCTATATACATGATTGCAACCAGGATCAATCCGATAAACATCCCTCCCCATCCACCGGAAGCCAGACCCAGATTCCAACCTGAAAAATGCCCGGATATCACAGCACCAACTCCTAAAGCCCATAATGACCACACTCCGGCATGCCTTTTTAGATCACCAGAAATATTTTTTTTGTTTTTGCTCATTTAGTGTTATTTAAATCACTCACAAGGTATTAAAAAAAAAGCTACGCCCATTATTTTAAAGGAATTGCTCATACATTCCCTTATCTAAATAGTATCTGATCGAAAATACTCCAAAATTCAAATCGTTTCTTTTTACAATCTTTTCACTTTTTTACAATCGACTGATACTACGGCATCACCTCATATAAAAAAGTAAAAATCTTATCAAAAATAATTCAATTTAGAAAGATTTGTCTATTTCCAACTAGACACTAAATACAAATTACACTATTTTTGTACCATGCAGTTTAAAATCTTTTCTGAATTCAAACCAACAGGTGACCAGCCTCAGGCAATTGATCAATTGACTCAAGGAATTATCGACAATGAAAAATACCAGGTTTTGTTGGGAGTTACTGGATCGGGTAAAACTTTTACTGTGGCAAATGTTATTGAAAAGGTCCAAAAACCAACCTTGGTTTTGGCGCATAACAAAACTTTAGCTGCTCAATTGTATTCAGAGTTTAAACAGTTTTTTCCGGATAATGCGGTTGAATATTTTGTTTCCTATTACGATTATTACCAGCCGGAAGCATATATTCCAACCACCGGATTATATATTGAAAAAGATCTTTCCATCAATGATGAAATTGAACGTATGCGATTGAGTACTACTTCTTCTCTCCTTTCGGGAAGAAAGGATGTATTGGTAGTTGCTTCCGTTTCATGCATATATGGTATTGGGAATCCGGTTGAATTTAAAAAAAATGTAATTACCATTAAAGTAGATCAGGTAATTGCACGAACAAAATTTTTACATGATCTGGTTACCAGTTTATATTCAAGAACTGAAGCAGAGGCAAAAAGTGGTTCATTTCGTGTAAAAGGCGATACGATTACTATTTATCCATCTTATGGTGATTACGGATTTAGAGTGCATTTTTTTGGTGATGAAATTGAAGAGATTGAAAGCTTTGACCTGACCAATAGTCAGATCATTGATACCTTTGAAATTTTAAATATCTACCCGGCAAATCTTTTTGTTACCTCACCGGATGTTTTACAAAATGCTATTCATCAAATTCAGGATGATATGGTAAAACAGGTAAATTACTTTAAAGAAATTGGTAAAGGGCTAGAGGCAAAAAGACTGAAAGAAAGAACCGAATTCGATCTGGAAATGATCCGGGAACTTGGATATTGCAGTGGAATAGAAAATTATTCACGCTACCTTGACGGAAGAGCCCCAGGAACCAGACCATTTTGTTTGCTTGATTATTTTCCTAATGATTATTTAATGCTGGTTGATGAAAGTCATGTAACAATACCCCAGGTGCATGCCATGTATGGAGGTGATCGATCACGTAAAGAAAATCTGGTGGAATACGGATTTAGGCTTCCTGCAGCAATGGATAACCGACCGTTAAAATTTGAAGAGTTTGAAGAAATTCAGAATCAGGTTATTTATATCAGTGCTACTCCTGCAGATTATGAATTGCAGCAAACAGAAGGTGTTTTTGTGGAGCAGGTAATCAGACCAACCGGCTTATTAGATCCTGAAATAGTTGTTCGTCCGAGTTTGAATCAAATAGATGATCTAATCGAAGAAATTCAAATTAGAATTGAAAAAGATGAACGTATTTTAGTTACCACACTAACCAAAAGAATGGCTGAAGAACTAACTAAATATCTAAGCAGGATCCAAATTCGTTGTCGTTATATTCATTCAGATGTAGATACTCTGGAAAGGGTTGAAATTATGCGTGATCTCCGTTTAGGTTTATTTGATGTTTTAATTGGCGTCAATCTTTTGCGTGAAGGTTTAGATCTACCAGAAGTATCTTTAGTTGCTATTTTAGATGCTGATAAAGAAGGTTTTTTGCGGAGTCACAGATCACTTACTCAAACTATTGGAAGAGCTGCAAGGAATATCAATGGGATTGCAATTATGTATGCAGATAAGATCACAAGAAGCATGCAACTCACAATAGATGAAACCAATAGAAGAAGAGAAAAACAGATTGCTTACAATACTGAAAACAACATTACTCCTACACAAATCAAAAAAAATATTGATAATGCCTTAACCAAAACAGAGACTGCAACTTATCAATACGACGAGGCCAATGCGCAAGCTGCTGATGCCGATCTTCAATATTTAGCAAAACCTGAAATTGAAAAACGTATCCGTGAGAAAAGAAAAAATATGGAAACTGCTGCCAAGGCTTTGGACTTTTTAATTGCAGCCAAATTAAGAGATGAGATTAAGGA
>JAOZTG010000148.1 GCA_029939235.1 Flavobacteriaceae bacterium
CAGGGGAAATAAAAAATCAATATTTAATAAGCGGACCAGAATTAGGGTAGAATTGCCAACTCCATCTCGTGAAAGTAACAACTAAAATAAGTGACATTTTGAAAATAGTATTTTTAAATTTCTACTTCTAACAATTACAATTTTGTTAATAAAAATATTATCCAAGATAAGCATGGAATTTGCAAGTATATTTATGAGCAACTAATGTTACTGCTGCATTTAATATTGTCAACAAAGTCAATGAATAAAGGGAAAATAAATGACACATATATTACTGTTAATATGATATTAATCATTTTAATTCTGATTAATGTATATCACCTTTGACTCCAAATTATTGATTATATTTTTTATTAATCTTATTAACTTTTCATTAACCATTTTAATTTATCATTAATCATAAATGATGTATAGATACTTTAATTTAGTACCGGTTTTTGCATCCATTCTGTTATATAAAAAGTAATAGTTTTTTTGCTTAATGATAAGAAGTTTAATAGAGGTTATAATATTAATCTTATTAAAAGTATTCTATGTTAACATATTTAAAAACAAATAATTATATTTTATTTATCTCATCTTTTATTCTGGTTTTTTTTCTGATTGGATGTAATTCGGATAAGAAGTCTGATTCTAGTTCAAAAGCTCAAAAGATATATACAAATCCTGTAGCAACGGATGATTTCTTTCAGGAGATCGGACAGGACATCGGGTTAGATTTTGTACACTCCATTGGTGCCGACCATTTGAATAATATAATAGAATCCGTTGGAGGCGGGGCTGCTTTTCTTGATTATGATCAGGATGGATATATAGATATTTATATGTGTAGTGGTACCTGGGTGGAAGGTTTTAGCAAAAGTGATGAACCTGACGAATTACCTAAGAACCACCTTTATCGCAATAATAAGGATGGTACTTTTGAAGATGTAACCAAGAAAGCCGGAGTTGGCGGTCCATGGTATAGTATGGGAATCACTGTTGGAGATTTTAATAATGATGGATATCCCGATTTATATGTAAGCAACAACGGTCCCAACACTCTTTATAAAAATAATGGGGATGGTACTTTTAAAGATATTACTAAACAAGCAAAAATTGGAGGAAAAGAATGTAGCGTAGGGGCAGTATGGCTGGATTATGACAATGATGGTTTACTGGATCTATATGTAGGAAATTACCTTAATTTCGATCCAAATTACAAATATTATTATGCACCCGATGGATTTCCGGGACCGTTAGCTTACGATAGTCAAAAGGATATTTTGTATCATAATAATGGTGATGATACATTTGAAAATGTTACAGAAAAAATGGGAATCATTGATATTGATGGAAGAGCAATGGGTGTTGGAGCTGCAGATTATGACAATGATGGTTTTGTAGATATTTATGTAGCCAATGACCATACGGTAAATTTCCTGTGGCATAATGATCAGGGAAAAGGATTTACAGATATGGGTGTTATGTCCGGAACGGGATTCAGCCAATCTGGAGAAGCAACCGTAAGCATGTCTGTTGATTTTGCTGATTATAATGGAGATGAATTGCTTGATATGTTTATTTCAGATGATAACTATTGCTCACTTTATGAGAACTTAGGAAATGGAATTTTTAGTGATAAATCCTATTTTTCTGGAATTTCTGTAGCATCTGGTCAGTTTGTTGGATGGTCTTCTTCCTTCTTTGATTATGATAATGATGGTGATGTAGATATTTTTAAATCGAATGGAGAGTTAAAACATACATACGGGCAGGAAGATCAATTATTTGAAAATATAGGAGATGGAAAATTCACGGATGTAAGTGTTGAACGAGGTCCATACTTTCGGGAAGAAAATGTAGGTCGTGGAGCATGTTTGGGTGATTATGATAATGATGGTGATATTGATATCTTTATTATGAATTTGGATAGCCAAGGCATGTTTTTAAGAAATAACCAGGGAAATCAAAACAACTGGCTCACTTTAAACCTGATTGGGGAAAGCAGTAATAGAGATGGAGTAGGTTCCAGAATTAAAATAATTGCCGGAGGTAAAGTGCAAACTGCTCAGAAAAAAAGTACAACCGGATATCTTTCGCAAAATGACTCCAGAGTACATTTTGGACTTGATAAAGTTGAAAGTGTAGAAAGATTAGAGATAAAATGGCCTTCAGGTAAATTTCAGGTATTGGAAAATATAAAACCAAATCAAATTCTAACGGTAAAAGAACCTCAATAGTGATTAATGAATAAAAAAAGACTAAATATAGTTTCCCTGCTTACAATAATTATCAGTTCTTCTGTCATTTTTTTATCATCATGTAATGATAGATCAACCGAGGGCATGATCATATTTACTCAGGTATCAAGAGATTTGCAGGATATTGATTATGTTACCGGGAGTTCCTGGCGAATATTTCCAAAATCAAATATTGCAGCAATAAACACTGATCAATCAGGTGAAAAAGCAAAGATCATTACAATAGATTTCTTTTCAGCATGTTCACCAGAAATTTCTTATGATGGTAAATCCATGTTGTTTACAGCCCAAAAGAAGGAAAACGATATATGGCAAATTTGGGAAATGAATTTGACTAATTTTAATGTCACACAGGTTACTTTTTCCAAAGAAGATTGTATTGATCCGGCTTACCTGCCAGGTGAACGTTTGCTGTTTAGCAAATTCATAACGAATGACACTGTAAAAACAGGACATTCTCTCTTTACCGGAAATCTTGACGGATCAATGATCAGTCAGATTACATTTAATCCTCACGCATATTTTGCATCAACCGTTTTGAAGGATGGGCGTATATTAACAATAAGCAAACAACTTTATCCTGATCAGAAAGAAGGGAAATTTATGATTTTACGTCCAAACGGCACAAAACAGGAATTGTTTTATCAAGGTTTAAAAGGTAGTAATGTACTTAGCCGTGGCAGGGAGATGAATAATGGTAAAGTTTATTTTATAGAATCAGACAATAAAGACAGAGAAGGCGGAAATATTATTTCTGTAAAATACAACCGTCCTTTACATAGCAAGGATAATCTGTCCTCAGATATCAAAGGTGATTTTTATGACCTTAGCTCATTTCAGGAAGATAAATTATTGGTATCCTATCGTTCATCTTCTGATAATAGCTATGCTTTATATGAGTTTAATGAAGAAACCAGGGTGGTTGGTAATGTAATTTATAAAGATGATCAATATAATATATTGGAAGTTGTCGTGGTTAAAAAACAAAAAAGACCCAGAAAATTACCTGATGATTTGAATATGGATGTAAATACGGCATTATTACTTTGTCAGGATATTAATTTTACAGACAACCGATATGTAAAAGATACATCCTCCATTTCAAATGCAGTCAAAATTGAGGTTATGGGAATTGATTCTTCACTTGGAACAGTGGATGTTGAAAAAGATGGTTCTTTTTATTTAAAAGTATTGGCAGATATTCCTTTTAGAATACAGACGATAAATGAAGATGGAAAAGTTGTAAATGGTCCGGGTAGCTGGATATATTTACGCCCCAATGAAAGACGGGGATGTGTGGGATGCCATGAAGATCATGAACAGGTTCCGTTCAACAGACAACCTCTCTCTGTAAAAAAAGAGCCAATAATATTACCAAAATGGAAGGAACTCATAAAGGAAAGTATTCATTAAAATAGTTATGAAAAAAGCAACATTATTTATAATACTTGGTGTAATATTTGTTTTGGGATTGATTATTTATTTCCCTGGACAGAAAGCAGCCCGAGAACACGTAAATTATATGACAGCTGTTGATGATCATCCTCTATCATGTACATCCTGTCATGTTTATACTTCTGAGAATAAATGGATCTCAAAAATGATCAATGAAGATTATTATTCACCTTTCAATATAGCTGTTTCCAAAGATGGTGGTAAGTTATATGTTGTTGCACAGGATACAGATGAATTAATGATTATTGATACGAAGAAAAATACAGTATTAAATAATATTAATGTTGGTATTCATCCGCATAGTGTTATCCTTAATAAGGGAAATAGTTTAGCTTATGTAAGCAATCAATGGTCAGACAATGTATCCGTTATTGATCTGAAATTAGAAAAAGTAATTGACACGTTACAAACCGGTAATGGTCCGTCTGGGCTTTCTCTTAGTGCAAATGAGCAGTTTCTTTATGTTGTTAATACATTTGGTTCTGACTTGTCTGTAATTGATCTTTCTACTAAAGAAGAATTAAAAAGATTGACTACTGGAAACGATCCAACGGGAACCACCTTATCACCTAACGGGAAGGTTCTATATGTGACTAGCAGACGACCAAATTTTGCGCATTATGGAGAACCTTTAATCAGTGATTTAACTCTGGTTAATGATAGTACTCATAGAGTAATAAAGTATACACATATTGAATCTGCTTATCTAATGGAAAATGTTGCCTTTACTCCTTCCGGAGATCTGGCAATGACTACACTGATCCGCCCTAAAAACCTGATAACTTCTTTACAGGTTGAACGAGGCTGGATGATGAATCATGGAATCAGTATTATTGAACAAAAGGAAGATGGAAGAGTCGTACAGCTATTATTGGATGAACCAAATGCCTATTATTCTGATTCATTCGACATTGTGGTTACTCCTGATGGAAAAAAAGCTTTCGTTTCAAGTGCAGGTACTAATTTTATCTCCGTGATCTCAATTGACTCAATCAGAACTATACTGGCTAATTCTTCAGATAAAGTATTAAAAGGATATTCCAATAATTTGGGAATTAGCAGTCGGTTCGTGCTCAAACGTATTCCTACAGGAGCGAATCCAAAAGGGCTTACAATTTCACCTGATGGAAAAAAGCTTTATGTTGCTGAGCAGCTTGAAGATAAAATTGGAATTATAAATACAGAAAGTCTTGAGACCATTGGTTCTATTGATCTTGGAGGACCAAGTAGAATAACAGTTGCCAGACAAGGTCGCAGACTTTTTAATAATGCAAGTCACACATTTCAAAATCAATATGCCTGTTATACATGTCATCCTGATAATCATGAAGATGGCCTTGTATATAATATGGCAGGAAAAGACATGGGGCGTAACGTAACAAATACACAATCATTACGTGAAATTAATGGAACTGCTCCTTTTAAATGGAATGGAAAGAATCAATCAGTTTATAAACAAGATGGGATGAGATTTTCTACTGTACTTACAAGAACTGAACCGTTTAACTACGACGACCTTGATGCTCTGGGAGCTTATATTTTGACAGGAATAAAATACCCTCCTAATTTGATGTATAATCCTCATGGCGAATTGACTGAATCGCAGCTTCGGGGAAAAGAGATTTATGATAGAAGTGTAGATAATTTAGGTATCGATATACCGGAAAATAACAGATGTATTACCTGTCATCCCCCTCCATTTTATACGGATTTTCAAATGGCAGATGTAAGTACGCTAGCTGATACGGATGACCCAATGTTATTCGATACTCCTCATCTGAATAATATTTATTCATCAGCTCCTTATTTGCATGATGGACGTGCTAAAACATTGGAAGAAATATGGACAGTTTATGGTGAAGATGATAAGCACGGACACGTAAATGATTTAACCAAGATGCAATTGAATGATCTGATTGATTATTTAAAATCATTAAGAGGTCCGGGATACAAAAAGAGTAAATTGGAAGTTCAACAAGCTCACTAATAAAATCTAATTAAAACAGGAAATTATGAAAAACAAAGGTTTGGCAAACTATTCAAAAATTGTTGCAATTGCAGTAGTTATTCTTGTAGCAGCTTCGTTTGGGTTTAAAATTATAGAAAAAGAATCTTTCAACTCAAATCCAACAAATAAAAAATCAACAGCAGAAAAAAGGGATGTATTAATTGAAAGGTCCTCACAAAATAACGATATAAAAAGTAAAAAAAATCCGTTGCCAATTTACGGAAACTGGAAAAATTTCACTTCCAAAAATGGATTACCCGGTGATAAAGCCTATTGTGTACGAATAGACGGAGATCGCATATTGGTAGGAACTCATGAAGGTCTTGCTGTATATGAAAATGAAAAGTGGAAAACTTATACAACAAAAGACGGGCTGGCACATAACGGTGTTTTGGCCATTGATGTAAGTGAACAAACCGGAGATGTTTGGCTTGGAACCATGGGTGGGTTAACGCGCTGGTCAACAGGTAAGTTTGAAAACTTTACACAAATGAACAGTGGAATGCCTAATGATCTAATATACTCTGTTATATGTGATGGTAAAGATGTTTGGGTAGCAACAGGTGGAGGAGCAGGACAGTTTGATACGCATACCAAAAGGTGGGAAATTTTTACAGAACAAAATGCACCTATGCATGAACCATGGACCTATGGTGTTTGTGCCGGTGATGGCAAAGTATTTATTGCAGCTTGGGGAGGTGGTGTGGTTGAATATACCAAGAAAACTAAAAAATTTAGAGATTATATTGATCCTGATGGTAATATGGAGATCGATCTTTTCCCTGATGATGGTGTTGTTCATGATATAACAACCGGTGTTTCCTGGTCAGATGATTATCTGTGGGTTGCTACTTACTTTGGTTTAAGTCGCTATGACGGCGTACACTGGAAAGGTTACTTTGATCATGATAGTGGTTTGGCCAGTAATTTCATCAATTTTGTTAAAGCCGACGGAGCTGTAGCTTTTATGTGTACAGATCAGGGGTTGAGTTATACCGATGGTGAAAATTGGGTTACCTACACAAAAAATAAAACCAATAAAAATGGAAAAGCCATTATAACCGAAGGTGATAAAAAAACAGAATTAGCAATGACCCCTTCAATTTCACATAATTTTGTAATAGGTGTTGATATAAAGGATGATGTTATCTGGCTTGCAACCTCCAAAGGAGTTAGTAGGGGAGAATTAGTAAAATAATAGTTGAAGAAGTACCAATATTTAAAAAATAATAATCATAACAAATAAAAATATAATTATGGCAAGTACGATTGAAATAAATAATAAAGTATTAATAGATTTGAACAAGCTTACAGATGCAGAGAAAATAGAGATGAAAAAACTTGGGATTTTATCTGATGATAATAATATCAGTGAATCCGTTTACCCCTCTATTCATGCTGAAAGACCACCAATTGAAAAACATGTAGTTCATGCACCACATGTAATTAATGAAGCTTACAACTATCAAAAGCCTTCATCATTTTCCAGAGCTTTACGACTTGACCTTGGTGATTACAAAGTTGTATTGGTATCGGGAACAGCAAGTGTAAATGAAGAAGGGCAACCAGAACATCTTGGTGATTTTAAGGCTCAGTTATGGAGAACTTATAGAAACCTTACTAATATTTTAGCCTCCGAAGGAATGACCTGGCATGATGTAGTAAGAACAACCAATTACCTGAGAGATATAGAAAGAGATTATGGCGAATTTAATAAGATCCGTACTACATTTTACGAGTGGTTAAAACTAGACCCATTACCAGCTGCTACCGGAATACAAGCTAGGTTATGTTGGGAAACTCTTTTGGTTGAAATTGAATTATATGCAATAAGTAAAGTAAAATAAGAAATAATGAAAAATAACTATTGGGCATTTGCAATTTTCACCCTGACTATAATGTTTCAGGGGATGGAACTAAGAGGACAGGAAAAAGATCTGATGTATGGTAATACGCCTGATAAAATTTTTCCTTATAACAATTTTCAAAAAGCCTATATATACCATTTTATTGAGCCTATTCAGTTTTATGGAGCAGGGAGAGATAAAGCAGCTCCTAAAGACCTAAAAGAAGTACGTCTTGGTTTTCTGGGTCCATTAGAAGGTTCTGCTATTGTATCACTCGGACAACAAATGTTAAATGGTTCTGCTTTAGCAATCGAGGAAGCCAATAAAAAAGGAGGCTACAATGGTATTCCTTTTAAATTAATGGTACACAATGATGTAGGATTATGGGGTGCTGCTGCTAATGAAGTAGTAAAAATGAATGATGAAAAAGTATGGGCATGGCTGGGATCTATTGACGACATTGTAT
>JAOZTG010000032.1:0-16100 GCA_029939235.1 Flavobacteriaceae bacterium
TTTCAACTATTTATAGAAGGAGGGAAGTGATGGTCTTTATTCGAACTTTAAGATTTTATGTTGGACCAAGCATTAAAATCAGTATTTTTGCCGTCGTTTTAATAATACAATTTTTTGGTCACAGATCATTTTATGATTTTGGTTAAAAGGTTTTCAAAATATTTTAATTTGAAGGAATATGTCAATAAATGGACCTATAAACGAGTGTTACAATCTGTAGTAGGTGTATATTTTGTCTGGAATTATTTGGAGGATGGAAGCAATTTCTCCTTATTTTTCGGAGGTTTAATGCTTGTGCAAGCTCTATTAAATGTAGGTTGTTTTAGTACCAAAGGTTGTAGTACTCCCAATGAAGAACCTGAAAAAATGCAACCATTTGCAAAAGAAATTAAAAAAGTAAGGTTGAAGTAGTTTTCTGCTAAACAAAATAAGTTGCCTTAAAAAGAAAAGACAACTTATTTTCAAAATGATATTTGAGTAAATTTTATATCTTTTTATTGCTAAAATGTTTCATAAACTGAACTCTTTCAAATTCAGCTGGATTTTTTACGCTATCTCTACTTAATTTACCTCTAAACTGATCGATATTTAAGTATTTTTTAGAATTCATCCATTCTTCCAGTTCTGTAAGCATAGAATTGATAACTTCAGGTCCATGAAGATAAATTACAGATGCGATTTGTGCAACTGTTGCTCCTGCCAAAAGCATTTTTATAAATGATTTACCATCATGTATTCCTGTTGAAGCTGCCAATGAACAATTAACTTTATTGGAGTTTAACGCAATCCAACGAAGTGGTAGCGTATAATCTTCCGGTTTACTTAGCACATTAGAAGAGGAAGTCAGATCCAATTTTTCAATATCAAAATCCAGACTGTAGGAACGATTAAACAAAACCAATCCATCAACACCTGTTTTGTCCAGATTTTGGATCATCTCTGATACATTTGAGAAATAAGAGCTCATTTTTACAGCAACAGGTATGGTTATGATATCCTTTATTTTTTTTGATATCTTTAGATATTCTTCTTCAATTTCTCTTCCTGATCTTTTGGTATCAGAAGGCATGATAAAAATATTTAATTCAAGGGCATCAGCACCTGCTTCCTGCAGTTTGACAGCAAATTCTGTCCATTCCTGGGAAGTAACACAATTAACACTCGCAATAACCGGAATAGAAAGTTCCTGTTTTGCATCTTTTATTAATTGAATATACTTATCAAGGCTTTCCTCTTTAAGATCATAATCATAGTAATCTAAAAATTCAATATTACTTCCAAAACGATCATCTGAATTAAGTCTGTCATGATATTCACTAATGATCTCTTCTTCAAAAATTGACTTTAGAACTACCGCAGCAATGCCATTATGTTCAAGTGATTTTAAATGTTCTATACTTGATGTAAAGCCTGAACTTGCGGCGATTAATGGGTTTTTTAGGTATAGCCCCAGATATCGTGTGGTTAAATCAGTCATATTTTTTATTTTTTGATCTTATTTTGTATATATTTATCCATACCGGCTGCAGCATCTCTACCATCTCCCATTGCTAAAATAACAGTAGCACCACCTCTTACAATATCACCTCCAGCAAAAATATCTTCAATGGAAGATTGAAAATCATCATTTACAGTGATCGTTCCCCATTTGGTTGTTTTAAGTCCTTTAACACTTGCAGGAATCAATGGGTTTGGTGATACTCCTACGGCTACAATAACTACATTAACAGGTACTTTGTATTCTGATCCTTCGATAGGAACAGGACGTCTTCTTCCTGAATCATCTGGTTCTCCCAATTCCATTTTTTGAAGTACCATTTCTTTAACCCTGCCATTAGCATCAGCAATATATTCAACAGGATTATTAAGATTCATAAATTCAATTCCTTCATCAATCGCATGTTCAACTTCTTCCAAACGTGCCGGCATTTCATCACGGGTACGTCTATAAACGATCATAGCTCTTTCTGCTCCAAGTCTTTTTGAGATTCTTACCGAGTCCATAGCTGTGTTTCCACCGCCAATCACTGCAATATTCTTACCTAAAGATACAGGTGTATCATAGTCGTCTTTAGCAGCTCCCATCAGATTTACTCTGGTTAGGAATTCATTGGATGAAAAGATCCCGTTAAAATTTTCGCCAGGAATATTCATAAAACGAGGAAGACCTGCACCACTAGCTACAAAAAATGCTTCAAATCCACGTTCTCTAAGAACTTCAATAGAGGCAGTTTTTCCAACAATAAAGTTAGTAACAAATTTAACACCCATCGCTTTGACATTGTTTATTTCAACATCAACAACGGAATTTGGTAATCTAAAGTCTGGTATTCCATATTTTAAAACGCCACCAATTTCATGTAAAGCTTCAAAAACAGTTACGTCATAACCCATACGAGCCATATCTGTTGCCCATGCCAGTGAGGCAGGTCCAGAACCTACTGCAGCTACTTTAATTCCGTTACTTTCAGCAACCTCCGGTGTGGCCATTTTACCGCTATTTTGCTCATAATCAGCAGCAAAACGTTCTAAAAAACCAATTGCTACCGGTGGTTGATTTAACTTGATACTATAAAAACACTGGGCTTCACATTGTTTTTCTTGCGGACAAACTCTACCACAAACTGCCGGTAAAGAATTTGTTTCTTTTAATACTTTTGCAGCTCCCAAAAAGTCACCAACTTCTATCTTTTTGATAAATTTTGGTATATAAATATTTACCGGACAACCTGAAATACAGGTAGGATCCGGGCAATCAATACATCTTTTTGCTTCTTGCATCGCTAATTGTTCCGTTAGGCCCAAATTAACTTCTTTACCATTTGTTCTCCTGATCTCTGGATCCTGTTCAAGCATTTTTGTACGAGTCATTGCAACCCGTTCTTTTGTCTTCATGCCTTTTCTGATATCAGCCCTCCATTCAACCTTTCGTTGATCTTTATAAAATTGTTTTAAATCAATCTGTTTTATATCCATCTGTATTTTTCTTTTAGAGTTGAAAATTAAGTCAAACTAGCCATATGCTTTTCGTAAGCTACCGCTTCATCTTCTTTATAAGCTGAAAGTCGCATCATCATTTGATCAAAATCAACCTGATGTGCATCAAATTCAGGCCCGTCAACACAAACAAATTTTGTTTTACCAGCAACTGTTATTCTACAAGCACCACACATACCTGTTCCGTCCACCATAATGGTATTCAAACTTGCATATGTTTTTATATTGTATTTTTTAGTTGTTAAAGCTGCAAATTTCATCATGATCGCAGGACCAATAATAATAGAAAGATCAACTTTTTCTCTTTTTATTACTTCCTCCATACCGTGAGTTACCAATCCTTTTGTTCCATAGGATCCATCATCAGTCATAATAATTACCTCATCAGAGTGTTCCCTTATCTTATCTTCTAAAATCAAAAGATCTTTATTTCTGGCTGCCAAAACAGTAATTACTCTGTTACCGGCTTTTTTAAAAGCTTCCACAATAGGAAGTAGGGGAGCGGTTCCAACACCACCTCCGGCAGCAAGAACAGTTCCAACTTTTTCTATATGTGTTGCTTGCCCTAATGGACCGGCAATATCAGTAATGACGTCACCAACATTAAGCATAGAAAGCTTTCGAGATGTCACCCCTACAATCTGTACTACTAAATCAATGGTTCCTTTTTCTTCATCAGCACCTGCAATAGTAAGAGGAACTCTTTCACCTTTTTTTCCCATTTTAATGATCACAAAATGACCCGGTTTTCTGCTTAGTGCAATATCCGGTGCATGAATGACCATTTTAAAAACGTTTTCAGAAAAAAATTCTTTAGATATAATTTTATTCATTTAATTTCAATTATAGATTATATATTCAAATCAAGTATTTTCAACAACTTAATTTCGATCCTTGATTTGTATTATTTATTCAAAAGTAATTTATCAATACCTTTTACAGCATTAAATCCGTCGGCTATAGCCGAAATTGCATCAGAATTACCAAATTTAACAGCATCCCCTCCGGCAAATATTTTGTTGTCTCCAGTTTGACGTAAGTCGTTAACCTGAATTTTACCTCTTTCAATAAGTACACTTTCTTTATAATTTTCAGGTAACCAATCAAAATCAGCTTGCTGACCAATAGCACCAATTACTGTATCACATTTGTAAATAGTTTCAGAGCCTTCAATAGCAACCGGTCTTGGTCTGCCACCATCTGATTCAACCATTTCAGCCATTACATATTCGATTCCTTCTACTTTTCCTGATTTATCTCTAATAATTTTGGTAGGGATAGCCTGAGGTACAATATTTACACCTTCGTGTTCAGCACCTTCAATTTCTTCCCAGTCAGCTGGCATGTCTTCCACTCTACGACGATATAATATGGTAACATCTGCTCCAAATCTTGCAGCAACACGTGCGCCATCAATGGCAACATTACCACCACCAATAACTGCTACTCTTTTACCAACATCATATTTTTTATCACTATTTATGATAGTAAGATAATCGATTGCCGGAATAACACCTGGAGAATCTTCATTCTTAATTCCAATATTCCAAGGTACTTGTAAGCCTATTCCAATGAATACTGCATCATTATTTTTATAGATCTCATCGAAAGAAATATCTTTTCCTACACGAGTATTATACTTAATTTTGACTCCGATACTTTCCATGTATTGTATCTGTTTATCAATACTTTCAATTGGGAATCTGTATTTTGGAATTCCATACATGATCATACCTCCTGCATGAGCCTGTGCTTCATATATGGTTACATCATAACCTTTTAAAGCCAAATAATATGCAGCTGTTAATCCTGCAGGACCAGCACCAACAATTCCAACTGTCAATCCATTTGGTTCTTCTATTTGAGGATCCACAATTTCTTTGATCAATTCAACGGTAGGAGCAGTTTCTGTTGCATATCTTTTTAGCCATCTGATCGCTACAGCTTCTCCACGAACCTGTAAAGCACAAACATCCTCACATAATCTGGTACAAACTTTACCACACATTTCAGGCAGAGGATTGTTGTCGTAAATGATACGTAATGCATCATCATCATTTCCTTTTGCAATTGCATTGATATACTCAGGAATATGCATATTTTCCGGACAAGCTTCCGTACATAGACCACATGAAATACAGCGATCTGCTTCAGCTCTGGCTTCTTCCTCGGAATATCCAAGAACAACTTCTGCAAATGATTTTACTCTTTCTTTACCATCTAATTCACGCATTGGAATTCTATCATACAGTGAAAGAGAATTATCCATGTCGCAGGTATAGGAAAGGTTGTCTTTTCCTTCAGGGTTATCTAATCCAGGAGTTAGTAAAAAATCATTTGGATTATCTGTAACAAAAAGGTAATCTTTTGTAAGATTTAAAGATCCGGTAGGGCAAACATCTACACATAAAGCACACCAGCAACAACGACCGTTATCAATCCTAGGTCTCAAGCCACTATCTCCCTTATTTCCATGAATATTCTCTAAAGAGATCATATCAATGGCATCATTCTGACAAATGGTTGAACAATTTCCACAACCAATACATTGATCCAAATCATTATAATGAAATCCACGATAATTATCAGAAGCCTTATTGGTTTCATAAGGATATTGAATTGTATGTGGTTGTTTGAATAACTGTTTAACAGCACCCAGCGGTTGTAATAATCCTTTTAAGTCGATAAAACTCATATTCTCAATCTTTTAGCCTTTTTATCCTTAAAGTGGATTTTATAGGCAATTGTTAATCTTATATTTTATAAATCGTTCAATTATTGGCTCATTTAATTGCTCAATAAGAAAATGATTTTTTTATCTTTCAATTTCAGGCGGACAAACACCTAATGAATTCAATATAAATGAAACATCGGCAATATTTTGTCCAGGTAATATTTTTTCAAGAACTGTAACGCCATGTGTGTAGGCAGCACCTTTTACATGAACTCTGTATGGCTTATTTCCACCGTCACTTGTTACATGAAAACCAACTTCTCCTCGTACACTTTCTGTCCTTGCCCAGGCCTGACCTGCAGGAACTGTCCATTTCATCGGGTTGCTTACTTTGTTGTAAAAAGCTCCTCCCGGCATATCAGCAATTGCCTGACGAATGATTCTTATGGATTGTCTTACTTCTTCTTTTCTAACCAAAGCTCTTGCCCAGATATCGCCTCCTTCCTGTGTAGGAATATCAAAGTCTATTTTGTCATAAACTTCATAAGGTTCATCAACACGAACATCTGATCGGATACCGGTACCTCTCAATACTGGTCCAACAACTCCCCATTCAATGGCTTTGTCTTTAGGAACGATCCCAACTCCCTGAGCACGTTTTTGGAAAATTGTATTATCAAACATGATCTTATTATACTCATCCAGTCTTTTTTCAAGATAATCCATGGTGCGTAAAACTTTATCTGCCCATCCATCAGGGATATCTCTTCTTACACCTCCCGGCCATATATACATATGATAGACTCTACCCCCTGTAAGATCTTCAAAGAGATCGAGAATATAGTTTCTGTCACCAACAGACCATTGTGGTGTTAAGTATAAACCTGCAGAACCCGATTGTCCTGCATACCACAACATAAAGGATTGCATTCTTGCCAGTTCCATTACAATAACACGAATATATTTCGCTCTTTCCGGTACTTCCCGATTATCAAGATCTTCTACTGCACGGGCATAAGTTAATTCCATTGGATCCGGTTCGGGAACACAAAAACGGCAGAGTAGGGTAAAGGCCTGTATCCAGTTACGTCTCTCAATTAATTTTTCAAAAGCACGGTGTAAATACCCAACATGTGTGCTGGCACTTACAACGGTATCTCCCTGCACTTTTAATTTGATCATCATGTTTCCGGTAATTCCGGGATGCTGTGGACCTATATATAAGGTAGTTTCTTTTTCTCTTACCATAACTTACTCTCTTGAATATTTTTTAGCAAAATCAGGTACTTTTGCTCCACTTCGTTTGTTTAATTCTTCTCTAACATCTTTTGCATCTTCTCTTCCTGGTCTTGAGTAAAATGTTTCAGCAGCATATTTATGGGTATCAAATTCTTTTCGCATAGGCGGAATTTGATCCCAGTCTTCTAAAATGAATTCGAATTCACCTACCAACCCGGGAAATTCAATACCAAACATTTCACGCATTTCTCTTTCATATGTATTTGCCTGATCCCAGATAGTATCAATATTTTCCATTTCTGGATTTTCTCTGTCAATTCTTGTTTTCACAAAAATGGTAATTTTATCAACCGGAGAATAAACAGTATAAATCAACTCAAATTCTCCCTGATCTATCCAATCCACACATGTCATATGAGCCAAATGAATATAACCCAATTGTTTTTTTACAAATAACAGAATACTGGAAACCATATTCTTATCTGCTAAAACCTCCACCCGACGATCTCTTATTACTTTACCCTCAATTTTAAAGGCAGAGACTACCGCATCAAGTAATTTATTTTCTTTTATTAAATCATTCATAATTTAAATATTTTGGAGACTTTACCAGTTATAATCGGGCATTTTCCAGTTTTTGATGATCTTCTTTTGATTTGTTCGGTAATGCTCAAGATTCTCACGGTATTTTTCACCGTTATTGGCTTTACCTGCAAGGATCAATTCCTGTAGTTTTACAAAACCTGAAATAACAGCTTCCGGTCGTGGCATACATCCATTGATATAAACATCAACAGGAAGGTATTGATCTAAGCCATTGATCGTATTATAACTATCATAATACATTCCTCCATTGATCGTACAAGATCCAAATCCAATTACATATTTTGGTTCCTGCATTTGTTCGTAAACTCTGATAACACGTTTCAATGTTTTTGTTGACAGATATCCTGTGATCAATAATACATCCGCCTGGCGGGGAGTAGCTGCACCTCTGATACCGAAACGTTCAGCATCATAACGTGAGGTCATTGTTGCAGGGATCTCTATCGCACCACATCCGGTTCCGTAAGCCAATACAAATAATGAATGCTTACGGGAAAAATTTCGGATATAATCTACGATCTTTTGTGAATTTTTATCATTTTCCATTTTCTTCTTCTTTTAATTTATATAAACTGCCCATAGCACTCCAATAACTCCTAAAGCTGTAGGCCATCCCCAAAAATATCTTATTGCCTGCTCTGTTCTGTATCTTGGATTGATCCATCCGTAAAAAACAGGGATCATATAGAGCAAGAATGTTTTTACAAGTAATATACCAATTCCTGCAAGAGTAGCTAATATTCCACTGTCATCTGCATTTCCGGCACCACCAAAAAATAAGTGTACATAAAGTGTTAGTTTGATGAAAGCAAAAATTGCACCACCACTCATCATGGTTCCTAAATATTTACCTCCAAACTCTGATACAGGTCCCGATGCTAATTCCGCAGGAGCACCTACGATATCAAATGGAGAATATCTAAACATTCCCAAAGAAGCAAAAAGAGCAGCTAAAAAAGCAAAAGGATTTGCAAAAGCATTCCAAACACCTGTTTCATGCTGAATTTTTGTAAGTTCCTGAATGGATGTAGTTTCATATTGTATCATTAAAGCAACCAATGCTAAAACAAAAGGAATTTCGTACCCAACCATCTGGCTCAACCCTCTGGTAACACCAATGGCTGAATTTGGATTTCCTGTCTGACCGGCACCTAAAGCCATCCCCAGTGATCCAAAAACCATCATATATAATAAAAATATAAGATCACCATGAAAAGACATATTTGGAAACCATAAATTACCATTTAGAATGGGAATAAACATCAATACAGTTACCGCTGCAATAATGATCCATACCGGTGCCATATGCCCCATAAAACCATGGGCTACATTGGTTTTTTTACTTTGTAATTTTAACAGATCTAAAAAGTTTTGATAAAACGGTGGTCCAAATCTGTTTTGAACTCTGGCAGTTAGTTTTCTGACAATTCCACCGTAGGTCATACCAACGGTAAAACCCATAATGGTGGTTAAAATTGCTCCAAATATTTTTAATCCTAAATCTTCCATTTTAATAGTCTAAATTTCTTTAGTAATATTTTATTTTAATCTTTAATTAGCGAATAAGGTATCTTTTAGTAGTAATAAAATCACTAAAAAGATGATAACAAATATGGCATATGTTTGTCCGTTTCCAGTATAAATTTTTCTTGTAAAATCGAATAAAGCTTCCATTGCATTACCAAGGTCACTCCATATCTTATTCATACTGCGTTTGTAAAGTGGTGCGGCAGCTCTTTCAAATGGTTTAAAGTAATCCAATTGATAAGATAGATTTTCATTTTCGGCTGGTACTTCACCACCTGTTGAAATATCTTTTGTGCCAACTTCTTTTGTACCTTTATAACCTTTAAGTGTTAAGAAGGTAAAAATTACAACAAAAACAACTCCAATGGTCATGTTGATATATCCCATGTTTGATTCTTCACCCCAGACATTAACAAGTATTGACATATCCCAGTTTACATCGTTAAAGCCTAAATAATGCATACCATGAGCGATTGGCTCAAATAATATTCCGGGATAAGCACCTGTAACAATTAATATAAGTGCTAAAATTACCATTGGAATTAGCATCGTAATTGGAGCTTCTTTTACATGTGCTGTATCAGTTTCTTCCTGTCCGAGAAATAATCCATAAAGAAATCTATAACTGTATAAAAATGCGGCAGTACTTGAAAAGAAAATAACGATCACTAAAAAGTAATTGTTTGATTCGGTGATCAATGCTTCATACAACATCCATTTTCCAACAAAACCACCTAATGGAGGAACACCTGCAAGGGCAATGATAGAAACCAAAGCAACAAAAAATGTCCATGGCATTTTTCTGATCAATCCAGATATTTTTGTCATATCTGTTGTTCCTGCTTGTTTTTCAACAGCACCAACCACCATAAATAATGCACCTTTAAAAACACCGTGAACAATAGCTAAGAATAATGCCGCCATCACACCTAATTTTGTTCCCGTTGATAAACCAACGATGATATAGCCCAATTGAGCCACAGACGAGTAGGCCAGTAATTTTTTTGCATCTGTTTGGATCAAAGCATATATCGTTGCCATAACGGCTGTAATACCACCCAGCCATCCAAGTGTATAACGTAAAGCTAATATAGCATTTCCGCTTTCAGAATTTGAATAGGAATAAGCACTTGCAAGTACCAGACCCATACCCAGGATTCCCATTTTTGACATTGCACCAGAGAAAATAGCTGTGAATGACATTGGGGATTTTGAATATGCATTTGGAGCCCAAACATGTAATGGCATTAGAGCAGCTTTCACTGCAAAACCAATTAATAACATAATAGGAATATAAATGTGATCAGAAAAACTGAAAGCTCCATTTTGCATTGCTTCGGTGATAATATAAGTATCATAATTAGCCTTGATCGATACGATTGCTGCAAGCATCGCGTAAGCACCAATAGCACTAAAGATCATATATTTCATGCCAATTTTACTAGAGTTATAACCATTGTAGATCACCAGTAAATAAGATGACCAGGTCATGATCTCCCAAAAGATGAAAAAACTAATAAAATCCTGACTAAAAATGATGCCTATCATTCCGGCAACTGTTAAAAGGTAATTGGAATAGAAAAATCCAAGCCTTTGTTTGCCCTGCATATATTGAATAGAATATAAGGAAGCCAATGTTGATAATCCCAAAACAATTATTGCAAAAATATAAGTGTAATAAGTTACTCCGAATTGCATTTGAATTTCGCCCACCATATAATGATAGGATTCTCCAACAGTTACCTGCGTAAAGAATAATGCACTAACAACAGCAATTGTAATAAATGCAACAACGCCACTTATTTTAGGGAGTACTTTATTTATTAGGAATACTAATAAAGCTCCTGAGAATAATAGACTTATGATTGTGAAAAAAATATTCATATCTTTCAAATTTTCAATTATTGAATTACTGATTCTACATTTAAAACATACTTAATATAAGATGCCTTGTCTAATAAAATATCTGCTGCATTGTGAAAATAACCTGTAACCAGGTCAGGGTTAAATCCTACAACTATAATAGTTACACCTAAGACAGCCATAGCTACAAAAGCCTGTGGAGTAGGTTTGTGAATTTCGATCACATTTTCGTCTTCAGCAAAATATAATTTACCAATTACTCTGAAATAGTATACAATTTCAACGATGCTCACCGCCAAAATGGTTACAATTAAAAAGATCATATTCTTATCAGCTGCTGCTGTTAGAATATACAGCTTACTCCAAAACCCGGAGAATGGGGGTAAACCTACAATAGCAAATGCACCCAATGCGAAAAGTAAAGATATAATGGGTAATTTTTTATAAATTCCTTTTATGGAATTGATAGTTTTGTCTTTTGAATTATACATCAAAATACTTCCTGTCATGAACAGTAAGCTTTTGATCACAGCATGGTTAAACAATAAGAACATTGCAGCAAAGACAGCTTCTTTTGTGCCAATACCGAAAGCAACCAATGCCAGTCCCATTTGCCCTATACTGGAATATGCCAGCATGCGTTTTAAATTAGTTTGTTTTAAGGCAGCTGCTTCTGCAACGATCATGGTAATCAAACCTGCCGTTATTAAAAAGTCATAGGCGCCATCAATATCAAATAGTGTAAAAATAATTCTTATCAACCCATAAACTCCGGCTTTGGCCACAATACCTGCAAATGCTGTACTTGTAGGGCCGGGCGCTTGAGAATAAGCATCTGGCACCCATCCGTTTAACGGAAATAATTCGGCTTCAATACCAAATCCTACAATAAACAATATAAGAATAGTTGCTTTTATTCCTGAAGGAACAGTGTGCATTCGATCGGCAATTTCAGCCATATTCAATGTTCCTACCTGTGTATATAAAATTAATATTGCCAATAAAATAAGGGAAGAGGCAAAACCACCAATGAGCAGATATTTAAACCCTGCTTCGGCCCCGTCTCTTTCTCTGTAAAAGGCAGTTAATGAGACAGCGGTAATTGCAACAATTTCTAAAAACACGAACAAGTTGAAAATATCACCAGTGATTATAATTCCGATAGCACCGGTAATCATCATCATTTGCAGAATGTTATAGGTTCTTAATTCTCCCCGGTCAATTACTTGTTTAAATCGATATCCATACATCCAGATAAGGAAACCCAAAACAGATATTAAGCTCACTAAAAATCCACTAAATGGAGTGATGATCAGGTTGATTCCCCATGGGGCTTTCCAACCGGCAATTACTTCAGAAACGTATCCAAATTCATTTACCTGTTGCATTAAAACAATAGAAATAATGATATTGTAAAACAATACAAATCCGGGAATAATACGTGGTAATTCTTTATTGATCTTTGATAATAAAGGAATTGCAAATGCTGCGACAAGCGGCACAAATATATAATGTATAGGAGTTATTACCATTTTAAAGACTTTATTTGATCAATTTTAGCTGTGTGATGGTGTTTGTATAACCTGATGACTAAAGAAAGTGCAACAGCTGTTATTGCAAATCCGATAATAATTGCTGTTAATACCAGAGCCTGAGGAACGGGATCAACCATTCTGTCGGCAGCATTTTCATATCCTGGTGAAAAAATAGGCGCTGTACCATTTTGTATATAACCTATGCCTACAAAAAGTAAGTGAATACCTGCATCCATAATGGTTAGACCAATAATTATTTTTACCAGATTCTTTTTAATTAATATCGCATATAAGCCAATAAGCATAAGGGCTATAGCTGTTCCATAAACACCCCAGGTGATTACTTCGTGATATTTTGTAAAAACTTCATTAAACTGTTCCTGCATCACTTTTTCGGTTTTATATTTAATAAAATATCTAATATACCTGTTAATTCCACTGCAACTTTAAATCCGACAACTATATAAATAATTGGAATTAATCCACCACTGATAAGTGAATTTAATATTCCAGTTTCTGGAATATTTTCAAGGAATGTATTTCCGGAAACCAAGCCCCAGATTCCTATTCCAACGAAACTCAATCCTGCCAGACTCTCAATCCAAACCATTCTGCTATGATCTGTATTAAAACCTTTATAGGATATTAACATCAGTAAAAATCCTGTTGCTACGATCGTTCCTCCCTGAAATCCACCACCAGGTGTTAAGTGACCATGAATAAAAACGTAAATTCCTAACAGAACAATTGCAGGGAATAATACTCTGACACCTGTCCTCATAATTCTTGAAGAAGGCAAACTCAAACGTTCTGCATCTTCCTCTTCTCTTTTTCTTCTGTATAAAATACTTGCTAAACCGGTGGAAGCTAAAAATAGAACGGTAACCTCTCCTAGTGTATCTAATCCCCTGTAATTCACTACGATGGCAGTAACAACATTGGCGACTTTTGTTTTTGCAGGAGTATTATTCAGGTAATATCCGGCAGCTGTTTCATTAGAACTTACTTCTCCAATCCTGTTTTCCCCAAAAGGGATATCCATAAAAGTTTTGGTCAGGAAAAAGCCTAATACAGCTAATAATATAATGACAAATGCTTTCTTCATAATTATATTTTTTTATCTTCTTTATCAATGATCTCATCTTCATCTCTTGAAGTATTTCTAATTGTGATGATAAAGATGATGGTGGTTAAAGCAATTCCTATAGCAGCTTCTGTCAATGCAACGTCAGGTGCTTGTAGCAGAAAAAAGAACATGGATAGGATAACACTCACAATTCCTGTTCCCATTACTGCAAATAGAAGATCTCTGTGGGTTATAGAATATATCGCAGCTGCAATAAGTAACACTGCCATTATTATTAGTAGGATAATAAATATCATGAGTTAAATTTTTTAATTTGTTTTTTAATTGCCTTTTTATAGAAGTCGATTCCACTTTTTAACTCAGGTTTTATTCCTTTTCTATATGAAGCTCTTGCCAAAGCATGAGAACTTAGTGGATTTGCTACTCCAATAAAAATAATAATCAATGCTATTTTTAAGAACCAGTCTGGATGTAAAAATCCTACACCAAGGATGGTACTCATCGCACCAAGGGTTGAGGATTTGGTTCCGGCCTGAAGTCTTGTATAAACATCCGGCATTCTATAAATTCCTAAAGCACCTAAAAAAAGAAATATTGCTCCAATCAGGATAAATGCCATTCCGATATATTCTAGTATTTCATTCATCATAATGCTCCTTCTATATATCTTGCGATAACGATTATTCCAACAAATCCTAATACGGCATATATCAGTGCTACGTCAATATAAATATACCTGTCAAAGACATGTGCCAGCAAAACCATTGCAGCGGTAATTATAATTGAAAATGTATCTAAAGCCAATGCCCTGTCTCCGGATCTTGGACCTTTTACAAATCGAATCATTGTAAATACAAGCCCGATCGACATGAGTGTAAAAACGATTATATATAATATGTTCATATCTTAAATTTAGTCTTCGTAAATTTTAATTAGTATTTTTTCAAAAGATTCTGCAATCTCTTTGTAAGCAACTTTTGGGTCATCAGAAACAGCATCTATCCAATGAATATAAAAAGTATTTCCTATAGCATCCAATGTTAAAGTTCCTGGAGTTAAAGTAATGGTATTTGCCAATACCATTCTTGCAAAACCATTGGTTAATTTTGTTTTGAATTTAACAATCCCCGGATTGATAGGCAGATCAGGAGAAATTACTCTTCTGGCAACGTCAAAATTTGATTTTATCAAGGCAATGATAAATACAAAAAAGTATTGCACAAAATAAATGATCTTATGAGGTCTTAATACTTTCATACCACAGCAAGAAAAAATTCTGTCAGTAAAAAAAGCAATGATTAAACTCACAATTACTCCTGTTATTAATTCGGCTGGTTCAAAAGAAGTTGTAAACCCTATCCATATGATAAACATAATTAGAAAGGTGTAAATAAATTTCCCTATAGAGGATTTTCTTTTGAGTGTGGGTAATGTTTTCGTGGATTTCATATTTTTGATTTCCTTTATTTTTAATTCAGCAAAATTATTTGATTAAATCACTTAATAATATGATATTTATCACTTTTAGATATAGTTGTCTTTTTAAACTATTTATTTAATTACTATAATTTAAACATTTGTTAATTAGGTGTGTGTAGAATATTTATAATCTATATGTTTTTTGTTCGTAACAAAAGTGACCAGTATATTATGTAAAAATTCATCTAAGAGGTGTTATTATAAAAATAATGTTAAAAATTAAAATGATAGATTTATTTGTTTAAAATGTTTATTAAATAAAAGTTGATGATTATTCAACATATTATTATTAATATTGATGATTTGTAAGAATTGTTTAAAGATAAGGAATTAATTATAAATTATGAAAATTACCTTTTTAGGAACAGGAACATCACAGGGAATTCCTGTAATTGGCTGCAATCATGAAGTTTGTTTATCGGAAGATCCAAGAGATACAAGATTGCGTTCTTCACTTATGGTAGAGTCGAATGGTGCGCGTGTTGTTATTGATTGTGGACCGGATTTTAGGCAACAAATGTTAAAAGCAGGAGTTTCTAAATTAGATGGGATAATTTTTACCCATAACCATGCAGATCATACAGCTGGGTTGGATGACACCAGACCTTTTACACAAAGATTTGGAATCTTACCCATTTATGCTAAAGATGATGTTATTAAAGATCTAAAAGCCAGGTTTAATTATATTTTTACTACAAAAAATAAATATTTAGGTGCACCAGAATTAGAGATAAATCAAATATATAATAGTCCTTTTTTAGTAAATAACCTGGTAATTACACCTGTTGAAGTGGATCATGGTAAATTAAAAATATTTGGATTTCGCATGCAAAATGTTGCCTATATAACCGATGCAAATCACATCAGTGAAAAAGAAATGGAAAAACTTTATAATTTGGACATTTTAATTATAAATGCATTACGTAAAGAACCGCATCCTACACATTTTGGTTTGCAGCAAGCACTTGAAGTTATTGAAAAAGTAAAACCTAAAATCTCTTATCTAACACATATTAGTTACAAATTTGGTTTTCATAGCGAGATATCAAAACAATTACCTAAAAATGTTTTTTTGGCTTATGATGGATTGGTG
>JAOZTG010000032.1:16200-24826 GCA_029939235.1 Flavobacteriaceae bacterium
CGAGATATCAAAACAATTACCTAAAAATGTTTTTTTGGCTTATGATGGATTGGTGTTGGATTAAAATTCCATTCAGAATAGATTTATTCACAGGGTGAATATTTTTACAACGGTTAGATTCACCCTGTGAATATATAGTGCATCAAACTCTTTCAAAATCAACCGCAACTACTTTATATTCAGGTGTTAAAGTATATTCATCACCTACATTTCCAGTTATCATATTGATAAAAATTTCCGGTTGGTGAAAAGTAGTTCGTACAACACCCGGTTTAACATGATAAGTGATCTTTACAGGAATAATTACACTTCCTCTATCCGAAAATATTCTAACCCTGTCACCTGTATTAATGTTTTTGTTTGCAGCATCCAGTGGATTTATTTCAAGATAGTCTGTTGATGAAATTTCCTGGTTATCCGTTCTTCTGGTCATGGTTCCGGCATTGTAATGCTCCAATTGTCTTGCTGTTGTAAGTATAAAAGGGTATTTTTTTCTGTGTTCCAGTAATTCAGGAGATTCTTCAAAATCAAAATGATGGAACATACCTTTTCCTCTTTTAAAAGCGCCATTTTTATGAACTATTTGTGTATCTGTACCATCCTCTAAAATTGGCCATTGCAAACCATTTTTACCAAGACCTTCCCAGGTTACACCTTTTAGAAAAGGAATAACATCTGCAATTTCTACCAAAATTTTGGCCGCATCATAAACCTTTCCTGTAGGTTGCTCATATCCTAATTTATGCATCATATCAATAATGATCTGCCCATCAGATTTTGTATTCCCAATTGGCTCAACAACCTGATTAACCCGTTGCACACGTCTCTCACCGTTTGTGAAAGTTCCGTTTTTTTCAAAATATGAACTGGCTGGCAATACTACATCAGCAATTTCGGCTGTAGCCGACATAAATAATTCCTGCACAATCAAAAGATCCAATTCGGCCATAGCCTTTTTAATATGATTTGTATTAGGGTCCGTCATAAAAGTATCTTCTCCCATGATCCATAAAGCTTTGAATTTACCTTCTATAGCAGCGTCCAGCATTTCAGGAATTTTTAAGCCTTCCTTTTCAGGCATTTTATCAACTCCATATTTTTTAGCATAATATTGTTGAATTTCTTTATCGTTTATATCTAAATAACCGGCTCCCTGATGTGGTTGCACTCCCATATCTGCAGCTCCCTGTACATTGTTTTGACCACGTAACGGATTTAATCCAACACCACTTCTTCCAATATTACCTGTCATCATTGCAAGATTTGCCAAAAGCATTACCGTTTTACTTCCCTGGAAATGCTCAGTTACACCTAAACCATGGAATTCCATTGCATTTTCTGCGGAAGCATATGCTATTGCAGCTTCTTTTACCAATGCTTTAGAAACTCCGGTTAGTTGTTCCAATTCGTTCATGTCCAGATCCATCACATGCTCTTTCAATTCTTTGAACTGCTCTGTAAATTTTTGAATAAATGCATTGTCTGATAATCCTTTTTTAATGATATAATGCATCATCATATTTAAAAGTGCTACATTGGTTCCTGGTCTGAGTTGTAAGTGATACTTAGCCAGTTTTGCCAGTTTGGTTTTTACAGGATCAACAACAATACTTGTTACGCCTTGCATAAAGGCTTGCTTTACTTTTGCTCCCGTTACCGGATGAGCTTCGGTAGGATTGGCACCAAAAACCAGGATGCAATCTGTTTTTTTCAGATCATTTATTGAATTTGTGGCAGCTCCTGTACCAAATGCCTGTTGCATTCCAAATGCAGTAGGGGCATGACAAACTCTTGCACAACCATCTATATTATTTGTGCCAATGGCAACCCGAGTCATTTTCTGCATCAAATAGTTCTCTTCATTGGTAGCTCTTGATGAAGAGATACATCCTATGGCATCAGCTCCGTGTTCTTTCTTGATCTTTAGAAGTTTATTGCTAATAAAATCATAGGCTACTTCCCAGGAAACCACTTCAAAAACACCATTTTTTTTGATCAACGGATTTGTCAGTCTATCAGGATGGTTGTAGAATTGAAATGCAAATCTTCCTTTGATACAGGTATGTCCTTCATTTACTTCTGCAGTCACCGGTGCCTGAATTCCTTTGATCTCACCATTTATAACAGATACATCTAACTGACATCCAACGCCACAGTAAGTACATGTAGTTCTAACAGTTTTATCGGCAATGATGGTTTTAGATTCAAATTTATCGCTTAAAGCTTCTGTTGGGCAGGTTTGAACACAGGCTCCACAGGAAACACAAGCTGAAAGATCAAAATTAGTATCAAATCCTTTGATGATCTGAGAGGCGAAACCTCTTCCGCTCATTCCTAAAACAATTTCTCCCTGAATTTCTTCACAAGCTCTCACACAACGATAGCAATTGATACATTGTGAAAGATCTGATTTTATATAGGGGTGTGAGTTGTCTTTTTCAATTTCAAAGTGATTTTCCCCTTGAGGATAACGAATATTAGGAATACCAATCTGTTCAATGGTTTTTTGAAATTCGGTGGGTTTTTTGCCTTTCTCTGCGAAAACCTTATCGGAAGGGTAATCAGTCAAAACAAGCTCTACAATATTTTTTCGAAGTTTTTTGATTTTGTCTGTGTTGTGGTAGATATATGCATTTTCAAAAACCGGCGTATGACAGGAAGCAACAACTTTAGTCTGACCGTCTTTTTCACGTGCAACCTCCACAGAGCAAACTCTACAGGATCCAAAATTCTCTAATCGATCATCCTGACACATGGTGGGAATTGCATCCTGATCTTCAATTCTTCTTACAAATTCAAGAATTGTTTCTTCTTTTTTTGCTTCATGTGGTATATTGTTTATATATGCTTTCATAATTTTATATTGGCTGTTACGCAGAGATTCACAAAGGAATTACAAAGTTCCGCAGAGTACAGAGTTTTGTTTTTTAATTTCATTTCTTAAACTTTGAGTATCTCAGGGATACTTTGTGTAATAATTTTAAGCAAAATACTCCTTTAATTCACCTTCAAAATACTGTAATGCATTCTTTACCGGTAATGGAACTCCACCACCCAATGCGCATAAAGATCCAATTTCCAAAGTTTCCAAAAGATCATCAAATAATTGCTTATCAATTTTATAATCTTCCTTTTGAGCTTTTTGTAACATTTCAAATCCACGATGAGCACCAATTCGGCAAGGGTAACATTTGCCACAACTTTCATCTGCGGTGAATTTCATCAAATGTTCAATAAACCTGATCATCGGAAAATCTTTAGGAATGGATACAAAACTTGCATGCCCTAATAAAAATCCACTATTGTTTAATGATTCAAAATCTAAAGTCAGGTATTTAATTTTATCCATTGGAACAATGCCACCCAAAGGCCCTCCAATTTGCAATGCTTTTATATTTGATTGGAATCCGCCACCAAAATCATCAAAGATAGTTTGTAGTGGTGTACCCATTTCAATTTCATAAATTCCGGGAGTATTGAAAAAACTATCCAAAGAAACCAGTTTTGTACCGGTTGAATGCTCTGTACCCAGATCTGCATAAGCTTTTCCTCCATTCTCTATGATCCAGTGTAAATTAGCAAAAGTTTCTACATTGCTTAAAACAGTTGGTTTACCATACAATCCGTATTGAGCAGGGTAAGGTGGACGGACTCTCACTTCAGGACGCAGTCCTTCAATAGAATTTAAAAGGGCAGTTTCTTCTCCGCAAACATAAGATCCCTGACCGGAAATTATTTTAAATTTAAAATCCTGAATAAGATTATTTTCTTTTAGTTCATCAATAGCCTCCTGTACAATTCTAATAGAATCAGGATATTCACCTCTAATGTAAAGAACTCCCGTATCTGCATCAACACATTTTCCGGCAATATACATTCCAAAAAGTACTTTATGTGCTTGATGTTCCATTAGGTACATATCGCTATAAGCACCCGGATCACCTTCATCTGCATTGCAAACAATGTATTTTTGTGGATTATCTTCCATGGATACAGCATCTAATTTAAACCAAAAAGGAAATCCTGCACCTCCACGTCCGCGAAGGTTTGAGATCTTTATTTCATCAATGATCTTAGCTGATTTATTTGTGAATTTTTCAGCCAAAACGTAAAATTTACTCAGATCATCTATTTTTGATGTTAGAATTGGTGTTGTATTTGCCCCAATTTTATAAATATTTTTTTGATATGTATCATTTATAAGTTTTTGTAGGTCAGCATCAGAATGAATAGAGTAAGTTTTATTGTGATACATTACTGCATTATTGCTGTGACAACGACCCAGACAGGCTGCGTGTCCAATTTCATTTTCATCAAAATGATGTTCCAGTTTGGTAGTAAGATCATTTTGAGTTCCTGCAACCATACAGGCAGTGCCGTTGCAAATATGAACTTTATGCTCTTTGTTTTTAGCTTTGATAAAATCATAGAAAGAAGAAGTACCAAGAATTACAGAATCATCTAATAAAAACTCTTCTGATATTTTTTGAAAAGCTTCTTTATCTGAATTGTTATGAGACACTTTCGAAATCTTTTCAAATAAATTTTCTTTCAGTCCTCTTCTTGCTGATAATGATCGTGTATTTTTATTTGACATATTTATTTGTAAATAATATTAAGGTGTTAAAGTTAAGAAATTAAATATCTATATGTAGATAACACATTCTTAAACTTTTTTACAAATGAGTACTCTGCGGTTTTCTTCCATATCTGTTGTAAAAAAAAGGTACATATCACCGCCTTCTTTTAAACCTGTTTTCTTTCTTATCTGAGCAACTGTTTCCGGAAAATTTCTGGTTGTGATATTTGCTTTTTTACCAGGAATCAACTTATGGAGTTTTCTTTTATCATAATTAATATTATGCAATATTTGAAACTTTCTTCCCGGAAAATCAATTAATTCTGTTGAAGTATAAAGATGAGAATGTTTATGTAGTTTGTTGATGTTGAGTAATATGGATACTTCAATAAATCCCCCTGATTTTAAAATTGTAGCATTTGGTTCGTATAAATATTTTAAAGGAAAGGAATAGGAGGCTTCCTCATCAATCAAATTAAAATTAAAAATTTGATCTTTTTCTTTTGTTAAATTGATGGTTTTAAATTGAAGTCTTCCGGTATAATTCTTTTCTAATAAATACAAGACTTCTTTTACCTCATTTTGTATGGCAATGATATGAATTTCCTTTACATATTCTAATTCTAATACAGCACTGGATATATCTAATACAGGAGATGTTTTTAATAAAATATTATTGGTAAATTGAAATAGAGAGACTAAGTTTTTAGGAATATTTGGTAAACAATCTTCCAATAAAAAAACTTTTCCCTTCTCATCATTTCGGCGTGAAGGATCGGTATAGACCCAATCAAAGGTTTTATCAGCACTATAGAGATAATCCATACCACTTTTTGCAATGGTTTTAATATTTTCTATCCCTAATATTTTAAAATTATGCTCTGCAATAGCTGATAATTCTGTGTTGATCTCGCAGTGTGTAACTTCTTTAAACTTTTCTGCAAAAGCAAAACAATCAACACCAAAACCGCCTGTAATATCAATAATTGAATTACCAGATATCAAACTGGCTTTGTATTTTGCAGTAATTTCAGAGGATGTTTGTTCAATATTTATTTTATTAGGGTAATAAATATTCTTAGCATGAAACCAGGTTGGAAGTTTTTTTTCACATTTTTTTTTGGCCTCAATCTGTTCAACGATTTCCTGTATGGTTATATCTAAAAAAGAAGACCCTTTCAAAATTAATTTTGAAGGGTCTTCTTTTAAATTCATATTTATAAAATGCTGTATTTCAGTATTTAGTAATTGCTTATTCAATATTAATCCATTTTATTTGTAAGCAATTTAACAACTTCATTATCAGCTAAAAACTCTTTAAAAATAACTTTTAAAGCTGTATAGGTTGGTACTGCCAATATCATACCTACAATACCAAATAACAAACCACTTGTGATTATTACTAAAAATATTTCCAATGGATGTGATTTTACACTTTTTGAAAAGATCAAAGGCTGACTGAAAAAATTATCAATTAACTGAGCAATGACATACCCACTAAAAACATATAAAGTTGTAGGTAAAATATACGATTGAAAATCATACTCTAAATTACTGGTCATGGTCAGGGTCAACATGAAAATCCCTCCAATAAGAGGCCCAATATAAGGTATAATGTTTAGGAGGGCAGCTAAAAATGCAATGACTATGGCACTTTTTATTCCAAATGATAATAAGATAAGAGAATAAATAGCAAATAATATTGATAATTGAATTATTAAGCCGATAAAATATCTTGATAATAATGGACTTATTTTTCTAAAAGACCTTAATATTCTTTCTTCTTTGTCATCAGGTGTTACCGCAATAAATATATTATAAAGGATATTCTCATCTTTTAGTAAAAAAAAGGTAATAAACAATACTGAAAATAATCCCATACTTAAAGATCCTAAAACTGCTAAGACAGAATTGAATAGACTTGGTATGATTTTTAAATTTGATTTAAGATCCATATTTTCTATTTGAGAAAGAACATCAATTCCATTACTTGAAAAATAAGAATTTATTTGTACTAATAATTGCTTGATATTTGTATGTAGCTCATCCGTATTCAGAATAGATATATTTCGACCTTGTTCAAGAATCAAAGGAACAAATAAGGAAATTAATCCAAATATGATCAACATAAAAACAAACATGGTCGTTACGACAGCCAATGTGTTTGGAAATTTTAATCTTAAATGCAATAAACCCACAAATGGTTTTGCAATTAAGGATAAAACTGCTGCGATGGCGATATACACTATTACTGCCTGTGTTTTGTATAAAAGAAAGATGATCAGGGCTATACCAACTAATGCTCCAACAGCTTTTAATATACCATTAGCAATTGTTTTTGATGTAATATTACTCATTTAAGATGTTTTTATTTTCAAGGTGAATATAAAAAATATTCAACAGATTTTGTTTTACTATTTATGCTTTAATCAATGGGCTTTAAAACCATTACTTTTTTATTATTTTTAGTTAGGACCAGCTGGTTGTTTTCAATGGTGTAGTCTAAATTACTATTGGATAACATTTTTCCAATTTTAGAACTTATTTCTTCATTTTCAGAACAAGCCATCAGTGTAGAGACAAGGTATCCAAAAATAATCATATCATTTTCTGTTTTAGCAGCTCCATTAAAATAGTTACACCCATTATATCCTAAAACTTTTTCTTCAGAAATTTTGAATTCCAATCGGGGAGATTTTCCATTAAAATTTTCCGGATTAACTTCAACACCGTCTACTTCAATAATTGCCCATATATTATGTAAACGAAAATCAGGCACATAGTCACCACAGCCCTTAAAGGTTTTAAAATCAGATTCTTTACTTGTTTTAAAATCAACAGTTACCTGATAATCAAATTTTTGTCCACTCATATTATCTGTACATCCTGATTGATTCAGTTGTACAATTATTTCTCCTGATTCGGTATTACTTCTGTATCTTGTTACATTAGCATCCATTGCCTTTACAGGATCAACAGCCGGCGCGATAAACTCTAAACCATTTAAATTTTTGAACACTATTTTATTTTCAAAATTTATATCTAAATTCCAAAAAGGTTCATTTCCTATTGCATAAAAATCTACGCCTTGCTGGTTCTTTTTTATAAGAAGTTGATGCAATTGTGCTTTAGTAGGTTCTGTTTCATTTTCTTCCTGTTCAGCTAACTCCTTTTTTACTTGTTCTTTTTTAAATTCATTGTGCATTTCCATATGCGCTTCTGCATGTGGATTAGGGGTATAGCTACTCGTAGTACTTGAAGAAGAATCACAAGAGAAAAGAAAAATACTGCTTATAGTAAAAAAAATGGTGTAAACTATAGTTTTCATAGGTTTATGTTTTTATAATTCCCAAAAATATAACATTATTTTTAAAGTTAAGATTTAAGCAGAAATAAATGATATTTAAAAACAATATATATCTTAATCCTATATAATTCAGGAGTTTTAATTTTACATTATTAATTGATTTACACCTTCTGCTAATAAATTTACTGCCTGTATATTATTTCTAAACCATAATTCAGGTTCTATCAGCTCTAATTCTACTATTGCCAGTTTTCCATCATTATCAGTTGTAATATCAGCCCTTGCATAGATTGGAAATTCAATACAAGCTTTTACTGCATTTTCTGCGAACTTAATTTCTTCTTTATTTGGTGTATAAGTATAAACGGTTCCTCCCCAGTCATCCTGAACTCTAAAATCTCCTTTTTTTGCTACTTTTAAAACTGCATGGGTATATTTTCCGTTGATGACAATCAAAGAAACTTCTCCTTTTTCAATAATAGAGTTTTGAAAAGGCTGTAACATCATTGCTTCAACAGCAATCAATTTCTGAAAAATACTTTCATGATCTTCAATATTTTCATAATCTAGTTTGTACGTATGACGGGCAGCACCGGAAACACAAGGTTTTAATATAGTAGTTATCCAATTGGTTTTTTCATGGATATCTTTTAGTGTGGTTTTAGCTCCCTTTTCAATATAAACAGTAGGAATAATATGAACTCCTTTTAGTTGTAGATCTGCCAGATAATGCTTATCCA
>JAOZTG010000033.1 GCA_029939235.1 Flavobacteriaceae bacterium
TTCTTCCAATTGAGGAATAAGTTTGTTTTCTTCGCTACACATTTTAAACCAATGAGAGATTTTTAGAATCTCCTTATTTTTGTAGTTGTAAATATGGTAAGTTTTACCAATGAATTTATCAATTTTCACTTTGCTTATTCCGCATTCTTCCTGTACTTCCCGTAAGGCTGCTTCCTGGGTTGTTTCTCCTTTTTCAATTTTTCCTTTTGGGAGATCCCATTTTTCTAATCGATAAATAAATAAAATGCCATTATTATCATTAAAAACAATCCCTCCGGCTGCTTCAATAATTTTGAATTGTTTTTTGAAATCAGTCCATAGGAATTCTAAATCAGAATGATATAAATAATAGGTTAAAGCAACACTTGAATTGCATTTAAAAAGACAGTCATGAAGATCAAATTTGTCCCATGGAATAAAATTAGATTTAATTGAAAAATCCATGTTATCTGTTAAATAAAAAACACAATCGTTTTTAAAAATTGTATACATTTGCAATATGATTTTAAACAAAAATACAGCAAAAAAAACAGCTGAATTGCTTTTATCAATAAAAGCAATAAAATTGCAGCCGAAAGAGTATTTTACATGGGCTTCCGGTTGGCATTCACCAATATATTGTGACAATAGAGTGACTTTGTCCTATGTTCCTATTCGTAATTATATAAGAGAGAATCTGACTAAGATCATTGAGGAGAAATATGGTAAACCTGATGTGATTGCCGGTGTTGCTACAGGTGCAATTGCCATTGGAGTTTTAGTTGCTCAAGAATTAGGTATTCCGTTTATTTATGTGAGACCGGAACCTAAAAAACACGGAAGAAAAAATCAGATTGAAGGATTTTTGGACAAGAATCAGAATGTTGTTGTGGTTGAAGATTTAATCAGTACAGGAAAAAGTAGTTTAAATGCTGTAAAAGCTTTGGAAGATGCAGGTGCAACTGTAAAAGGGATGGTTGCTATTTTTGACTATGGATTTAAAAAAGCCATAAAGAATTTTAAAAAAGCCAATGTAGAACTAACTACTTTGGGGGATTATGATCACCTTATTGAACAAGCCTCAGAAACTAATTATGTTTCTGAAAAAGAATTTGAAACACTTATAGAATGGAGAGTTAATCCATCTGAATGGAATAAATAAAAAAACGATGAATTTAGAAAGTCCGAAAGTAACAGTACAAAAATCAAGTAAGGAAATATTTGAATACCTTTCAAAAGTTGACAATTTTGAACAAATTATGCCCGAAAATATTGATAGTTTTAAGGCAGAAGGTGATTCATTTAAATTTGCCTTAAAAGGAATGCCTGAAATAAGATTGAAAATGCAAGAGCAGGAAGCTCCTAAAAAAATAGTTTTGGGCTCAACCAGTGATAAATTTCCATTCACTTTAACAGCTGATATTGAAGATGATACTGATAATTCAAGTAGTGTTCAATTGAAATTTGATGGTAGTTTTAATCCTATGGTTGCTATGATGGTAAAAGGACCATTGCAAAAATTTATCAATTCCCTGATTGGGAATATTGAGAAACAATAAATTTTATAAAACAATTAATAAAAAGTCTTCATAATGGAGGCTTTTTTGTTATTGGAATGAGAATTATAAATATTTTACCTCTTTAAAGTTAAATTCTAATCTGTTTTCAAGTTCGTCTTCAATTTGAAGTTTTCCTGATTCAGAAACTCCAATAATTTTACCAATAAAGATCTTACCATTACTTTCAAACATATGAGGTTTGTTTATTCTAAAAAGAACTTCTTTATACTTTTTATGTAAAAGATCAAATTCTCCATTTTTCAAAAAGTTTATTTGTACTCTTATAGAGTTTATAAGTTCATGTAATAAGGTATCTCGTTCTATTTTGGTACCTGTTAAATTCTTTATAGATACAGCTTTAAAAGGATACTCTGAAAAATCTTTCTGATTTACATTAAGTCCAATACCAACAATGGATTGATATATTCGATCATTTCTTAAAGAATTTTCAATAAGTATACCGCCAAGTTTTTTATTGTCTGCCATTATGTCGTTTGGCCATTTGATCATTAGTTTAGGTAATTGAAATTTTAATAAAGCAAAATAAATGCCTAAGGATATGGCACAATTTAAATAGAAGTGATTTTGAATTTTTAAGGATTCGTACTTTATTAGTATACTGAACAATAGATTTTTACCCTTTTCAGAAATCCACTTTGTCTCTACCTGACCACGACCAAGAGTTTGATATTCTGCACTTACAACTGTCCAGTTATCTACATCAGTTTCCTTAGATAATTGCTTTAAATAAGTACTCGTTGAATTTATGGCATCAAGTTTGAATATTTTCATAGGTAATATTGCAAATATAGGGCATCTAAAGTGATAAAAATGTGATACATTTGCAAAAATTTTTATTAAAATTAATGGCAAAAAAAATAGTAAATACGGATCTTTTAATTACCGAAATAATTAAGGGGATAGAAGATGTAAAAGGAGAGAATATTTCTATTCTTGATTTGAGAGAAATTGAGAATACAGTTTGTGATTATTTCATTATTTGTGATGGGAATTCAAACACACAAGTTAGTGCAATAGCCGGGTCAATTCAAAAAAATGTTAGTAAAACTTTAAAGGATAAACCCTGGCATGTAGAAGGAGAAAGTAATGCTGAGTGGATCTTAATTGATTATGTAAATGTTGTAGTGCATGCTTTTCAAAAACCTATTCGTGAGTTTTACAACATTGAAGGATTATGGGGCGATGCCAAAATAACTAATATTGAGAATACTTATCAGTAAGAAGTAATTAAAATACAAAAAATAAACCTGTGAATAAAGAAACAAAAAACAATAAAGGTAAAGGTGATAATAATTTAATGAACCAATTTAATTTTAAATTCAATTTTTATTGGATCTACGGAATTATATTTGCTATACTTATTGGTTACCAATTACTTACAAGTTCTGAGATATCAAGTAATAAATTATCTCAAAATCAGTTTACAACAATTTTAAACGATAATGATATTGATAAAATACTCATTATCAACAACGATATTGCTCAACTTACCATAAAAAGTGAATCTTTAAGTAAGGAAGTTTTTAAGCAAAAACAAAGTCCTTCCTTTTTGAATCAGGGATCACCTGTTTATATCTACGATTTTGGAGATCTTTCAAATTTTGAAAATGAGATCAAAGAAGCAAGGAAAGAGCATTCTTTAGATTTTGACACGGCAACTGATACCAGAACCAGCTGGACCGATTCTATCATGGTTTGGCTTCCTTTTATTTTTATCATTGGTCTTTGGATATTCTTTATGAAACGTATGTCCGGCGGGAGTGGTGGTGGCCCCGGAGGTCAGATTTTTAATATAGGAAAATCAAAAGCAAAATTATTTGATCAAAATACTAAAGTAAAAACATCTTTTAAAGATGTTGCCGGATTGGAAGGAGCAAAAGAGGAAGTACAGGAAATAGTTGATTTCTTAAAAAATCCGGATAAATATACTTCTTTGGGAGGTAAAATTCCGAAAGGGGCTATTTTAGTAGGACCTCCGGGAACTGGTAAAACTTTACTGGCAAAAGCGGTAGCAGGAGAAGCAGATGTGCCTTTCTTCTCTTTGTCAGGATCTGATTTTGTTGAAATGTTCGTTGGAGTAGGAGCATCAAGAGTTCGGGACCTGTTCAAACAGGCAGCAGCAAAATCACCCTCTATTATTTTTATTGATGAGATTGATGCAATTGGTAGAGCAAGAGGGAAAAATAATTTTACCGGGGGAAATGATGAAAGAGAGAATACTTTAAATCAATTACTTACGGAAATGGATGGTTTTGGAACCGACACCAATGTAATAGTGATTGCAGCAACGAATAGAGCAGATGTTTTAGATAAAGCATTGATGCGTGCAGGTAGATTTGACCGTCAGATCTATGTAGATCTGCCAGACAGAAACGAAAGAAGAGAAATTTTTGAAGTACATGTAAAACCTTTGAAAATGGACAAAGATGTTGATCTGGACTTTTTATCTAAGCAAACTCCTGGATTCTCAGGTGCTGATATTGCAAATGTTTGTAATGAAGCTGCTTTGATTGCAGCAAGAAAGAATAAGAAAAAAGTGCATCATGTTGACTTTTTGAGTGCTGTAGATAGAATTGTTGGAGGATTAGAAAAGAAAAATAAGATTATTACAGCAAAAGAGAGAAAAACAATTGCTTTTCACGAAGCCGGTCATGCAACTGTTAGCTGGATGCTGGAACATGCTGCTCCTTTAGTGAAGGTTACTATTGTTCCAAGAGGGAAGTCTCTTGGTGCCGCTTGGTATTTACCTGAAGAAAGACAAATTGTTGAAACAGAACAAATGCTTGACGAAATGTGCGCAACTCTGGGAGGTCGAGCTGCAGAAAAAGTGATGTTTAATAGAATCTCAACAGGGGCTTTAAACGATCTTGAAAAAGTAACTCGTCAGGCGAGAGCAATTGTAAGTATTTATGGTTTGAATGATAAAATTGGAAACCTTACCTATTATGATTCAAGTGGTCAGTCTGATTATACTTTCACAAAACCATATAGTGAGAAAACGGCACAAACTATTGATGAAGAGATTTCAAGAATAATTGAAAATCAATATCAAAGAGCTATTGATATTTTGAACAAACACAAAGATGAATTGATCGAATTAGCTGAAATTTTGATGGAAAAAGAAGTTATTTTTGAAGATAATCTGGTAAAAATATTTGGTGTAAGACCTTTTAAAAAAGAATTACCTATTGAAGAGTTGAAGAAAATAGATAAAGATAAAAAAGCAAAGAAAGATTTAAGCGATAAAAAAGAGGCTTCTAAAGGTGAAAAAGTAAAGAAAGATAAAAAAGAAAAGAAAGATTTAAGTGAGAAAAAAGAGGCTTCTAAAGATGAGAAAACTGAAGAAGCAACCAAATAACCAACTAGTTTTTTGTAAATTTGAATAATTACGTTTTTCCTTATGAATTTATTTAGTAAGTTTTTAAAAAAATTATCTGCACCTAAAGAAGAAGAAAAAATTCAGGTTGATCAGGATGATTCTTCCATTGATGAAAAGTTTGTAAAGCAATTTATTCACAAAGGAGGTAAGTTTTTATATTGTGCCGATCTGGAAGAAGCCCAATCAAACCTTATTCAAATCTTAAAAGAGAATCAGTGGAATAATGTGGTGTGTTTTGATGAGTATTTAAAAGAGGTTCTTACAAAGATAAAAAGCGCAAAAACTGATAAAATTCTTACCAATTTACCTTTTTTTACTAATTGTGAATCTTTGATCGCATTAGATGGAAGTATCATGTTTTCTTCAAAACAATTACAAGAAAAGAAACTAAAAGATCTTCCACTAAATTTTATAGTTTTTGCCAAGACAAGTCAAATTACAAAAGATACTCGTGATGGGATATCTGGTGTTAGAAACAGAGCTAAAAAAAATTCTCCAACAATTATAAGTTCGGTAAAAGATTATATTCCAAATAAGCCTGAAACAGATTTTATGAATTATGGAAATACTAATTCTAAAACCTTATATTTACTTTTATTAGAAGATTTGTAAATTCATGAATAATTTTACCAAAAGAGTAGTTTTCGGGTTATTATACGTAGTTTTAATTGTGTCTTCATCATTATTAGGCCCGATATTTTTTTATGGTTTGTTCTTTGTTTTCTTAATTTTTTCTCTTTATGAATTCTTAAAGATGATTGAATTAAAAAGTATTTATCCCTATATTTTAGCTGTTACTGCTTATTCTTTATCTATAGTTTCAAATAATAATTTGATAGTTTTTGAGGATGATCTGTTTGAAAAAATATCAATTTCAACATTAATTATTGTCATTTATTTTACTTTAATAACTGCCTTGGTTTCATCCAGAAAAATTGCTATTCAATATTTAGGAAGAATATTTTTATCTTTTATTTATATTATTATTCCTTTTTCATTACTAATCAAATTACCTTATCTGAATTTTGATCATACTTTTGATACCACCATTATTATTGGTGTATTTATTTTAATTTGGGCAAATGATATTTTTGCTTTTCTTATTGGGAAAAACTTTGGGAAGCATAAGTTGATAGAGAGGGTTTCACCTAATAAAACCATTGAAGGATTTTTAGGAGGTTTTATTTTTACTTTTATTTTCGCATCTATTGTTGCAAAATATTTTGATAGTATCCAGCCAGTTCAATGGTTTACAATAGCAATTATTGTCAGTATTTTTGGTGTTTTAGGTGATTTAATCGAATCCATGTTCAAGCGCCAGGCTAAAATAAAAGACAGTAGTAATTTTATTCCAGGGCACGGTGGTTTTTTAGATAGGTTAGATAGTGTTATATTTGCAATGCCATTTGTTTTTATTTATTTATACCTAACAACATAATGTTCCATAAAGAAGGCTTTAAAATTATTTTTTTTTCTGCATTAATTTTAGTAGCAACTATTTTTTTAGCAGACCATTATATCCAGAATATTTGGATTCAAAAAGGATTGATGATCGTTGTATTGATCTTTTTTATTCTGATCCTCCATTTTTTTAGAAATCCGAAAAGAAATACCCAAGTAAGTGATGACTATATTATAGCTCCTGCTGATGGTAAAATAGTCGTGATTGAAGAGGTGATGGAAAATGAGTATTTTAAAGGAAAGAGAAAACAGATCTCTATTTTTATGTCGCCGTTAAATGTTCATGTAACAAGATATCCCATCGGAGGAAAGATTAAATTCAGTAAACATCACCCTGGGAAATATTTGGTTGCCTGGCATCCAAAGTCATCTTTAGAGAATGAGCGTACAACAATAGTTGTGGATAATAATTCAATGGGTGAAATATTATATAGGCAAATTGCCGGTGCAGTTGCCAGGCGCATTGTAAACTATGCTAAAGTTGGGAGAGATGTTGTGCAGGGAACAGATGCAGGTTTTATAAAATTTGGATCAAGGATTGATGTTTTTGTACCTTTAGATATGAAAATAGAAGTTTCTATGGATCAGGTTACCAAAGGCGGAGAAACTATTATTGCCAGAATTTAATGACAGATTTAGACAAAAAATTTGAAAAAGCATTTGAAATTGCTTCGGCAATGACAAAAAAATTACCACCCGATGTCATGCTCAAATTTTATGCCTATTATAAACATGCTACCAGTAAGAGTTCCATTTATTTACCTTCAGGAGATGATGAAATAAGAAATGCATTTAAGATGAATGCATATTTTCAATTAAGTGATATTACCCCCGATGAGGCAAAACAAAAATATATTGAACTTGTTGAGGAATTTACACATAAAAAAATAAACTAATTTTATTAAAAAACAGAATGAAAAGAGTATTTATACTTTCTATATTATCAATATTTATATTGAATTTAACATCTTGTAAAAAAGAGAAAGAAGTTCCTGCAAAGAAAAAGGAAGAAATAAAAAAATATGTAATTGATTCAAAAACTACTGTTGTGCACTGGACAGGTTATAAGACTGCCGGTAAAGTTCCTGTAAAGGGAATTTTTAAACAAGTAGATATTACCAATGTAACTCCTGCTGAGAATCCGGTAGAAGTTGTAAAAAATGTAAAGTTTAGTATTCCTGTAAGCAGTGTTTTTAGTAATGATTCTATTAGAGATTTTAAATTAACAAATTTTTTGTTTGGTAAAATGAAAAGCACTTCTCATATAAATGGAGAGGTTAGTCTTGGTGAGAATGGAAAAGGAGAGGCATCCATAGTATTGAACGGATTCACAAAAAATGTACCGCTAAGTTATGAAGTACAGGGTGATAATATTATAATAAATGCCAAAATTGAATTGAATAACTGGCAGGCTCAAGCTGCTGTTGCTGCACTAAATGAAGTTTGCAGTGAAAAACATAAAGGTGCAGATGGAGAGAGTGTTACATGGAGCGAAGTGGGTATTATGGTTGAACTAAAGACCAAACAAAAATAGAAATAAAAAAAAGAGGTTTTCAATTTTGAAAACCTCTTTTTTTGGTAGTATCCTGTTTCTTAGTCGATACTTCTGATAATAGCATCACCGATTACAATTCCTTTATTGATCTCAGGACTTCCTTTGTATTTTATTCTTGCTTCACCATATGATGTGATTTTGATATCCTTTGACGCATATACCCTGATATCACTTTCACCATAAGCCGTAATTTTAATGTTTTCTGTTTGTACTTCTAAAGTGTTGATCTCGCTTTCACCATAAGTTATAATTTTTTGTTTTCCTATTTTTCCTTTTTTAATCACAAAATATGACTCACCATAAATGGTAGTATGTAAAGAATTGAACGCTACTTCATGGAAATAAACATTTGATTCTCCGTAAATTTTTAGTTTAAACTTATCAGTTTTTAAGATGCTTGTACATTCAAATTCTTCCTCTCCTCGAAGTGAAAGATCAACAAGATTCTTGTAGGTAATGGTTGCACGTACAATGGTTCCGTTATAAATAGGATGTTTTACATCGTAATTGCTATTTTTTTCTTTCTCATTTTTAGTAGTCATTTTTGCATCTTCTAAATAAATATGCAGTGTGTTGCCGGATTGTTCTATATTGAATTTTTCAAAAGGAACACTGATGTCTTCTATGGTTATGGATTCCTTTTCACCCTGTTGAAACTTCACTTGAATATGCGGACTAACGACAACTTTATCAAAACTTTTAAGTGAGATGATCTTATCCTGTGCATTTACATTTGCAGTACTTGTTACCAGTACGAGTATTAAAACTATTGTTTTGATAATGAAAATATTTGTTTTTTGAGGTTTCATGGATGAAAGATTAAAGTTAGTTTTTTATAAAGACAAAAAAATGAAGTAGATGTTACACTTTTTTATAGAATAAAAAAAGCTGTCAGTTAAGACAGCCTTTATAGTTTTTGATCAAAAGCGTTTTATCCTTTAACCATTCTAAGTGGTAATAAGAAAATTTCGCCTTCCCGTTTTGGAGTATGGCTCACTTTTTTATAGTTTAACTTACTTTTTAAAAAACCTTCCGCTTTTGTATTAGGAGAATTAACAGAAAGTATGATTATTTCACTATTTGTATTGATGGTGAATAAAACTTCTGCAGTACATTCATTTTTGTTGTAATCATATGGGCAATTTGGTCCTATGATATCTACAATTTCACTTCTTAGTTGAGAAGTTGGTTTAACGGGGCCAGTAAAAGTTGTTGCTGAAACATTCAAAGCGAATAGCGTGAATGCAATGATAAAAAAATTTAATTTTTTCATAATATATAATTTAGATTAGACAAATAGATTAGACATTTATTATATAAAGGACGTAACATTTGTAGTTATTGTTACACATTATTGTGTTAAATATTTATGATTTAAGAAACATTTAACTATTAGGGAATCGATTTTAAGAACTCATTAAGGAAACCTTAACATACTGCAGAAATAATAATTAAATAATCATATAAATAAATAATACATAATTTTAGATATTCATAATTATGAATATCACAAATAAAAAAGGTATTTAAAATTTTTATTTTAAATACCTTTTTTATTTAAGAAATAGAACAGTTTAAGATTTTTCAAACTTTAATGGAAGTAAGAATAGTTCACCTTCTTTTGTGGTCTTATAATTTACTTTTTTGTAGTTCAATTTTCTTTTTATGAAATTTTCAGCAATTTCACTTGGTGCATTTACTGATAAAACAATAACTTCACTTTTTGAGTTGATCGTAAAGATGACATCAACGGAACAAGATTCTTTGTTAAATTCAGCGGGACAGTCATCCCCCAATAATTGCACAATATCAGTTCTTAATAATTCATTAGGTTTTACTGGTGATTCAGCTGCTGAAAGATTCAAAGTAAATAATGCAATTGCTACGATAATTAATTTTTTCATAATATATAATTTAGATTAGACATTTGCTTAAAAGACGCAACAGTTGCAATAATTGTTACATGTTTTCTAAATTAAAATATGTTTTTATGATTAAATTAACATAAAAATAAGATATTGATACTTTTGATGGGATATTTTTAACAGATTTAACAATTCACTTGATTGAGAAGATCTATAATGATTTTGCACCCTTTTCTAATTTCGTTATTACTAATGGTCAAAGGAGGGGTGATTCGAATAGCATTTGGTTCAAACAATAACCAAAATAAAAGTAAGCCTTTCTCTATTGCATGGTTGATAATTTGATTTACCGTTTCACTATCTTTCAATAAAATAGCCAGCATTAATCCTTTACCCCGAATTTCAATGATGGATGGATGGATCAGTAATTCACGGATTAATTTTTCCTTTTCTAAAGAATCTTGAATAAGTGTTGATTGAAAAAGTTCCTGTAAAGTTGCTAAAGCTGCTGCAGCAATAACAGGATGACCTCCGAAGGTTGTTATATGACCTAGTTTAGGATTTTTCATAAGTGTATTCATATGCTCTTTAGAAGAAACAAAAGCTCCAATAGGCATACCACCTCCTAATCCTTTTCCGGTTACCAATATATCTGGTACAACATTATAATTTTCAAATCCGTAGAATTTCCCTGTTCTCCCAATACCAGATTGTATTTCATCTAAGATCAAAAGAGCACCTACCTTTTCACATTTTTGTTTTACCTTTTGCAGATAATTATTTTTTGGTTCTATAAAACCTGCACCACCTTGTATGGTCTCTAATATAATTGCAGCTGTTTTATTTGTAATAAGATCCAGATCTGATTCATTATTGAATTCTAAAAATTTAATTCCTGGAATCAAAGGTCGGTATGCCCTGTTTTGTTCTTCTTTTCCACAAACACTCATGGAACCTTGCGTATTTCCATGATAGGCATTTTTAGCAGCTATAATTTCGTATCTTCCAGTAACTCTTTTAGCAAGTTTTAAAGCACCCTCGGTTGCTTCAGTGCCTGAGTTTGTTAAATAAACACTGTTTAATTTTGTGGGAAGATGTTTTACAATAAGTTTTGAAAGTTCAACTTGCGGCTTTTGCACAAATTCTCCATACACCATTACATGCAAATATTGATCTGCCTGCTTTTTTATGGCATTGACCACAGCGGGGTGACCATGCCCCAAAGTGTTTGCTGATACACCGGCAATAAAATCCAGATATTTTTTATTTTGTACATCATAAACATAACTTCCTTTGGCTTTGGTAATTTCAAGTGCCAAAGGGTGTGGTGAGGTTTGTGCCTGATATTTAATAAAATCAGATTTCATCTATCTTAAAAATATCTTCTTTAGTTAAAGGTTTTTCATCTTCTCTCCATTTGAAACCACGTAGTTTTCTTACGTTTTCAGGTAGTTTTGAGGGAGGATATGTTTCTCCATCTGCCTGATTGACAAATTTTGATGCCTTAATTGCCCCATTCAATAGGGTAAAATGAATTTCACTGCAAGTTGTTTTCTCAATACCGATCAATTGTTTACTATCGTTTCTTACAAAATGTACTACTTCCGCATTTCCAACAATATGAACAAATCTCAGATCATTCCCTTCAAATTTTCCATATAAATTCCGACCTTTGATCTGATTAAATCCAATAGAGTCCTTTTGAATGATAAAAGCATTTTGCAGTACCTTCAAGCTATCCAGTTTTTCAGTTTTAACGTTGGAAATTAAATGTATAGAGTCACCTGTTATTTGACTGTCATTTGACCAAAGAATTGGATCCCTAAACATTTGTGTTAATCCGGTTGCCTGATTTGAATGTATGGAATCACATTTGCCACTCATGTCGCTTTTGAAAAATTTAACATGATGATAAGCTCTGATAATTCTTTTCTCCGGAACCCCTGTAACCAAAAGGGTATCGCCATGGATAAATAAAGAATCAGCATTGGTATTAGTAATAGCAACAGCTTTTTTGATAACAAATGCTGAATCTATTTTTTCAAAATACTCTGCATAATTTCCTTTAAGGACACTGTTATTTATAGTATCCGTAATTTGAATATTATTAGTAGCAGATGCAAATCCTGTATTTCGGTTATAATGCAAACTATCAGCTTTTATTTCTCTGTCTTTATATTCAATCCGTGCGTTTTTTGTAAAATGAGATATATTTCGTTTTGTGTCATAAAAGCCTTTTTCACAATAAATAAAATTGTCATCACTTGTAATTGTAGAAGCGCCATATAAATATGCTCGTCCGCTATCTGTATAATAGTCTAAATGATTTGAATTTAAAATGTAATCAGGGTTAGTGATAACAACATCAGAAATAGCTTGAAATTTGTTACTATCTAAATAATAGTTTCCTGAATTACTTGTTAAGATGTTGATGCTATCTTTAATAGTGGCACTATATTTATAGTATAGTAGTTGTCGTGAACGATCAAAATGCAAAGTATCTGTCCTTAAGGTCATTTTTGGATCTTTGATCACAACATTTCCCCAGGATAAAGCCAATTTTGTATTCCCGTTATACTCTGTGTAATTGCTTGTTTGAATAATTGTATCTCCCTGATTTAAAATAACATCTCCAAAAGCACGAATATAATTCTCACTTTTATAATGGATGGCCTTTTTGCACTTTAAAGAAATTCCTTCGTGTTTGATGAGAATATTTCCTAGCAGTATCGTTGCTCCGGGCAGTCTTTCTTCATCAATACTTGAATTGTCTGATTTTACAATAGTTATTCTTTTACCTTGTGCAAAAGCAATGGAGGTAAAAATAATAAATGCAATAAAAATAAATTTTGATTTCAATAAATAAATTTTGATCCAAATTTACATAATTTGGTTTAAAAAAAGGTAAAGCATTATTCCTAATAACTTTACCTTGAATAAATATAAAATAATACCTTGTTATACTTTTATCGTTTGTTTTCTATCGGGTCCTACAGATACGATCTTAACAGGTACACCAACAAAATCTTCAACAAAAGAAATATAATTATTTAAAGATTGTGGTAATTCATCTGCTTTTGACATTTTTGTAAGGTCTTCATGCCATCCTTTAATTTCAGTATAATTAACTGAAACATTTTCTTCTTCAATATTATATGGGAAAAAATCAATTTCCTTTCCTTTATAATTATATGTGGTACAAACTTTTAAAGTATCAAATCCGGAAAGGACATCTCCTTTCATCATCATCAACTGTGTAACTCCATTAATTTGAACGGCATATTTTAAAGCGACAAGATCCAGCCAGCCGCAGCGTCTTGCTCTACCTGTTGTGGCACCAAATTCATTCCCAACTTTAGCCATTCTTTCTCCATCTTCATCAAATAATTCAGTAGGGAAAGGTCCTGAACCTACCCTTGTAGTATAGGCTTTGAAAATTCCAAAAACTTCACCTATTTTATTTGGAGCAACACCTAAACCGGTACATGCGCCGGCAGCGGTTGTATTTGAAGAAGTAACAAACGGATAGGTTCCAAAATCAATATCTAATAAAGAACCCTGGGCACCTTCAGCTAAAATAGTTTTTCCTGAAACCATAGCATTGTTGATGTACTCTTCACTATCAATAAATTGTAAGGTTCTCAAAACTTCCAGAGCTTCAAAAAATTCATTTTCCAATTCTTTCAAATCGAAATCAATGTCTACATCATAAAAATCGATCATCTTTAGATGCTTTTGTGTAAGATTTCTATATTTTTCTTCCCAGTTATCAAATTGCAAATCACCAATTCTAAAGCCATTTCTACCTGTCTTATCCATATAAGTAGGACCAATTCCTTTTAAAGTAGAGCCTATTTTTGCTTTTCCTTTCATGGTTTCAGAGGCAGCATCTAATAACCTATGTGTAGGTAGTATTAAATGTGCTTTTTTTGAGATCAATAATTTTGATTTGTAATCAATATGATGTTTGGCTAGATTATCAAGCTCCTTTTTAAAAATAACAGGGTCAATTACCACACCATTACCAACTACATTCATTGATTTTTCATGAAAAATTCCTGAAGGAATGGTATGTAGAACATGTTTGTGACCATCAAAAATCAAGGTATGACCTGCATTTGGTCCGCCTTGAAATCGAGCAACAATATCATAGTCCTTCGTTAGAACATCAACAATTTTTCCTTTTCCTTCGTCACCCCATTGTAACCCTAGTAGTAAATCAATCATAAATTATTATTTGTTATTATTAGATTTTTTATTTTTAACTCCATAAAAATATAAAGAATGATTTTCAATAGTTATATCAAATACTTTTTCAATGGATTTCTTTATAGTTTCAATTCTTGGATCGCAAAATTCAATTACTTCACCTGTATCATTTAAAATTATATGATCGTGTTGTTTATTGAAAAATGACTTTTCATAATGAGCTTGATTTTGACCAAACTGATGTCGTCTGACCAATCCGCATTCCAGCAGTAATTCAATAGTATTATAAAGTGTAGCTCTGCTAACTCTATAATTTTTATTTTTCATATCAATATAAAGTGACTCAATATCAAAGTGATTGCTCTTGTCATATATCTCTTGAAGAATAGCAAAGCGTTCGGGAGTTTTTCTATGGTTATGTTCTTCTAAGAACTTGGTAAAGAAGTTTTTAACAGTTTCCTGATTTTGTGTGTTATTCATCTTTTTATAGATATTTTTGCTTGTCAAAGTTACATTTTATCCAAGTAATAATTTGTATAAATTTAAAAAATTAATTGATAATTCTTTCCACTTTTTCAATGCCTTCAATTCTTTTGATTTGTTGAATTAAATCATTTAATTGTTTAATATTATTAATATGAACTGTAATTTTACCTTGAAAAAATCCCTCATTTCCTGATATATTCAACTCGTGTATATTCACGTGTAAGTTTTTTGAAATTACTTTTGTGATATCATTAACCAATCCTAAATTATCAATTCCTGTAATATTTAAAGTGGCTTTAAATCCTTGTTGCGAAGAATCGATCCATTTTGCATTAATGATCCTATAAGCATAATTGGATTGCAAACTTACTGCATTCGGACAATTGTGTTTATGCACTTTAATTCCATCACTTATGGTTATAAATCCGAATACCATATCGCCAGGAATTGGACTGCAGCATTTGGCAAAAGAATATTTGAGTTTTTCTTCATTTTTACCAAAAACAAGCATATCATACTTGGCAGTTATTTCATTAGTTTGAATATCAACAGGTAGTGCTGTATTTTTTTTTATTCTGGTCTTAAAAAAATGTACTAATGCATTTGATTTTTGTTTGGCATATTTCTTTAATTGGGTATTGTCAATGGATCCGTTTCCCATTTTATAATACAGATCAAAGCTAGTTTTTAATTTAAAAAAGTTAACAAGTTCATTGATCGTATTTTCATTGAACTTAATTTTTAAATGTCGCAATTTTCTTGAAAGAACTTCTTTTCCTTCATTGGCAATTTTCTTTTGATCTTCTTTAAGAGCACTTTTAATTTTTGATTTTGCTCTGGCAGTTTTAACAATATCCAGCCATGCTTGCTTTGGTTTTTGCGTAGTAGCTGTGATAATTTCAACCTGATCACCACTTTTTAAAGCCTGACTCAACTGAACCAGTTTTCCGTTTACTTTTGCAGCGCGACAATGCATACCAACTTCTGTGTGAATTGCAAATGCAAAATCAAGTGCCGTTGCTCCTTTTGGTAATGATTTTATATCTCCATTAGGTGTGAATACATAAATTTCTTTAGCATATAAGTTAAGTTTGAATTGCTCAACAAATTCAATTGCATTTGTGTCTGGATTTTCTAAAGATTCTCTAAGTTTATTGAGCCAGGTCTCTAAACCACTTTCAGATTCATTTCCATGCTTGTATTTAAAATGTGCAGCATAGCCTTTTTCTGCAATTTCGTCCATTCTGCAAGATCGTATTTGAACTTCAACCCACTTGCCTTTTGGTCCCATAACGGTAATATGAAGCGATTCGTACCCGGTTGATTTTGGCTGTGAGATCCAGTCTCTTAAACGTTTAGGATTTGGACTAAAATGATCGGTAACAATAGAATATATTTTCCAGGCATCAAACTTTTCATTTTTTTTATCCGATTTATAATTGATTCGAATCGCAAATTTATCATAAACTTCATCAAATGAAACTCCTTGATTGAGCATCTTTTTTCGGATAGAATGAATCGATTTGGATCGTCCTTTAATGGAATATTCAAAACCTTCCTTATCTAATGATTCTTTTATAATATTTGTAAAACCAATAATGTATTCTTCCTGCTCTTCTTTACTCTCTGAAATGCTATTTGAAATATCTTTATATACCTCAGGTTCTGTATATTTCAAACTTAGATCTTCAAGTTCTGTTTTTATATTATAAAGACCTAATCTATGTGCAAGAGGAGCGTAAATAAAAATTGTTTCTGATGCAATTTTTATCTGCTTTTCAGGTCGCATCGAGTCTAAGGTTTGCATATTATGCAATCTGTCGGCTATTTTGATCAAAATTACTCTTACATCATCGTGAAGAGTAAGTAGCATTTTTCTATAATTTTCTGCTTGAATAGAAACATCCTGATCTTTACTCATACGAGAGATCTTGGTCAAACCATTTACAATTTTTGTAATGGTTTCTCCAAAAAGTTCTTCCAAATCAGCAAAAGTATAGTCTGTATCTTCAACCACATCGTGTAAGAGGGCAGCAGCAATTGAATTTGCACCTAATCCAATTTCGTTTGCTACAATGCTGGCTACTGCAATAGGGTGGTAAATATATGGTTCACCCGATTTTCTTCGCTGGCCTTTATGTGCTGTAACGGCCAGATCAAAAGCCTTCCTAATCAAAATTTTATTTTCTTTAGATAAGGTTTGATAAGTGTCTCTTAGCATTTCCTTATAGCGACTTGCTATTTCCTTATTTTCTTCTTCTATGGTTACGATGTATGCCATAGATTAAAAGTAATGCAAACATATTTAATGAGCAAGATATTTTATAGCTTTCGCTGAATTTTTTAAAAAATTTAACGAAAATAAAAGCTTATTAAATACGATCAGGAAGTTTTTAAATTGATTACTCTTTGTAATAAGGTTGGATGCGAATAATGAACAAATACATTTGCCTTATGTGGTGTAAGATTACTTAAACTATTTTTTGATAATTTTTTAAGTGATGACACCAAAGAATCTCCATCATAATGTTCTTTAGCAAAATCATCTGCCTGATATTCAAATTTTCGTGAAATATAGTTCATGATAATTCCGGTAATTTCTGAAATCGGACTGTACAAAACTCCAAACGCGATCAAGCCAATATGAAAACTTGGTTTTTCAACTGATAAGGCTTGTGACAGAAGTGAATTTCCAATCAATAGCGATAAAATATAAAGTGTAAATCCGGTCATTAATATAGAAAGTAGCATGTTAATAAACACATGCTTTTTTTTGTAATGTCCAACTTCATGTGCCAAAACGCCAACAATTTCATCTGTTTCCAGATCATCAATAAGTGTATCGTATAAAACAATTCTTTTTTTAGGGCCAAATCCTGAAAAGTAAGCATTTGCCTTTGTCGATCTTTTTGAACCATCAATTACAAAAATGTTGTCCAGTTTAAATCCAATTTTTTTGGCAAAATCTTCTATTCTACTTCTGAGTTCTCCATTCTCTAACGGTGTTTGTTTATTGAATAAAGGAACAATTAGGGATGAATAAAAAAGGGTCATAAAAATAGAAAATACAGCTATGAACAGCCAGGTGTACATCCAGAAATAATCTCCTGTCTTTTGATAGAACCAGGCGATCAATCCCAATATTCCACCACCAATAAGGATGCTTAAAAGCCATCCTTTTAATTTATCAATAAAAAAAAGCTTTTTGGTTGATTTGTTAAAACCATATTTTTCTTCAATTACAAATGTTTGATAATAAGAAAACGGAGTAGAAATGAAATCATTTGCCAGCATAATAATTCCGAAAAAGATCAAAGTTACCAGTATTTCATTATCTGTAATGCCTCTTGCAATATGATCTACCCATGCAAAACCTTTCAATAGAAAAAAAGCAAGTGTTACCACTATAGAAAATGTACTGACATATATCGAAAACCTGTAATTTTCTTTTTTATATGCCTGTGATTTCAAATATTCTTTCTCCTCATAAACATCTGTCAGTTCTGGCGGAACTTTATCATCAAAATGTTTAGCGTTTAAATGATCAATGATCTTATCAATAACAAAATCAATAATTATTATTGCAATTAAAATATAGAATAGTGTATTTGGGTTCATTATTTTGTTTTTAAAATTCTTTTTGCATACTTATATTTTTTGTTCCAGTATACATTGTTGATGTCAGATTTTATCACTCCTTTTGAAGTGGAACTGTGCATAAACATGTCATCTCCCATATAGATTCCAACATGTTTATATTTTCTGCTTGGTCGGAAAAATACAAGATCACCGGGTTTCAATTTGTTCTTAGAAACTTTATTTCCAACTTTACCTATCTCTTCAGTTGTTCTTGGAAGTTCAATTTGAAATGCATTTTCATATACCTTTTGTGTAAAACCTGAACAATCAAAACCTTTTTTGTCCGTACCGCCGTACTTGTACTTTGTACCTTTGTATTGATTATATTGTTTTGTTAACTTCTGTTCAACAGTCTCTTTTTGCTTTGCCACTTTCGTGGAACTGCAACTTGACAATAGAAGCATAATAGTCAATAATAAAAATAAGTATTTGCCCATAGATCAATTGATATTTCTTTGTCTTTTTGCTTCAAAAATAAGAATTGCAGCAGAAACAGATACATTTAAAGAATCTATTTCTCCGTTCATAGGAATGATGATTTTTTTTGTTGCATTATTTAGCCAGTCATTGCTTAATCCTGTGGATTCAGTTCCTACAATAATTGCAGATGCTTCTTTAAAATTGATTTCAGTATAATTTACACTGTGTTCATTTAAAGCTGCAGCGAAGGAATGTATTTTTTTTAGCCTTAAAAATTCAATGATGTCTTGAGTGCTGCCAGTTGCGATATTTGTAGTAAAAACACAGCCAACACTTGAACGGATTGTATTTGGATTGTAAAGATCTGTTTTTGGATTAGCAATGATCACCGCATCTAAATTAGCTGCATCGGCTGTTCGTAATAAAGCGCCAATATTTCCTGGTTTTTCAGGAGCTTCAGCTATTAAGATCAATGGAGTAGGGGCTAATGCTAGATTTGCTAAATCAAACTCTTTTGTTTTTGCAATTGCGATAATTCCTTCGGTGGTTTTACGATGTGATATTTTTTGGTAGACTTCCTTTGATATAGTAACTATCTCTGTTTGTTCCGATAAATCAAGGGAGTCATTTACTTTTGCAAGCGAAATAATTTCTTCACAAATCCATACAGATTTTACTTGATAATTTCCTTTTAAAGCCAAAGAAATTTCACGTACACCCTCTATAATAAAAAGTCCTTTTTTCTTTCTGCTTCTTGACTTTTCCTGAAGTTGAATAATTTCTTTAACTAAAGAATTTTGTATGCTGCTAATCTGTTTATACAAGTTTATAATTTTATACAAAAATATAGAATCAAATGATAATTTAGTAAGTTTAAATTTTAATTATTTCAAACCATACTTTTCATCATAGGCAATAAGCAAACCAACCATTTGATTGTAACTTTGAAGTCCGTCTTTTTGTTGGTTGTATTTCAAGAAGTTATCATAAAATAATTTAAAAAATGGCTCAAAAGGATTTTTATATTTATTCCAAAAATCCTGTGTTTCCCAGATATTTTTTAAAACTCCTTTTGGGAGTTTGTCCTTATAGGTTTTATAAATTTTTGGATCAAATCTGTATATATCATGTAACGTATATCGAATAGCCATTAAATTGGCAGCATATTGAAAATAAAGGTCATCATGACTATTAGCTGCTAAATAACCTATAAAATTAGCTTCACTTTCAGAGGCAATTCCCAATTGATGAGCTACTTCATGAGAGCTGATCATTGGTAATGAAACTTTTGGAATTAAATAATCTACCTGCGCTTCTCCCGTAAGGGGATTAAAATAACCCGAAAACCCCATGTAAGTTAAAGGTAAACTAAATATTGATTTTTTGATGGAATGTGGCTTGTACGTAAACTGATCAAACTGATTGCTTAAATTTTGATATCCTTTTTGAGTTAAGTCAAGAATTTTACTTTTTGAATGGGAAACAATAACCGGAAGTGTATCATTTGCAACCAGTTTAGATTGAATGTTGATAATCTTATAGATCAGTTTATCCGATAAGGATTTCAACTTTTCAATATCATATTTGTTTGAATAAGTAGAATCATTATGAATGTTGAATTCCAAAGTGTTAGTGATTGGCATTCTGGAATAATTCAATCCCCAAAAAAAGTAAAAACAAAAATAGAAGATTGAAAACCCTGCAAAAAGCTGATAGATCAAAGATACTCTATTAGATTTTTTATTTTTGATAAATAGAATTAAAAATCTGATTATTAACAAAATAAGTGCTAAATAGATGATGTCACCAAATGAAAATGGTAACCAGCCAAATAGATATCTTAAAATAGTACTTATAGCTATATAGATACCATTTGTATAATAGTTTTCAATAAATACTGGAAATTTTGATAAAAAATATACAATACCAATTTGTATAAACAGCAGAACCGTTAAAAACTTGTTTCTTTTAGATTTTATCATATAAAAATCAATTAATTATCAACAACAAAAATAGAAGAATAATTGAAAGCAGTTCGTGTTTTTCTTACTTAAAATATTGCTATTAATAGACTTAAGGAAAATCAGTTTTTACAATTATTTTTTTAATGATATCAAAAATTGAAAGAACGAGAATTTTATTAACAAAATTTATTTTGTTAACATTATTTGTTAACTTTAATAGGTAAAAAAAAATACTTTTACACTCCTAAAAAAATTACATTTGCAGCATGGAGACAGCTAAATCATATTCACAAAATAAACAGAATAAAGGAACAGTTATAAATTTGGAGCAGGGTAAAATTCCTCCACAGGCACTGGATCTTGAAGAAGCTGTATTAGGTGCTATGATGATCGATAAAAAAGGGGTTGATGATGTGATTGATATTCTGCACGAGGAAGTTTTCTACAAACCGGCTCACAGATTTATTTATGAAGCGATTTTTAAACTTTTTGAAAATTCTGAACCAATTGACCTTTTAACTGTTTCCAATCAATTGCGTAAAGATGAAAAGTTAGAGGCTGTTGGAGGTGATTTTTATCTAATTGGTCTTAGTCAAAAAGTTTCATCAGCTGCACATATTGAATTTCATGCCCGTATTATTTTACAAAAATTTATCCAACGGAGATTGATCACAATTTCAAGTGAGATCATTACAAATTCCTATGATGAGACCTTTGATGTTTTTGATCTGTTAGATGAAGCTGAAACAAAACTTTTTGAAATTACGCAGGGTAATTTAAAGAAGAGTTCAGAAACATCACATGATCTTGTTGTTCAGGCGCTTAAAAAAATTGAAGAGATCTCCAATCAGGAAGGTATGAGTGGTGTGGCAACCGGTTTTAGTAAGCTGGATGCCTTAACTTCTGGTTGGCAACCTTCAGATCTTATCATATTGGCTGCTCGTCCGGGTATGGGAAAAACTGCTTTTGTAATGTCAATGGCGAAAAATATGGCTATTGATTTTGATATACCTGTGGCTATTTTTTCTTTGGAGATGTCATCAGTACAATTGATTACTAGGATGATTTCCAGTGAAACCGGTATTTCTTCTGAAAAATTAAGAAAAGGAAATTTAGAAACCTATGAGTGGGAAGCACTAAATGTTAAAGTAAAAAAATTATCAACCGCACCAATTTTTATTGATGATACACCATCATTATCTGTTTTTGACCTAAGAGCTAAGGCAAGGCGTTTGGTTTCTCAACACGGTGTTAGGGTTGTGGTTATTGATTATTTGCAATTAATGACTGCTGGTTCAAGTTCCAAAGGCGGAGGAAACAGAGAACAGGAAATTTCAACGATTTCGCGAAATTTAAAGGCTTTGGCCAAGGAATTACAAGTTCCGGTAGTTGCTCTTTCTCAGTTATCACGTGCTGTTGAAACTCGTGGTGGAAGCAAACGACCGTTACTATCCGATTTGAGAGAATCAGGTGCCATTGAGCAGGATGCTGATATAGTTTCATTTATTTACCGTCCGGAATATTACGGTTTAACCGAGTGGGATGATGATGAAAGAACTCCTTGTGAAGGTCAGGCCGAATTTATTGTGGCCAAGCATCGTAATGGTGGTTTAGAAAATATAAAAATGAAATTTATTGGACGATTGGCTAAGTTTACCAATTTAGAAGAAGATATGGGAACTGAATTCCAGTCATCTATGAATCAATCAAGTATTTCACCTGATAATTTTGCAAGTACCAACGATGCTTTTGGAGACATAAATAGTGATGATGATGTTCCTTTTTAAGGATAATGAGTTGCTATGATAATGATATAATGTGTTAATGAGCAGAATAAACATGATCATTGATTCAAAAACCAAAATAATACTAAGAAATAATTTTAATCAATCTTTCAATTGATTGTAAAACCAAAAAATATTTTAATCTCTATTGCATTTGTTTTTATAAACAATGTAGTATTTGCATCTTTCCTGCTGATTCCAATGGATGATTCTTCTCAAAAAAATCATCTAAAGGCTTATGGAATAACTTATTATTCTCTGCAAAAGGGACAAAAAGTAAAGTGGTTGCTTAATTATCGGGGAGGGTCTTTTTTATTGGAGGATACAAAAGACTTTAGAAATGAATGCACTATAAGAGGTGTTTCGTTTGAGATAATATCCGATACAGAAGCTTTACAAATTTTGGAAGAAATTGCAAGTCCATCTCAGAACAAAGAAGCTGTTGTGTTAGAAAAAGCTCCTAAAATTGCTGTTTATTCCCCAAAAGGGAAACAGCCATGGGATGATGCAGTTACCCTGGTTTTAAAATTTGCAGAAATACCTTACGATATTATTTATGATAAAGAAGTTTTAAATGATAATTTACTTTTATATGAGTGGCTGCACTTGCATCATGAGGATTTCACAGGCCAGTATGGTAAATTTTATGGTTCTTTTAGAGTGGTTCCATGGTATATTAAACGGAAGAAAGAAGCTGAAAAATTAGCCCAAAGTTTGGGATATTCAAAAGTTTCACAAGAGAAATTAGCAGTTACCTTAAAAATTAGAGATTATGTTATTGGAGGCGGATTTATGTTTGCAATGTGCTCAGCAACAGATAGCTTTGATATTGCTTTATCTGCTGAAGGGGTAGATATTTGTGAGCCAATGTTTGATGGAGATCCTTCAGATCATGATTACCAAAGTAAAATTGATTATAACAAAACCTTTGCTTTTAGCAATTATCGATTGGAAAGAAATCCAACCGTTTATGAATTCTCAGATATTGATACTACACGAAAACGTAAAGTTTTGAGAACAGAAGATTATTTTGAGTTAAAAGAATTTTCTGCAAAATGGGATGTGGTTCCCAGCATGTTATGTCAAAACCATACTTTATTGGTGAAAGGGTTTATGGGACAAACAACTGCTTTTGATGCAGAACTGATAAAGCCAACGATACTGGTCATGGGGCAAAATAATGTAAATGGTGAAGCACGCTATATTCATGGAGTAAAAGGTAAAGGGATGTTTACTTTTTATGGGGGTCATGATCCGGAAGATTATCAGCATCGGGTAGGGGATCCTAAAACAGAATTAGATTTACACCCCAATTCTCCGGGATACCGATTGATATTAAACAATGTTTTGTTTCCTGCTGCTAAAAAGAAGAAACAAAAGACATGAGTTTTTATTCATCAGATCACTATCATAGCAGTGGATATTAGTGATCAGATGAATTTTCAGGAACAGATATCAGGAAACTGTTTTCTTAATGAAAGTAATTTAGAACACTTTAATTGTTGTAATGACTGCTAAAACTCCTGTAACTACACTTAAAACTAAACTTAATTTATTTGATTTCACTTTGTTCTTTTTCGTTAGAAATTTAGCGAAATTAGAGTAGGAATAAAGCATCATAAAAGTTCCAATAGCTGAACCGATTACAAATAATAAAATATTATTTTGTGATAATTTCAACCATCCAAAATTATTTAGGACTGTAGAAATTCCATAATAAAAAGGAATTGCAAACATATTTAATGTCGATAAAAATAGACCGACTAAGAATGTGTCTTTGCATTTTTGTTTGAACTCTGAAGTATTTTTGTTCTCTTTTTTAAACTCGGTATAAAAGTAAATGGAAAGTAAAGCGAAAATTACCAAAGCAACTTTTTGAAGAACCAGAATAAATTCAGGATTTTCTTTTAAAAATTTTGTAAAAAAGACTGCAATATAAGCTTGTAATGACACAATTGTAGAAACTCCAAGAGCAAATTTAACAGCATTTATTTTTCCCCGTTCGATACTGATCTTTACAGTTGTCATGTTTAGCATACTTGGAAATACCATTCCTAAAAAAGAAGTAGAAAAACCAAAAATAAAAGAAAGAAATAAAGCCATGAGTGTTTTTTTTAGTTTTGACGTACAAAATCCTATTGAATTACAAGGTGGTTGTTCATCTTGAAAAGGTGGTAATAAATGATCGTTCTTAACTGATGAATTTAATGTGTTTCTTTTTGTACATCTGTAATATTTATTGGACTACCACGAATTTAATGGATAATCTGATGAAACATTATTTGATAATACCTGTTTGAAGGGTGGCATTCAAGAATTTGATGTTCTAAATAAAATAAGAACTTAGTAAAACCGAGAAGTTGAGAGCTTGCTCGAAAATCACTCGGCTGCACTT
>JAOZTG010000149.1 GCA_029939235.1 Flavobacteriaceae bacterium
GCTCAGCAAGAGGCTAAAAAGATCGTTTTAAATACCATACAGCGAATAGGAGTAGAGCATACTATTGATAACTGTGTATCTGTTTTTAATTTGGAAAATGATGATGTTAAGGGAAGGATCATTGGTAGAGAAGGAAGAAATATTCGTGCTTTAGAATCAACAACTGGTGTTGAAATAATTGTGGATGATACACCGGAAGCTATTATTTTATCTTGTTTTGATCCTGTAAGAAGAGAAGTAGCAAGACTATCATTACATAAACTGGTTACTGATGGAAGAATACACCCGGCGAGAATTGAAGAAATTGTTGCAAAAACGACCAAAGAGATCAACCAGGAGATCATTGAAGTAGGTAAGCGCACAGTGATAGATCTTGGTATTCATGGTTTACATCCGGAATTGATCAAAGTAGTTGGTAGAATGAAGTATCGTTCTTCTTATGGTCAAAATCTATTACAACATTCACGTGAAGTTGCAAACCTCTGTTCTGTAATGGCATCTGAGTTAGGATTAAATCCTAAAATTGCCAAACGTGCCGGTTTGTTACATGATATAGGAAAGGTTCCTGATACGGATACAGAATTACCACATGCAATATTAGGTATGCAATGGGCAGAAAAATATAATGAAAAAGAAGATGTTTGCAATGCTATTGGAGCACACCATGATGAAATTGAAATGAAATCATTATACGCCCCAATTGTACAGGTGTGTGATGCGATTTCAGGCGCACGTCCTGGTGCACGCCGTCAGGTTGTTGATTCCTATATTCAGCGTTTAAAAGAGCTGGAAGATGTTGCTTTTGCATTTAACGGAGTTCAAAAAGCTTATGCTATTCAGGCAGGTAGAGAGTTACGTGTGATTGTAGAGAGTGAAAAAGTAGATGATACCAAAGCAGCTGAATTATCCTTTAATATTACGCAAAAGATCCAAAATGATATGACCTATCCTGGTCAGGTTAGAGTTACTGTAATAAGAGAAACAAGAGTGGTTAATATAGCAAAATAAAAGCTTTAGATTACCATCCGTAAAATTTATACTTAAAAGGGTTCAATTGATCAGAATTGAACCCTTTTTTAATTGTTATCATCGTTAAGAATTGGTATTTTTTCCTCAATAAGATCCACCGATTTTCTAACAGCCTTTGGTGCTTTGAATCGATAGCCAATAAAAACATGAAAAGTATTTGCTATTGTTTTGAGTTTGATTTCATTGTCTGAAAATTTCTCACTTGAATTTCCATGGGAAAAATTTGCGCCTAAAAATATTTTTTCACCATTATATCCAATGCCTATTCCACTTCTTAGGGTGTAGAATATATCAATATTGTTATCACTAGTAATAGCATCCGGGGTATGCTCGGTTGTGTTGTGAAAATCTAGTCCAATGCTTGGAGTAGCAAAAGCGTTGGCATACCAGTGCTTCTTAAATACAAAAGTATAATAATACCCTGCTGCTAAAGAAATATCGAATCCTTTAATGTCTGAATAATTAGGTCTGGTCACGAGGTTATCTTCTGGGTATAAAATTTCACCAGCACCTTTTATATTATAATAGCTATAAACCACACCAGGCATAAATGAGCCTGCGCTTTTTATTTGTATTTCAGTTTGGGACTCAATAGCCCGTACCGAATAATTTTCATTAAACTTATACATACTTGATCCAGTAAATGTATTGGAAGTTAAATTTGGAAATTGAATATGAAAATTACTTTTGGTGATTGGAGGAGTAAAATCTTCTGTATTGACAATATAATAGCCTTTAGCATAATTATATGCAAAATGATGTGACCAATAATCAAATAATAATTTAAAATGTATACGAAATGTCTTTGAATCACCCTTGTTTAATTCATCCGCATCAGATACTTTAGGTCGAATACCAAGTCTAATCGAAGCAAATTTATAACTCAAAACAAATCCATATTTTATGTTTAAATTTGGTTTTATTCGAAGTTTAATATCCTCTTGTGGTAAATTATAGGTTAAAACATCATTACTAACTTCAAATTTGACATTAAATTGATTTTTATGATCTTGAATAAATAAATTAGGAGCACTTATTGCTAAAGTGTCTCTTAAAACATCCTGTGCATAAAAGAATGAGGAAATTCCCGTAAATAATATAAAAAAGAATACTTTCATTAGACTTATAAAAAGTTAAATATAATGAATTTACTTCTAAATATTAAATCTTGAATTGATATAGTCATTAATTTCGGCAATAGAGGTAATTTCCTGAGAAGAATTACCACTTCTCACAAAGAATTTTTCTTCTGTTTGACCATTTTTATTTTTAAATTTTAAATAGATAGGTTCATCAGCAGTGAGAACTTTTATAGCGCATATCATATGTTGATTGTCACAAGTTTCAAATTGCATTCTTATATTTTTACTTACATATTTAACACCCATATTATTATGCAATATATTTCTTAGATGTATTTCATAATAATCTGCAGTTGATCTCTTTAATGTTTTGAAATCATTCTCCAAACCAATGATATTTTTATCATCATCCACTCCAATTAACAATATTCCACCATCCGTATTTCCAAAAGCAGCAAGTGTTTTTAATATTACTTTTTCTAATTCGGGATTAGTTTTTTCTTGTCGGTAATCCCAGCGGGCGGATGATTTAAACTCTAAATATCTGTTTTCATCCTCCGTCAATATCTCTTTAACAGGAGGTATTTTTATTCTTTTCGAGGGGCTGTAAAAGAAACGTTTTCTAATCAGCAGAATGGCACAGCCAAATAAGATCAGAAAAAAAGCAAATTTGTTTACCCACTCGGAATTCTCATTTTTAGTCAGACTTTTTAAACTTTTTTCAGGTATAGTGAACAGAAAATACTGAATACCTGTTTCTTTAGCATACCTTTTAAATGAATTCCAATAGGTTTCATTTTTAAAATTAAAACTAAATGTACCTGATTTGATCTTATCAAATTTTTTAAAATGATTAGTTTTACTAATGTGAAGGCTGTCGTTATCAACTTTTAAATTGGTCAGGTCAATTATTTTGTCCTTATTTGATTTGATCAAAAAATTAATAGGCATCTTTTCGAGATCAATATTAAAATTCTTAAGAAGTTCGTCTCTTGAAAACTGAAACAAGATCAAATTTTGAGCACTATCAGAATAATAGGAATAACCTGCATAAAAAAGTTCGGAATTAGAAACCTTTTTATTTTGGACTGAATTTATTCTTAACAACCACTGAATCTGATTAGGTGTATTCTTCAATTCAACATACCATGGTGTTTTATTGATCTCTCTTTCAAAACTCTCCTGCCATGTACTTATTAGCTTTTTATTTTCAAACCTTTGCCATTTAACAACATCCATTTTATTAGTGCTGTCAATTGCCAGAACAATACTTTTCTCTTCTTTCTTTATTACCAACTTATTTGAATCATTGACCAGAGCAATTGAAATTAAATAGGGATCCTTTTCTAAAAAAGGAAAAAGATAATCCCTTATATAGGTAGTATCCCTAATTTTATCAACTTTATGAAAATTTTGTTGTAATGATCTGATGTTATTTTCAACACTGGATAAATAGGTGTCAAAATTCTTTTCAAATGTTTTTGCTTCATTTGAAAATATGGTCTCGGTATAAGCAGTATGACTGTTTGCAAAATAATTATAAACAAGAAGACCAATTCCGGTAATAATTAACGTGAGTGCAAGAAAATATTTTCTCATTGAAAATGAAATACTTGAATTAAAATATTGTTAAGAATTTCTTTTTAACCTTAATTAATTTAAATGGATGATCTCTTTATTTTCCAGAGAATTCAGAACATTGGTCATATTACTTAAATCCAACCCTTGAACCTGATCTGCTGGAAGAACTGCAACTCTAAAAATAATGTTATTTGTAAAATCTGAATCTAATTGATCTAAGTCTACAGTTCCATCAAGGAAAAATCCAACATCAAATTCTGTATAATTATATCCATAAAGTAATGTACCCTCGTTTAAAAATAAAGTTTGTGGTAAAGGCTCCCAAATATCACTTCCGTCAAAATCACCAGCTAAAATATAGGCCACAACAATATCAGTAGGGTAAACATCGATTTGGCTTGGAATATCAACAAATTCTTGATAATCGTTGCCGGCATTAAAAGAAATATTGGCTTCAAACATTTGCCCAACAATCACTTGTCCATCACGACCCGGAGGACCCATAGGGCCTTCACAGGAAATTAATAATAAAGCAATAAAAGGAATCAATAGTAATTTTTTCATAATACTTAGTTTTTAATTTATTTTTGGCAATCGCCTTATCATAGATATAACAATAATGATGCCTAACAGAATTTAGTCAAAAGCATTTGTAAATGTAATACTTACTGATTGATTATAGTAAAGCACAAAGTTAATATATTCTAAAAATTGGTTATATCATAAATCTATAGTTGAGTGATAGCAAATAAGATCTTCTGTCACCTATTAGCCCTGCTTCCCCCCGAAGCATCCATCTTTTGTTGAGTTGGTATTGTATACCCAATAAACCATTCCACTTTTCTTTTACCTGTTTATCCATACCATATCGTATAATGGCATCTCCATCTGCATCTACCATTTTTTCTCCAATCGCTTTCACAATAAGATATTTTGGTTTTAATTTATCTAAAGGAGGCAATTCATCGTAAAAATCAAGTAGTTCCTGGCCTTTTGCATTCATATTTTCTGTTGGAATTGCATCACCCAATCTAATTTCACCTACGGTTGCTGATCCCATTTTTATATACATTCCGCCAACCCAAAGGGCAATGTTACTATCAGGATTATTCTTAAATACAAAAGAGTGTCCCATTCTAATGCCTACCACATTCACTTTGGTTGCTTCGTCTAGTAATTCAGGTTTATTCCATGTCCAGTTGGCATCTACCGAAAGCCATACAGGACCAATACCAGCTGCCCCCATAATTCCTATTCCAGCGGTTGAGATACCCTGCTCTGCAATAGATTGCAGATCAAATGGTTTTGATCCTAATTGGTTGATATTTACTTCTGTACGGGAATGTCCGTAGCCAAAAATACCATACACATTTAAGAAAGGAAATATCCAAAGATCGGGTCTTACATTAACGGTATAAGAGGTATTTCTATTTTCACCAAACCCAATAAAGTCGACTTCAGTCAAAGGAATATCCCTGTTGTCGGTTTTTAAACCTAATTGCATATTATCCAAAATAATACCTTGATCCAACCACATAAAATTAGCCATAAAACCTGCAGGGTAGGGTATGTCAAATCCTTTTCTATAGGCACCTTGACCCCAAACAGGAAAAATATGGTTATATTCTACCTGTTTTAAACTATCGGTATAAGCTTCATGAACCGTTCTTACTTTTGTTGTAGTATATTGAGCATTAGTTTGTTGAGCGAATAAGAATATAAAAATTATTCCTATTCCCAATTTACTTAAATGATTCATATACAATTAATTATGGTTAGTTTTTTTTGCAGCTTTTCTTTTAGCTTTTTTTTCTTTTAATATGGCTTTTTGCTCTTTCATTTTTTCCTTCATCTCATCACTGGCACCAATAGGTACATTAAGTTTTAAAAAGAGCGCACTATTCTTTGTTCCTGGAATATCTTTATAAACATCTACAAACCCATAATAATATCTAGCACCCAACGTCCATCCATAACCCTTTAATAGCCTGTATCCTGCTCCTACTGCAACTCCCATATCAAACCAATTGATTAGATCTTCATTACCTTCTTTGATACGTGCAGTATTACCATCAATTTTAGAATCAAATTGGATCCATGAATTATACATCCATCCAATTTGTAATCCACCTTCTGCATAGATATTATTTTTAAACTTATATTTTGCTAATGCCGGGATCAGAAAATAACTCATTTTTTGACTATATTCTCCTTCTAAAATTTCATCATTTTGATCCAGATAAATGGTAGTATTTAAAATTTCAAGGTCATTCATGCTAAGCTCATCCACACCTAAAGTTGATTTTACCAACACGCCAGTATTTAAATACCAGTTTTCTTTTATTTTGATATCAAAATAAAAACCCAGGTTGAATTCACTTAATTTTTTATTGGCTTCTAGACCTGATATATCAGAAAAACTATAGCCTCCATCCAAACCAAATTCAATATTACCTGTATTTAGTTTGTCACCTAAAAGTAAGGCAATCAATACTTGTGATTGAAGTCCGTAACCAATAAACAAAAAGCAAAAAATCAGATAATATTTTTTCATAAGATTATTATTAATTATCAAATATAGAAAATAAGCCAATGATATTATTTTTCCATTCCATCTAATAAAGTAACTAATTCAGGATAAAACAAACATTATGCTATTTAACCGTATAACCTTTACCTTCCATACAGGCAGAAAAGGCTTTGTTATAATTGGCTTCAAGTTCACTGGTTTTTGCTGTTGCAGCTTGATTATTAGCCTGCTGCTGCTGCTGATCACCAACTTTTCTTGCCCGTCTTCCTCTTAAACCACCTACTACTGCGCCTATTGCTGCACCTTCACCTGTGTCACCGGCAATAGCGCCTATAGCTGCTCCGGCAGCTGCACCTCTTGCAGCACCCCTGACTGCTGATCCGTCCAAAGATGTGTCAGCTTCCGCTGCAACAACTTTTGTAGGATTCATCGGATCATAGCCCGATTGTTCTTTCGCCCATTTAAAACAGGCTGTTTCATCGGCATCCTGTGTTGCTTTATCCTGATCATTTGATGGAAAAACATAAAGTCCCAAACTTTTTGAAATATCCTGTGCAACTAATTGATCTACTCCTGTAAATAATATTGCAATTATAAATAGTATTTTAATATTTTTCATTTTTTAAATTTTATAAGTCATTTGGATTGATAAAAACATAGCCCAATTGCTCCAAAACATCTGCTTCGTTATAAAAAGTATAACTTTTAATGATCTTATTGTTTTCAATTTGGTAAACCGTGTTGGTCCAGATGGTCACTTCTTTTTTGTCTTTTTTATAAACGATCTTTAATTCAGCCCAGTTTGATACCCATTCACCTTTGTTTTCTCCGTCAGGAACGTTTACAGACATAATTCTGGATTTGCTGTAATGGATACTTTCGTAAAGGTTTTCTACATTTTCTTTCCAGCTTGTAAGCGCTCCTTTTTTGTCGATCTTATCATTGGAAGAAGGTCCAAATCCTTCGTAGTTATCAGCAAGAAGTGATTCCATGGTAGTAGTATCTATATTTTCTACTGCTTCTACATACTTATTGACCAATGCTTCATTCTCCTTTATAGAAGTATTTTGGTTTGTACAGCTAATTATCAGTACAAAAACCAAAAGTGTTAAAAATAGTTTTTTCATTCGTTTATTTTATTTGGTTCTACTATTATTTTAATTGAGGATGTCATTTCGACAAAAATATGCTTTTTTTTTTAAAGAAACATATTGACGATAAATCTCACTATTTTCATGTTTTGAGATTCCTCTCCACTCCTAACTTCGTTCTACCCATGACAACATTTAATAATTAATTTGCTTTGTGATTCCTGAGCCTGTATTGTAGTGCTGCTAAAAGAAACAAATACAATCAATAAGGTAAAGAGTTTCCTAATCATATATAAATTATGTATTTGTTTATTACTAGCATATTACACACTACTTTACCAGCTAAAATCACAGGTTATTAATAACTATTTTATCAATTCTAAATCACCAGGAACCCAGCTTCTATCATACCAAGGGTCTAACGGTCCGTATAGTCTCAATAAAATAGTAAAACCTTTTCCGGGCATTGTTTGTATCCAGTTACTTT
>JAOZTG010000150.1 GCA_029939235.1 Flavobacteriaceae bacterium
TGGTTTTCTTCTATGGTAAAAACAGCCTGAAACGATTTACCATTATTGATCTCATTATATTTTTTACCTAATCCAAAACCAATAGCATTATATGTTTTTTGATCAACTCCGGAAATAATATTTAGTTTTAAGTGCTCTTCTTCTTTTCCAACTTTTTTACCATAACCGTTGTCTCGCAAACCACTGGCTTTAAAAACAGGTTTCATATTTTTTGGGCCAAAAGGACCAAATTGTTTAATAATTCTATTGAATTTTGGTGTGATATCCGATAAAAACAGCTCAGCATCAATAGCAATTTCAGGAATCAAAAGCTCTGGAGGTATAGATTCTTTAACAACTTTCTCAAAAAGTTCTTTAAAATTTAGGAAATTCTCAGGTTTTAAAGTAAGTCCGGCAGCATATTTATGTCCGCCAAACTGTTCAATAAATTCACTACTTTTTTCCAAAGCATTATAAATATCAAATCCTTTAACCGATCTTGCTGAAGCTGCCAAAAACTCACCACTTTTAGTAAAAACCAAAGTTGGTCTGTAATAAGTTTCTATTAATCTTGAAGCAACAATCCCTATCACTCCTTTATGCCATTCCGGGTCAAAAACTACACTGGTAAAATTTTCTTTTTCCTTATTCTGCTCAATTTGCTGTAAAGCTTCTTTTGTTATTACTTTATCAAGTTCTTTTCTTGTAAAATTAAACTGCTCAATCTCAGATGCATATTTTTGCGCCTTTTCAAAATTATTTTCTATTAATAATTCAACAGCGTATAAACCATGTTTAATTCTTCCGGCGGCATTTATTCTGGGGGCAATCACAAAAACAACATCCGTAATAGTTAGATTGTCTTTTTTCAGATTTTGAATAAGTGCTTTGATTCCCGGTCGTGGATTTGTATTTATGATCTGTAATCCGACGGACGCCAATATTCTGTTTTCACCGGTAATTGGTACAATATCTGCTGCAATCGCAGTTGCAACCAAATCTAAATAAGGAATTAGATCATCAACCGTTTGATCTTTTTTTTCGGCTAAAGCCTGAATTAATTTAAATCCGATACCACAACCACATAATTCATCGTAAGGATAATTACAATCTTCACGTTTTGGATCTAAAACTGCTATGGCTTTTGGAATTTTATCTCCCGGACGATGATGATCACAAATAATAAAATCAATGTTTTTCTCGTTGGCGTAAGCAATTTTATCAATTGCTTTGATACCACAATCCAAAGCAATAATCAAGGTAATATTATTATCGCTGGCAAAATCAATACTTTTGTAAGAAATGCCATACCCTTCATCATATCTGTCGGGTATATAAGTAGTAACATTGGAATAATAAGTGATTAAATAAGAATAAACCAATGCTACAGAAGTAGTACCATCAACATCATAATCACCATAGATCATAATGTTTTCCTCTTGTGAAATTGCTTTTTCAATTCTCTGCACAGCAAGATCCATATCTTTCATTAAATAAGGATCGTTCAGATCATTCAAGCTAGGTCTAAAAAAATATTTTGCCTGCTCAAATGTTTCAATATCCCGTTGTACCAGCAATCCGGCAATAGTATGATCAATACCAAGTTCTACACTTAGTTTATCAACCTTCTTTTTTTTAGGATTATTTTTATTCTTCCAACGCATATTCAAATTTAATTATTTATGTTTTCTATTATCAAAAGTAAACAATATTATTCCTAAAAAAGATAAGAAAATAGTGAAGATATAGCCAATATTTATAAACTATTACTTGATTAGTGTTAAAAAACGCACGTTTTTGTGCATTTTTGTGCAATTATTAACAATAATACCTTATATTAGCTTTAATATTAATTCAAAAAATATTAATTATTAACAAAAATTCAATCAAATTATGAGAAACAAGTACTTGTTTTCTTTATTGGTTTTATTTATTTCGGCCTCCCAAATGTTGTTTGCACAAACAACTGTGGTGGGGACAGTTACAGACGTATCTGGAGCTATATTACCAGGAGTAAATATTCTAATTAAAGGAACGAACAACGGGACTGCAACTGATTTTGATGGAAAGTATGCAATAGAAGCTTCGCAAGGAGACGTATTGATCTTTTCATTTGTCGGATTTGCAAACCAGGAAGTTACGGTGTCAGGGAACACTGTAAATGTATCTTTAGTGGAAGATGCAAATGAACTAGACGAGGTTGTAATAACAACAGCCTTTGGTATTGGTCAAAAGGAAAAACAATTGGCTTATTCTGTATCACAGGTTAAAACGGAAGATCTTGATCTATCAGGACAAACCAATGCCGTTTCTGCATTACAAGGTAGAGTTGCAGGTTTATCTGTTGCACCAACTTCGGGTACAGCAGGGGGTAGTGTTGATATTTTGATTAGAGGGGTTTCTTCTATGAATCCAGGTCAAAATAACCAACCGTTAATTATTGTAGATGGAGTTTCTGTCAACAATGACACAGGTGCAGCCAACCTAACACCTTCAGAAGGCGCCGGATCATCAGGATCCGCATCAAATGCTCAATTTGGTCTTTCCAGTAGAGCAGGAGACATCAATCCGGATGATATTGAAACCTATAATATATTAAAGGGTACTGCGGCAACAGCACTTTATGGAATAAGAGGTGCAAATGGTGTAATTGTAATTACTACCAAAAAAGGTCAACAAGGTAAAGCTAAAGTAAATATTTCTATGGCAACTACTTTTAGCAATGTTACAAAAACACCTGATCAGCAAAAATTATATCGTGAAGGTTATACCCAAATTCCTGAAGTATTATACACTCCTGAAACGGAAACTGGTTTTACCAGAGTAAGTACAAGTACACCATTTCATACATGGGGTCCTTTATATTCGGATGATGAATATATTAAACCTGACGGAACTGTAGTTGATCTATCAAACGATCGTTTCTATGATCCTGATGAACTGTTTAGAACCGGTATTAACAGTACTATAAACTTTAACATTGCCGGAGCGAATGAAAAACTGGACTACTATTTTTCAGTAGGAAATGTAGGATCAACAGGTACAACTCCCGGGAATGAATTTGATAAAACTTCTATCAGATTCAAAGCTGGTTATCAGGTATCCAATACTTTTAAAATCAACTCATCTATCCAATACACAAATTCAGATAACAGACAACCTGCAGGAGGTGATAAATCAGTAATGAGTGCGTTGGCATATTATTCACCAACTTTCCCAATTAATGATTATAAAAACCCTGATGGAACTCAGCGAATTTTTACACCATGGATTGATAGTCCACGTTATAATGCTGAAGTTAGTGGTTTGACACAAGATACCAATCGTTGGATAGGAAATCTTAATTTAAACTGGGCTCCTGCAGAATGGGTAAATGTAAATTATACCGCACAAGTAGATAATTATACGGAATTTAAAAATCGTTTTGTAGCACCTGAACTAGATCTGGGATCAAAAGTAAACGGATCAATCATTAATCAGGCAAAAGTATATTTTGGATTAGAATCTAACTTAATTGTTTCTTTTACAAAGGATTGGTCAGATAAATTCCACAGTTCTTTCTTAGTTGGTAATCAAATTACCGATTTTAAAAGAGACTATCAGTGGCAAAGAGGTGAAGGATTTAACATCCCTCATTTTAATAACATGAGTAATACTGCAAACAGGACAGCTCAAAACTGGACCACACAAGAACGTTTGATTGGTTTGTTTGGAGAAGCAAAATTTGATTATGATAACATATTGTTCTTAACCATTGCAGGTAGAAATGACTGGGTTTCAACATTACCGTTAGATAATAATAGTTTTTTCTATCCATCTGCAAGTTTAGCTTGGGATATGTCTAGACTTTTTGGTGAGAATGATTTCTTTTCATTTGGTAAATTAAGAGGATCTTATGCTGAGGTTGGAAATGGAACAACATTTGGAAAAACAGGATTATTAGGAGAACAGTTTTATCCTGCCAGTAATTTTCCATGGGGTAATTCAGGAGGTTTAAGCACAGCTACTCAAGTTGGTCATGCTGATCTTAAACCCGAACGAACAAAAGGTTGGGAAGTTGGTGCTGATTTGCGTTTCTTTAGAAATCGTTTGCGTTTTGATTATGCTTATTATGTATCAGATACTTATGATGCAATCTTTAATGTACCTTTAGCTTATTCAACAGGTCTTTCAAGATATACAAGAAATGCAGGGCATTATCAAACAAAAGGACATGAATTGATGATTAGCGGTACTGTAATTCAAAGTAAGGATTTTTCATGGGATTTAATATATAATTTCAGTACAAATGAAGGTAAAGTAATTGATTTACCGGAAGATGTAAATAGCATGTATTTTTATGGAGATGGCGCTCCTGAAGTATTCTTAGATCTAAAGGAAGGTGATAAAATGGGTACACTTTACGGATATAACTGGGAGTATAAAGATGGTCAGCGTTTTATTGATACTGATGGTTATCCAAACCTGGAGTATGATGATGATGGTGATGGTGAAGATAATTACGCCATTGTGGGTAATGCAATGCCAGATTTCAATATGTCAATTGGGTCAGATTTAAGATGGAGAAATTTCAGATTTAATTTCTTGGTTGAATGGCAAGAAGGAGGTGATAAATACAGTTGGGCCCGTCGTACAATGATTAGAAACGGTACTAGTGCTGTAACTGAATTGAGAAATATTGATGACTATGTTTTAGATGGTGTGATGGAAGATCCATCGAATCCTGGCACATATGTTAAAAATACAATTACAACCGCTTATGGTTTGGATGAAAGCTATTACAGAAGCTGGAATAAATTTACAGGTGCAGCAGAAGTGTATTTACAGGATGCATCCTTTGTTAAATTAAGAAATATTGGTATATCTTATGATATTTCAGGTCATTTCCTAGATAGAGTTGGCGTTCGAAACTTTATTATTAGTGCAAATGCCTCCAATGTTTTATTATGGACAGAGTATGACGGATTTGATCCTGAGGGAAGTGCATTTAGTGCAGGAAGTAATATCTACGGATTTGCGGGAAGAAGTTTACCATTAACCGAAAACTATTCTTTTGGAGTTTCCATAGGATTTTAAAAAATGATGATAAAGATGAAAAATTTAATTTTAAAAACGATTATAATAGCATTGATAGCCGTAGGATTTACGAGTTGTGATGACTATTTAGATGTAAATACTCCTTCAGATGCAGTAAATGTGGAGGATGTTGATATGGCCACATTAATGGCACCTGTATTACAAAAAACGGTATATGCAAATTATTATACTGAAGCAACTTTTGGTAATTATTCACAGTATTTTGGTGGGTATGGTTACAGTGCAGCAGGAAAAACACAAAACTCTTCTACCTGGAGTACAATATACTTAAGTGTTCTTCCAAATGTTAGGGTTATTCAGGCAAAGGCCGATGCTGTTGGCGCAAAAAAATACAGAGCTGTTGCTGAAATAGTTGAAGCTATTAATTTAGGCTTAGCTGTTGACAACTGGGATAACGTACCTTATTCTCAAGCTACTGATCCACTTGAAACTGTTTACCCTGAGTATGATTCCGGGGAACAGATTTATTCAAACATCATTGCTTTATTAGATAAAGCTATTTCAGCTTTGCAAGGTTCAGATGATTCAGGATTTAGTTTAGGTTCAGAAGATTTGATCTATAACGGTGATTATGATCAATGGATAAAAGCTGCTTATACTTATAAAGCGCGTTTCCAATTGAGATTAATGAATAAAGGAATGGCAAGTCCATCCGATGTTCTAGCCTCTATCGAGAATGGATTTACATCCAATGCTGATGACTTTGAATTAGGCATGCCTAGTGATAAAATTAATCCTTGGTATTCAGGAAATGTGCTAACTGCACAAACAGGAAATTATTACAATGGACCAAATGATCAGATCATTAGTATGATGAATGGTTCAACCTATCCATTTGAAAGTGGAGTTGTTTTAGTGGACCCTCGTTTACCTAAATTATATGTTAGATTAATTCAAGATGATTATGCCAGACCTATCGCTGATGATGAAACTACTACTCCATGGAGAGGAGGTATGAATGGAGGCCAAGGAGAATCTTCTGATGGTGAACAAAGAAATGTGTTTTTTAAAGATGGAGGTTATCTCACTTCAAACGGCGCTCCTTTGATTTTAATCACTCATGCAGAAGCTATGTTTATCAAGGCAGAAGCTTTATTTTTAGCAAATGGAGGGAATGAAACAAGTATTGGTTCTTCATCAGATGCATATGTTGCATATATGAAAGGTATTGCTGCTAATATGAATAAAACAAAAGCAAATGGATCTGATTATATGGCAGATACTTCTGTTGATGTTGGTGAAGCTGGTTTGATGTTAAATCATATCATGAAAGAAAAATATATTGCAAATATTTTTAATACTGAAACTTATGTTGATTTTAGACGATATAACTTTTCAGGTGATGTATTTAAAGGACTCGCATTACGTATAGAAGGTGAAGATGATGAAAGCGAAATGCTTGGTAAATGGTATGTAAGAGCTATTTATCCAACTTCGGAAAAAACTGCTAATTCAGATGTAGTAGGGAAAAACTGGCAAGAGCCAGATGTACCAGTGTGGTGGGCTAACTAATATGAATTAGTTTTACCAGATATTTTAAAAGCCTCAACGAAAGTTGGGGTTTTTTTTATCAGATAAATATAAACGGGGAAATGATCACTATACCCGCCGGTGAAATTATTATTTTGAAAACTTCGAAAAGGGTAGCCTTTATATTTACCTTTTTGTGTAATAGCATAAGAAGGATTATAAATACCAGATTTGTAGAATTTATAGGTATGATAGTTCTTGTTAATAGATATACAATCAGGACTCAAAAGTATTTGGTCAAAAAGGTTTATTCCATCCCTGTAGCTTAAGGTGTTCAAGCCTTGTTTGTACATTTTTTCCATGGGATTAAATAAGGTGTTTTGATCTATATCTTTAACCTTTCCAACACTCAAAAGTCCGTTTTTTATACTATTATCTATCGGATCATCATTAAAATCCCCCATCACAATAATCTTTGCATTTGTATTTTCAAGTCGGATATTCTCCATGATTTGTTGAGCAATATATGCTGCTTTTGCTCTTTTTGACTTGCTCCTTTTTTCACCTCCACGTCGTGAAGGCCAATGGTTTATAATAATATAAATTGGTTCATCATCTAAAAGTCCATGAACCATAAGTATATCACGTGTAAAGATCCTTTTCCCTTCTTCATCCCATAGTTTAACTTCATAATTCTTTTGATCTAAAGGAATAAAATATTTTTCCTGATATAGTAATGCAACATCAATACCTCTTCTGTCGGGTGAATCAAAATGTATGTTATTGTAACTTTTGTTTTTAAGAGATTCAGAATGGATCAGATCTTCCAAAACAGATCTGTTTTCAATTTCTACCAAACCAATAAGCACTGGTGAATTCATAGTAGTTTTATAACCAATATTTGAAATTACGGTACTTATATTGTGGATCTTTTTCCAGTAAATTTTAGAAGTATATACGTTTTTACCTTTTGGTGTAAAGTCATCATCAAAAGTATCGGGATTATTTATGGTATCGAATAAATTTTCTACATTATAAAAAGCAATCGTCCTTATTTTAAAGTTGGAATTCTGACAATGAGGGATTTGTATAATGAAAAACAGAGAAAATAAGAACGATATGTAGCTTTTTACTGACAAGCAAAAAATGGTTTGTTTTCTTATTAGTAACATCCATTTCAAAAAGTCAACATTTTTCTAAACTTTTTTTGGTTCTCGTTATTTTAATGGAAT
>JAOZTG010000151.1:0-1400 GCA_029939235.1 Flavobacteriaceae bacterium
AAATTTCCAATAAACAATTTTCATTTTTCTTCCTAAATCCGTTTATGATCCGTTGTACATCTCGATTATCTTTTTGTTTGATAATCATTGATCTGTATGCACTTAAGTCGGTAATGGTATTATTTTCAATGGTATAGCCATACCCCTGATATACTCCTTTTTCAATTAGCACAAAAGCTTGTTCGTTTGGTCGTCTTCCATTTTCGGTAATGATATAATTTTTATGGTCAATATTTAAATCGTCAATAAGCTGATGTACTCTTTTATTATAATTTTCTTTGGGTTCTTCACTTCTGCAAATTCCTTTACATTTTTTGATCTGATAATGAAAACAGGTTGTCACATTGCTTTGTAGATGACAATATTTCGGACAAAGTTCATATTTTTCGCAAAATTGTTCTAAAAGCAAACGACATTCAGTAATATTATAACACTTGGCCATTGGTTGATGTATATGTTTTAATCTGTTGTATGCCAAATGGATAATGCCGGATCTATCCTCGTAACTAAAAATGCCATAACTTTCATTACTTCTTCGTTGTGCCCTGTTAAAAATCGGGAAATGATGTTTGATCTCTGCCGATTCTAAAAGCAAAGCCACCAATTCACTTCCTGTTATTTCAAAAGTGATATTGGCTGTTTGCTGACTTAAAGCTACCTCTTTATTCTTTTTATCATAAAAATGGCTTAGTACTCGTTTTTTAATATTGATCGCTTTTCCTATGTAAATGATATCTCCTTTTTCATTTCTAAAATAATAAACCCCGGTTTGTTCAGGTAATTTATCAAATATCTTTTTAGGCAGGAGTGGTGGTAGGGTTGCCTGTCTGGATCTTGTTTTTAAAAAGGAATCAAAAACTCCTTTATTGTCTAATTTTAAAAGTTTTTCAAATAGTGTTACTGTTGCTTCGGCATCTCCTTTTGCCCTGTGTCGATCGTTTATTTTTATTCCCTGTGAAGCACATAATTTACCCAGACTGTAGGAGGGAAGTCCGGGAATCAATTTTCGTGAAAGCCTGATCGTACAGAGTTTTTTCCGTTTAAACGGAAATCCCAGTTCGCTAAATTCTTTATGCATCACATTATAATCAAAGTTTACATTATGTGCTACAAATACACAATCTTTGGTAAGGAGAATCAGTTTTTTAGCAATTTCATAAAATTTGGGAGCAGTTGCGACCATGGTATTATTTATTCCGGTCAATCGGGTAATAGCGTATGGAATATTGCATTCCGGATTTACCAAAGTATCGTATTCTTCTATAACTTCTTTTCCGTTATGGATAAAAACAGCAATTTCGGTAATTTTATTACCCTGAATTCCCATTCCGGTAGTTTCTATGTCTATGATGGCGTATTTCAATAGAATTATTAATTAGGAGTTATTAATTATAATTTTT
>JAOZTG010000151.1:1500-7748 GCA_029939235.1 Flavobacteriaceae bacterium
TATGATGGCGTATTTCAATAGAATTATTAATTAGGAGTTATTAATTATAATTTTTTGATTTATAATTTTTAACTCTATTTTGTTTCGTTGTTAAAATAATGCTACGAATGATTTTCAATAGTTCTTGAGCTTCATTACGTACTTTAAAATGCTCATTTTTATTTAAAAAGGAAGTAGCTTCCAATAGATCCAACCAATATATAGTTTCATCACATTCTTTTTGAGCAATAGATAGTTTATGAATAAAATCAGCTGTGCTTTCAGCATTTTGACTTTCTCGTATGTTAGCACCAACAGATGTGCCTGATCGTAATAACTGTTTGCTAAGAATGTATTCTTTGTGTGTTTCAACTAGTAATTTGTACAAGTTGACAGTTTTAACAGCAAAATCAAAACTTTTTTTGGTAATAATATTTTCTTTCTTCATCATTAATAACTCCTAATTCATAATTCTCTTCAGTGCTTTTAATTCCACTCCCAGATCATTAAACATATTGATAATACTGCTTAATTTTAATTCATTTTCATCATATTCCTGTGTATTGATGCTGCAGGTGAATTCCCATAATTCTAAAACCTCATTGGCATAGATGTAGTAAGGATCATACTTTTTATTATCGGAAACCAGTTTTAAAGCCCTTTTTTCTTCTATTTCGTTATAAATCCTTTTGTAAACAATACCATCGTTTAAGGTGATAACAATATAAGTTCTGCCACTTTTCAGATCACGAATATCTTCTATAAATTTTGCTACAATATAAGAGCCACTTTTTACCGGTAACATAGAATCTCCTTTTATAGGAAAAGCACGGTGTTTACCGGTAGGCAAAAAAGGTAATTTTATTTTGTCCAGATGCTCAATATACTCCGGATCAGCATAACCTCGTAAATAACCTGCTGATGCCTTTACGGGAATGACCTCAATAAGATCTTCATTTTCTTCATCAACCGTTATAGGGAATAAAACACGCTGGTTACCTATTTCTATAAAGGAAGCATCTTTGGCTGCAGTCAGATCATTTTTCACCAATACATCTATCGGTAAATTAAAATACGAAGATATTTCTATCAAAGTTTCTATGGATGGTTCTGACCTTCCCTCTTCATAAGATCCTATACGTGAGCGTGATACTTTTAGATCATCTGCAAATTGCTCTTGTGTAAGACCTTTTAGATTTCTTAAATGCCTTAAGTTCTTGGCTATGTTTTTAGATATATTTTTCATAATACTACAAATATAGGTAATCAATACTTGAAAATGTAGTTAATTTTGTAAAAAATTATTGTTCCTGTTTTTATGTATATCAATACACATACTTATTATAGTTTACGCTATGGTTCTATTTCACCAGAAGGCCTGCTGCAACTGGTAAAGAAGAATAAAGTACAATGTTTTGCCTTGACCGATATCAATAATACTTCGGCATGTTTAGAAGTGGTTCGTTTAGCAACAAAGTATGACATAAAGCCCATTTTAGGAGTAGATTTTAGAAATGGGGTACAGCAGGAGTTTGTGATCCTGGCAAAGAATAATAACGGATTTTTAAACATCAATAACTATTTATCGGCATTGTTACATCAGTCTAAATTCAAAGTGCCTGTACAAGCTCCTTTTTTAAAGGATACTTTTGTGATTTACCCTTTCGGGAAGCAAATTCAGTTCGAGCTGCAAGAACATGAGTTTTTAGGAATCTCTCCTTTTCAGGTGAATCATTTATTATTCTCTAAGTGGAGAAAAAGATTAAATAAACTAGTGGTTTTACAAACGGTTTCTTTTCAGAATAAAAAAGGATTTAATGCGCATCGTTTGCTTCGGGCAATAGATAATAATTTATTACTCAGTAAATTAACTAAAATTGAGCAGGGAAGAGAAGAGCATACAATGTTACCGCTTGCAACTTTGAAAACATATTTTACTGAGTATCCTCAAATTTTACAAAACACCCAAAATATTTTAGATCGCTGCAGCATACATTTTGATGTGGTTAATGCCACTCCTAAAAATCAAAAGACCTATACCAATAATGAACAGCTGGATTTTTTATTGCTTAAAAAACTTGCCTACGAGGGTTTATCCTACCGTTATCAAAAATTAGGAGAGCGTATTTTTACCCGTTTGGAAAAAGAATTGAAAATTATTAAAGAAAAGGGTTTTGTTTCTTATTTTTTGATCAACTGGAAAATTTTAAAGTACGCCCGAAGCAAAGGTTATTATTACGTAGGGCGGGGTAGTGGAGCCAATAGCATTATAGCTTATTTATTGCGCATTACCGATGTAGATCCGGTGGAGCTGGATCTGTATTTTGAGCGTTTTATCAATCTGTTTCGTAAGAATCCACCCGATTTTGATATTGATTTCTCCTGGCGTGATCGTGATGATATTACCCGTTTTATTTTTAAAACCTTTAAACATACTGCCTTGATTGCAGTTTATAATACCTTTAAATACAAGGCTTCGGTTCGTGAATTGGGAAAAGTTTTTGGTTTGCCTAAATCGGAAATTGATAAATTATCAAGAGGTGATTTTGATGTTAAAAAGATAGATCAACTTTCTAAACTGGTATTGATATACAGTAAGTTGATTCAGGGTTTCCCTAATTATCTGGGAATTCATGCAGGTGGAATTTTAATTTCAGAAAAACCTATTCATTATTATACGGCAACTTATTTTCCCCCGAAAGGGTTTTCTACCACGCAATTTGATATGGTAGTTGCCGAAGATATTGGTTTGTACAAATTTGATATTTTGAGTCAGCGTGGTTTGGGTAAAATTCGTGAGGCAGTTGATATTGTAAAGTATAACAAACCCAATGATCCTTTGATCGACATACATGATATTAAGCGGTTTAAAGAAGATAAAAAGATCAAATATATTCTTAGAAATGCGAAGGCTATTGGTTGTTTTTATGTAGAATCTCCTGCCATGCGCATGTTGTTAAAAAAATTGCAAGTAGATAATTATCTGGGTTTAGTAGCTGCGAGTTCGGTAATCAGACCCGGCGTAGCAAAATCGGGGATGATGCGGGAGTATATTTTAAGGTACCGGCATCCCAAAAGGAGAAAAGATGCACATCCTATTTTACTGGATATCATGCCCGAAACCTATGGTGTGATGGTATATCAGGAAGATGTGATCAAGGTTGCACATTATTTTGGAGGGTTAACACTGGGGGAGGCTGATATGTTGCGTCGAGGGATGTCGGGTAAATTTAGATCGAGAGAAGAATTTTCAAAAGTAAAAAAACAGTTCTTTAATAATTGCGAGCAAAAAGGACATAACCTTAAACTTATCAGTGAGATCTGGCGGCAAATTGAGAGTTTTGCAGGGTATGCTTTTGCCAAAGGTCATTCAGCATCTTATGCGGTAGAAAGTTATCAGAGTCTGTTTTTAAAAGCGTATTACCCTTTGGAATATATGGTGGCAACGCTTAATAATTCGGGTGGTTTTTATCATCCGGAACTTTATGTGCACGAAGCCCGTATGCATGGTGGAATTATTCATGCACCGGATATCAATAAGTCGTATTACGAAACCAGTATTGAACAAAATATCATTTATTTGGGTTTTTCTACTTTGCGTGATTTTGAAGGAAAAACAGCAAAAAAAATTATATCGGAACGACATCAAAAAGGACTTTTTATAAGTCTGGATGATTTTATTGACCGGGTAGCCATTTCTTTGGAACAGATCTCTATTCTGATCAAAGTAAATGCTTTTCAAAAGTTTCGTAAAAACAAACGAGAGTTACTCTGGGAGGCTTATATGAAAGTGCATAAGGTAGTTTTGGAAGAGCAGGTACATACTTTGTTTAAAACGGAGAAAATCAATTACAGAACTCCGGAATTACTCAGTTCAAAATTAGAAGATGCCTTTGATGAAATGGAATATATTGGCTATGCTTTATGTTCTCCTTTTGAGCTGTTGACTAAACCTTTAAAGGAGATTGTTTTTGCTGCTGATCTGCTTGCTTATATAGGTAAAACAGTTACTGTTTACGGCTATTATGTAACAGCAAAACGCACGATGACCTCTAAAGCACAGTTGATGTATTTTGGCACCTTTTTAGACAGGAAAGGAGATTTTATTGATACAGTTCACTTTCCGCCTGTAGCGAAAAAATTCCCTTTAAGGGGAAGAGGAATCTATCAGTTAACAGGGAAAGTAACAGCCGAATTTGATTGTGTATCTATTGAAGTGAGTTTTATGGAAAAGTTGTCTATTATTCAGGATCCAAGGTATGCGGAGGGAGTCAATGAGTTAATGATTGAATGAGCAAATGCTAAAAGGTATTCTATTTTCTATTTATAGAAAAAATAGAGTTAAAAATGAATGTGTTGTTTGGCTGTTACGCAGAGTTACGCAAAGTAGCACAGAGAATCACAGAGTTTTAATTGGATCTACCTGAGAGTTAATGGAAATGATGAATGAGTTAATGAGAAAATATTGAAATGGATTTCAAATTGTTTAGTTGTTGCACAGAGTCAAAACTGAAATTATATATGATTTTAATATATATTATTGATTTCGAAATGGCCTCAAAAGAAAATGTATAGACATCAAAATATATGTTTAGTAAGACCGGGAAGTTTCCGAGAACCGCAGGAAAATCACCCGGCCGCACTTTGCATATATAAAGATAGCTATGGATTTTGTTTTGCAGCCTTGACCTTTTGTTTCTTTTATGTCAAGATAAAAGAAAAGAAGATGTTATTATGCAATTTAGTGGTGATAAAATAAGGTTATCATTATTGTTACGCAGAGTTACGCAAAGTAGCACAGAGAATCACAGAGTTTGAATTAGATCTATCTATTAGTTAATGAGAGAATGTGTGAATAATTAAAGGATTGAAAGGCATAAAAAATTTAAAATTGGATTTATAAATAGCTTAAAGTATTAATGAATAATAACTTAGAACGTTCTATCGTGCATATGGATCTAGATACATTTTTTGTATCCTGTGAACGATTGATGGATAGTAAATTAAATGATCGTCCGGTGTTGATCGGCGGAACTTCTGATAGAGGAGTAGTGGCAGCTTGTAGTTATGAAGCCCGTAAATATGGAGTCCATTCAGCAATGCCTATGCACCTTGCCAGGCAACTTTGTCCGGAGGCCATAATTTTACGGGGCAATACGGGTATTTATACCAAATATTCCACTTTAGTGACCGATGTGATCAAAGATTCGGTTCCGCTGTATGAAAAAGCATCTATTGATGAATTTTATATTGATCTAACCGGAATGGATCAGTTTTTTGGTAGTTATGATCTTGCTAAAGATCTTAGACACAGAATTATAAAAGAAACCGGATTGCCAATTTCTTTTGGTTTGTCAGTAAATAAAACGGTATCAAAAATTGCCACAGGTGAGGCAAAGCCGAATAATCAGATCAGGATTGACAGTGGTGGAGAAAAACCTTTTTTAGCACCTTTGTCTGTTCGAAAAATACCCATGATAGGAGAAAAAACCTATCATATACTTTGTGATCTGGGTATTAAAAAGATTAAAACTGTACAGGAAATGCCTGTAGGAATGATGGCAAAAGTATTTGGCAAGAACGGAACAAGTATCTGGAAAAAAGCCAATGGTATTGATAATAATCCGGTGATCAAATATCAGGAGCGAAAATCTATGTCTACCGAGCGAACCTTTGATAAAGACACCACTGATATTAAAAAATTACATGGTATTATTATAGCAATGACTGAAAAACTGATCTATCAGCTGAGGCGTGCAAATAAATTAACGGCCTGTGTTACTTTCAAGATCAGATATTCTGATTTTCAGACCTATACAAAACAAAAAAGAATTCCGTACAGCGCTTCAGATCACATGATTTTGCCAATTGTACTAGATCTGTATAGAACATTGTATCAAAGGCGATTGTTGGTTCGTTTGATAGGAGTAAAATTTGGTTGTCTTGTTTCCGGCGGGCATCAGATCAATTTGTTTGAAGACAATGACAAGATAATGAACTTATATCAGGCCATGGATAGAATTCGCAATCGTTATGGAGAAAAAGCCGTTTTAAGAGCAGGAGGGATGGGAGTTAATATGAAGAGTTATGAATGATAGATTATAAATTAAAAAATATATCTAAATATAGATAGCTGTTTTACAATATTATAATGGTATTTATTTAATACTTTAATTCAATATAATATGTATTGTTTTTACGAGGAGAGAGGGACGAACGACGTGGTGATCTGATCAAAGATTTTAATATAGAAAGAGAAAGAATGCCAC
>JAOZTG010000152.1 GCA_029939235.1 Flavobacteriaceae bacterium
GGCCACCCCCAACAAGTAATATCAAATAATGTTTCACCAATTTTTCCATTAAATTAGTGGTAGTACTATATGAACTAATTGGTTTTACAAATGTAAAATTAATTTCCAATATAATTTAAGTGAATTTTAAGCCTAAAGTTTTGATGTATAATATCAATTTTTGTACCAATATTATTATTGATTTTCAAAAAATCAATAATTACTTTTTCTTTCTTCTTACTGGTTTTAACAATTTTAAATAGTTTTTGATCCTCTTTCAATAAGAAATAATACAGATCATAATCCTTATCAAAATGTGATCTATATGCAATTTCTTTTCCAGCATCAAACTGTTTATCAACCTTTATAATTTTCTTTACAAGTATGTAAAAATCATCTTGTAAAGTGTTTAAAATAACTTTTTTATTCAATTCTTCTAAAATATAATTTACTTTAAAAACACCTTTAGTTATCTGAAAATCAAATATTTTGTTTCCAAATTCGGTAGTGAATACAATTCGATGTTGCTCAACTCCAGTTTTTTTTATGATTAAAATACCTCCAAAATTCTTATTGTAAATATCAATTTTAGCTTTATAGATATAGTCTGTTTTTTCATTGGAAAAATAATCATTTTCAATGTTCGTTTTGCTAACTTCTTTTTCTAAATAACCTTTGGTAGTAGGCAAACTACATGAAAAAAAAAGCAACAGTAAAATACTAATTTGAAAATACCGCATCATCCACTTTTGTATTTAATTTTTGATCTAAAAATTTAATCATTGTATAATCTTCGGCGTTTTCCATCATTTTGATCTCTACAACATCCAAATTTTCCTTATCAAAGGAAAGGATAAAATCATTTATAAAGGATTTTAATGCAGCATCTTTAGGAGTGAATTTAATGATATAATTATTTGAATTTTGGAAATATTGTATTTCAAATTGCTCATCATCAAACATATCTCCCTTGACACTTTTAATGATCAAATTATTTAGTGACTTAAAGGTTTTATTTGATCCCAGATCAATTTTACTTTTATCACCATCATCGTTTATAAATAGCTTATCATTTTTAAAAACAACACTGTAATTAAAAGGAGTTTTATACTCCCATTTGATCATATCAGGTGATTTAAAAACTAACTTTCCTGTGGATTTGATATCATTTGATAAAAAATCAAGGTGTTTGGTCTGCACAAAATCACTCTCTATCGTATTTGTACTTTTTGATCTTTCAATGATCTTAATTCTCACCTTATCTGCTTCATCATCTGTCATTTTCTCTTGTTGTGAAAATCCAGTAAATGAATTTAAAAATAAAAAAATAATTAGAAAGAAAATACTCTTATCCATAAGCCTTTAAATTAAACAATTTATCTAAAGTAACAGTTTTCATATTATTTTGATTTAAATATTCTAATAGTTTTTCCAATACAAACACACTTAGCTCACTGGTATCATGCATTAATACAATGTCACCTTTTTTAAGTTTTGAAACTATTTTATGATACACCTTTTCAGGATCTTTTGCTATGGTATCCAACGATCGGATGCTCCACCCAAAAGTATGCAAATTTAATTTCTTTACAGCATTGGCTATATTCGGGTTGGTAACTCCAAAAGGTGGTCGGAAATATTTTACTTTTAAATTTACTTTTTCTTCTATGATCTTCCTTGTCTCTTCCAATTCACTTATCACTTCTTTCGTACTTAAAAAGCCAAATGAATTTTTATGAGAAAAAGAGTGATTTCCTATCAAATGTCCATTCTTTGCTATTTCATTTAAAATATCAGGATGTTTATTAACATTTTTGCCAATACAAAAAAAAGATGCTTTAGCATTATATTTTTTAAGTAATTCTAAAACTTTTGGGGTAAAATCTTTATTCGGACCATCATCAAATGTTAAAGCAACAACATTTTCTTTAATTTGATCATTCTTATGATTTGCTTTTAAAAAATAATTCCATTGAATATGAAAAGAACCGATAATAGTTAAAACCAACCAAATAATTATAAATATGAAAATCGACCAATTTGATAAACTCTGTTCACTTCTCAGCATTAAAAAAAGTGGCAAAACAATGAAAATAAAACTAGTATTTACCTTTTTAAAGCTTAACATGAGCTTAACAATGTAAAACTATGACTTTTACCCTGATACTGATTGTATAATAAAATATGATTAACAGAAGTAACGTCTTTATGATTCAATTTTAAAACCTCTGGAATTTCTTGAGATTTGAATAATTTACAGGCCGTCCATAAACCAAATGCCGAAGCTGTATTATATTCACCTGAAAATTGTTTATAATATAATTGCTGGGTATTTTTGAAATCCTTTTTCTGAAAAGCATCATAATAAGTATCAAAATCCACATCCCCATTATTACCTGTGATAACAACATCAATATCCTTTGCTTTCAAGTGATTGTTTTTCAAAAACTGGTGCAATTTAATAGAAACCTCTTTTTCAGTTAGATCATCATAAATTGCAACATCTATTAATTGTGCATAAGAGTTTTTAGTTTTTTTCTTATCCAAAACAAAAAACTGAGCTCCTTCACTAAAAACAGATCCTTTCGAATTAGATTGTAACACTCCTTTTGATAGATCTTCCTCTTTTTTTACATGATCCATCAACTTATGATTTTCTGTAGTATGCGGACCGATCTCATCTACCCCACCAACCAAAACAGGTTGCGTTCCTTCATCCATCATTAACATAGCATCCATCAATGCTGACTCAAAAGAAGTTGCCTGATGCACATAGGTAACGTTATATGCTTTACATGATAATCCCAAAGCAATTTGTGCTCCAACAGTATTATGTGTAGATTGTATAAATGATGTTGGAGTTAAATATTGTTCGTCATTATTAATGATGTTTTCCAGAAATTTTTCGGAATCTTTTAAGCATCCCATACCGGAGCCTGTGATAATGGCTTCGGGTAATTCTACTGCAGCTTTCTTCATCGCTATAGCTGAAGCTACAACACCCATTTTAACACCATTTGACATCCGCCGGATCATTGCCGGTTTTATATACGATCGATAATTGGGTTTAAAAACAGAAACTACTCCCTGATCCAGTTCTGTATATTGATCAAAACCTATATCTTCATTGGTCGTATCCTGAGCAGATACACATCCTATTCCATTAATATAATATGCATGCATAGCTTAAGCCTTTGAAAATATTAAAGTAGAACAATTACCTCCAAAACCAAAGGAATTCGACAAAACATGATCAATTTTTTTTCGAACCACTTCCGTTTCCGGAATTAAAGATGTTTCAACCATTGGAGTTTCAAAATTTAAATTAGGAAACACCGTATCATTTTGCAATGCCAAAATAGAATACACAGCTTCAATTGCACCTGCTGCAGCTAAAGTATGACCAGTATATCCTTTTGTAGAACTAAAATCCGGAATATCATTATTAAAAATTCTACTAATTGCCTTACTTTCTGAGCTGTCATTATTCGGCGTTGCAGTACCATGTGCATTGACATAATCAATATCCTCTGCTAACAAATTTGCAACTTTTAAGGCTTTTTGCATTGCTAAAGTAGCTCCCTCCCCATCTTCGGAAGATGCCGTTTGATGAAAAGCATCATTTGCATTTGCATAACCTGAAACATAAGCCAGCACCTTTTTATTTTCCTTTTTAACAACCTCATCTGATTCTAACACCAAAAATGCTGCTGCTTCTCCCAGATTCAAACCTGTTCGGTTTTCATCAAAAGGTTTGCAATCTGTTTCCGATAAGATCATTAAAGTTTTAAATCCGTTGATTGTGAATTTTGATAAACAATCGGCTCCTCCAACAATAACTCTGTCTAGTTTTCCGCTTTTTATCATTCTTGCACCCAGCATAATAGCATTGGTTCCAGAAGAACAGGCGGTACTGATCGTAGTAACAAATTCTGTAATCCCTAAACTTTTTGCCACTTTAGATGTTGCATCTCCTAAAGAATGAGCATCAATGTATTTTCTATCCTTTTCTTCCTCATAATAGGAATAATAAAACTTTTCAGTCATATCCATACCTCCAACACTGGTTGCCGAGATCAATCCTGTTCTATACTTTTGAATATCCCTAATATGAGCATTTTTCACAGCTTCTTTGGCTGCTATTTCTGCTAAAAGTGCTGTTCTTGAATAATTATTTGAATCCGGCAGATCTAAAATTTTAATCAGTTCTTCATTTGAAAAATTGATCTCTCCGACTTTAATCGTATCCTGATGAATCGTATCAATTTTTTTAATTCGTGCTATACCAGGTTTCTTATCTATCAAAGATTGAAAATTCTCCTCAACAGTATTTCCTATGGAAGATATAATTCCCATTCCGGTAATAGCAACACCTTTACTCATTGATTAAGCTCTGTTTTCAGTAATATATTTCGCCATGGTATTGATCGACTCAAAAATAGATTTCCCCTGTTTTGGATCGGTTAATTTAATACCATAATCTTTATCCAGCATCACAATTAATTCCAATGCATCAATTGAATCTAAACCAAGGCCATCACCAAAAAGCATATCATCATCAGCAATATCCTCTACTTCCATATCTTCCAGATTTAGATTTTCAATTATTTTCTCTTTCAACTCTTTCTTTAAACTATCCATTGTGTTATTCTTTATATAATTTTATTAAATTTTGTTCAGTATGCTCCAAATTTCCATTTTCAGAGATCAAATATACAAAAGCATCATATACTTCCTCATCTACATTTACCCATCCGGCTAATACTGCATTTGATTTATTATTTTTAATTAAAAGTCTTTCATAATTATGGTGAAATTTTGCATTATATTCATCAAATATAAAAAACCCATTTTCACTTTTTAACTTGTGTTTGATACTTATTTCACCAATACCTATATTGGGCAAGGTATAAACAAAAACTGCCGGACTTGGGAAATAATGATCTGCATCATCAATTGATTTTTGATGCTTACGATCTGTATCCAAACTTGACGCTTTATTAGAAAATATCAAAGCTACATTATGATCAAATTTGTTTAGATCAATTTCACTTAAAATCAAATCTGCTGCTAAAATAGAAAGTTTACTTAAATTATCCATTTTAAAAAATTTTGGATAATGCAGTTTTTGATCCCTGTAGCTACTCTTTAGAAAATCTTTAAGATTGTTATCTTGATCACCTTCAAATACAAGTTTCCCATTTAACCATAACTGGTTATTCTTAATATGACAATAGCTTTGTATGTATAACTTTTTATGCAATGTTTTACTATTTCTTACAGATCAAAATGGTGTGATTTTCACCAACTTGCCTGATTTCTTTCCTAACCTCAAGACCTGCCTGACCAATCAAATCTTCAAACTCTGACGCTTTATACATTTTACTGTTTCCATTTGCAATCGCTGTAAAATAAAGAGAAGTAGCCTCTAATGAAAACCTTGCATTATCAAATCTTTGTCTGTCTGTAAATGTTTCCATGATATACAATTCAGTATTTTTATCCATAGAATCTGCACAGACTTTTAATATTTTTACTATTTCATCTTTTGAAAAACAATCTAAAAACTGACTTAACCAAATAATATCGGCTCCTTTGGTAATTTGAGGATTTTCAGATAACCAATCTATTTCACTCCCTGATATTCTATCTTCAAAACCATTCGATTTAGCATTCGTCAGAGCAACATTCAATTGCCCGGGAAGGTCAAATATTTTTACAGAAACATCTTTGTTTTTTTTACAACAGCTTATTGCAAATTTGCCGGTATTACCTCCAATATCATAAATGGTTTTTGGTGGTTTTTCAAATATAATTTCCAAAGCCTCTTCAAAAGCATAATCAGAATAATGATGGTCAAATTCAAACCATGCTTTTTTTATTTTGGGATCTAAGGATGATAATCCTTCGTATACGGTTTTCCAGTTTCCAAACTCTTTTAATCCTTCCGGTTTTCCATTTACAATAGAATCATTTAAATGAAACAATCCTTTATAACAAACTTCATTTGTGAAATTTATATTTACATTGGTCGTCTCATTATAATTTAAAAAGTATCCTATTTTAGTTAGCTCATACTTATTATTCTCATTTTTATCAACAACATCAGAACTTTCAGCAATTTCAAGTAGAACACTAAGTCCATAAGTACTTACAGATAATTCTTTTGATATTTCATCAATAGTGACTCCCCCTTCATTTCTTTTTTCAAAAATAAGATCAAATATTCCTAATTTTCTTAATGAAACTACAGCCTGAAATAAAAATGGTGAAAAAGCAATTTTTTGTGCTTCCTGTATTGCGTCAATGGCTTTTATTTTTTTACTTTTCATCTTTTTTGTATCCTTAATTTATATTTTCAATTCTAAAACAAACTTATAGAATCTTTGTTAATATTTATCATTTAATACTTTATACTTTTTTAAAAATAACTGCAGTATTTGACCCTCCAAAACCCGATGCTGTTTTTAAAAAAATATGTAGATCTTTTTCTTTATTTTCTTTGATGACCTTTACAGGATGTGAAACACCTAATTCATCAAAACCTTTGGAAGCGATCAATAAATTATGATGTAAAGATTCCATCCCAATAATAGTTTCTAAAAGTCCTGATGCTCCTAAAGTGTGCCCATAATACCCTTTTAAACTATTCAATGGAATATCCAGCATTTTTAATCTGCTAAAAGCAATAGACTCCATTTCATCATTAAAATTTGTTGCCGTTCCATGTGCCGAAATATAATCAATTTCATCAACCTCTATATTGGCCTCCTTCAAGGCAGATTGTACACTTAAAAATAAGCCCTCTCCTGTACGTGAAGGACCTGAAATATGATTAGCATCATTACAAGAACCACTTCCAATTATTTGAACAGCTCCTTTTAATCTATCTTTTTTACAAGTTATCAAAGCACTTGCAATTGCTTCACCAATCGTAATACCCGACCTGTTTTTTGAAAATGGCTTGCATGGCTGATCACTAATTGCCTGAAATGAGGTAAAACCTGACAAAATAAACTCGGTTACCAAATCACCGCTAACAATGATCACATCATCATACATTTCAGATTTGATCAATCTATCTGCTACAGAAACAGCTAAAATTCCTGAAACACAAGCATTTGACAATATAATTGCTTCATCCTTAAAGCCAAAATAATTTTGGACTTGCTTTCCTAATTCCGATAAATAAACTCTCTCTTTACTTCCTTTAAAATTAGAATCGACAGCCAAAAGGTCGATATTTCCTTTCGTTGTTGAAATAATCAATCCGGTACGATCAGATATTTTGAAACCAGATCCTTTCAATAAATGAGATATGGAAAGAACCATCATCTTTTCTAAAATTGTGTAATCTTCTATATTTCCAATTTTAGAAAATTCAACATCTACTTTATTTTTATCAATTAGTGAACTAAAATAGCGATCACCATTTTCTCTTTTATATGCTTGAATGCCAGAATCATTTGCTTCCAACTTTTTAAAATTTGAAGTACTGTCAAACCCTAAAGATGAAATAATATGATGATCTGTGATATAAACTTCTCTCATTGTTTAATGTACTAACGATTCAATTTTGTAATGATCTAATACTTTTCATTATTCCTTTAACACTTACATTGCAATTCTTAATCTAAACCTTTTTTTTTACCTTTAATATAATTGATTGTATTTTATAGTGTTGTCTTTGTACAACTTGGTAAATT
>JAOZTG010000153.1:0-2792 GCA_029939235.1 Flavobacteriaceae bacterium
GTGAAACTCTGCTTTGAAAAGTTGCATAGCAACGAATTCAAAGCAGTAAGTTGAATCCACCTGTCGGCGTGACCAATGTCAATTAGTTAGTGAGTTAAAATTCTTATTCCCTGATTTTTCACCCCAACCCTAAAGGGTGAAATCAGTGAATATTAAGCTTTTTTGACTCCCTTTAGGGCAAGGGGAAGAATAAAAAAGCTTAACTTATTGGCATTGGTCGGCGTGACAGGCTAATCCCGCTATTTTGGCGGAATCTCATAGTTGATTAATAATTATAACCTTGAAATTTTATAAATTTCAAGGTTTTTTCTTGCCTTATTAAAGGTTTTTTTCAAAATAAAAACAAAAAAATATTTTATATTTACTTCTTATAATTAGTTTGTTTTTTAATGTTATTTGTGAGACTCTAAAAAATTTATTTCCATTTTTTAGTTAGTCGAACTAATCCCGCTTTTTCAGCGGGATCTAGGTTTAATACCTTTTATTTACTTATAAATATGATCCAACAAAAAAAATACAGTTTTATATATATATTGTTGATAATTACTTTGTTATCATTTAGTTCGATGCGGGCACAACAGTTTATTGGATCCATATTTGACATAGATACAAAACGACCGTTGGAAGGAGTAAATATTATAACGGATGATAATAAAACTGGTACTTATTCTGATAAAGAAGGAAATTTTTCAATTGAGTTAAACAACAGTAATAAAATTCAAATATCCCATATTGGATATTTGGATCAAATTTATAAAGTTGAAGATAGCAATGAAAAAATTGTGATCTATTTAAAATCATCATCTACTTTGTTAAATGATGTTGAATTAGGAATCACAAAGAATAAATTACCAAATGTTTCACAGTCGGCTTCTATTTCTACACTTTCTGAAAGTGAGATAGAGGATAATATTTCTAGATCTCTGGCTGAATCCATGATGCATGTTCCCGGAGTATGGATGCAAAAAACTAATCATGGAGGAGGTTCTCCTTTTGTTCGCGGACTTACAGGAAATTACGTTTTGTTATTGGTAGATGGCATAAGAATGAACAATAGTACTTTTCGCTATGGTCCTAATCAATATTTTAATACGGTATCTCCTTTTTCTGTAAAAACGGTTGAAGTACTACGTGGTGCAGGATCTACTTTGTACGGTTCTGATGCCATAGGAGGGACGATCAATATCAATACTTTAGATCCTTCTTTTGAAACGGAAAAGAAAATAACAGGAAGTATAGGTGGTCAGATGATGAGTCATGATATGGAATACACTGGTAATGTAGAGCTTAATGGAAATTTTGGAGATTTTGCATTTGTCACTAATGGTAGTATTCGAAAATTTGGTGATAGTTATGCAGGTGAAGGAATTGGTTATCAGCGACCTTCAGGATATTCGGAAAAAGATTTTATGTTTAAAAGTGCCTGGCAATTAAAGAATAATAGTAAGCTTACAGCAAGTTATCAGTGGTTGAGGCAGGATGATGTTCCAAGATATGATAAAGTTGCCCAAAAGGGTTATGAATACTATAATTTCACTTTACAGCAAAGACAACTGGCATATGTAAGATATGATAAAAAGTGGACTGATTCTGCTTTGGAAAGTTTTCAAATTACGTATTCTTTTCAGCAATCTAATGAAGAAAGGGATACAAAGAAAAATGATCATGTAATCAATAAAAATGAAAGAGATGATATTTCAACCCATGGTTTGGCAGCACAGCTGGATGCATTGATTTTTAGTAAAATTGAAATGGTTTCGGGTATTGATTTTTATTATGACTATATCAAAAGTTCGAGAGAATTTGAAAATGTAGAAACCGGAGAAATTGATCATGCATCTAGAGGGTTATATCCTGATGGTTCCACTGCCTTAACAACAGGGATTTATAATGCCTATTTGTATAAAGTAGATTCATGGTTATTTCAAGCAGGTTGGCGTTATAATTATAACAAGAATAATTCTGAGGATGAAATTTTTGGAAATTTAGATCAATCCAGTTCTTCATTGGTATGGAATGCCAGTGTGAATTATAAGTTTGATAAAAGCAGGATTTATGCATCTTTTAATACAGCATTCAGAGCACCAAATATTAGTGATATCACTTCTTTTGGTGATTTTGACTATGGTGTAGAAGTTCCCGCTCCAGATTTAAAATCTGAAAGGTCAACAAATTATGAGCTTGGTTATAAATTTGAAAATAGCAGAATGTATTTTAATACTGCGGTATTCTATACGCATATTGATGATCTAATTGCCAGAGTTCGTTCTGATTTTAATGGGGAACCAACATTTGGAGGAGAAGATGTATATAAAAAAGAAAACGTTGGTGAAGCTGTTGTAAAAGGTGTTGAACTTGAATTTGGAACAAAACTATTTAATGATTTTTCGTTGCAAAGTAGTATGACCTACACGTACGGTAAGAATATTTCTAAAAATGAACCTTTTAGAAGGATTCCTCCTTTGTTTGGTGATCTTTCTGTTAGATATGATCATCAAAACTTTTTTATGATTTTACAAACATTGGCAGCTAATGAGCAAGACAGACTTTCATCTGGAGATATAGATGATCACAGAATTCCGGATGGGGGAACTCCCGGTTGGTTTGTTGCAAATATCAAATCAGGTTATACCTGGAAAAATATCCAGGCTCATATTGCTTTTAACAATATTTTTAATGAAGCTTATCGTATGCATGGTTCTGGTGTTGATGGATTAGGCAGGCATGTGGCGATATCGCTTAAATACCACTTTTAACTTTTTAAATAGATGGGTTTGTTTTAGAATAGAAAT
>JAOZTG010000153.1:2892-7599 GCA_029939235.1 Flavobacteriaceae bacterium
ACACAGAGAAAACACAAAGTTTATCACAGACAATTTTCCTTTAAACTCACAATTAGGTAAATAAAAATTCTACATAATTTCAAATCATATCTAAAAAGGCTAAATTTTTAAAAATTGTTTAACAGCTTTTATATTCTCTTTCAATGCATTTTTTTGAGCATCTTTTTTATACATGAGATCCAAACGATCCTGATAGGTTTCCGTAATATTTTTACGGACCATTTTTAATGTTGAATTGATCATTTTATTTGCTTCAGAAAATTCTTCTTCCACAATTTGAAATTGTGCAGGAACCCACTTCGATGGGAATTTCCCTTTAAATTCCGGTTGGTCTGTAAACAAAAGTATTTCTATTTTTATTTTTTTAAGAATTTCTTCAGATGTTTTTATATTTTCTTTTCGGATCCAGTTTTTAACGCTACCCTGATTTAAAGTAAGCAAAGCGGAGGTGTATTTGTTTTGATTGTTATAGATCATAATTTGATTGATGAAATTTGAGCTGTTTACAATGGCTTCTTCAATTTCTTCAGGCGAATATTTCTCTCCATCTTCTGAGATCAATAGTGCTTTTTCACGACCTACAACCACCAAAAAATCATCTTTATCCATAAAACCTAAATCACCGGTGTGTAACCAGCCACCTCTTAAAGTTTCGGCTGTTGCATCGGTATTTTTATAATAGCCTTTCATCACATTATCACCTTTGATAACAATTTCTCCTTTTTCTCCTCTCGGAAGTTCTTTGCCTTTTTCATCACAGATCTTACAGGTAATATTTCCTAAAACCTTGCCGGAAGTTCCCATTTTATGAAAAAAAGGAGTATTTGTGGATATGATTGGCGTAGCTTCTGTCAAACCATAGCCCTGATAAACCGGTACTCCAATTGCTTTGTAAAATTGTTGTTGTTTGATGTCGAGCAGAGCTCCGCCTCCAACAAAGAACTCAATATTTGATCCCCATATTTTACGTAATTTTCTGAAGATTAAAACATCCGCAACAGCGAAATTGAAATAAGTAGCTATTTGAGTGGAAAGACCTGGTTTGCTAAAACCATCTCCATTTCTTTTGATCGCAGCTGCAATTCCCCGATTAAAAATTTCTTCAATGGTTGTTCCTTTTTCTTGAATTCCCTCTTTAATCTTTTGAATAAAATTACTTGTAAGCGCTGGAACAGTTAATAAAAAGTTGGGATTTGCCTCCGTTAAATTAACAGGGATATTTTTAAGTGCATTCATTCCGCCACCTCTTGCATCTACAAAATGTAATGAAAGTCCTTTTACAAGGGCCGTGTAAATACCAACCGTATGTGCAAAAGAATGATCGGTGGGCAAAATGATTAATGTGGAGATCAGTTCTTGAATCTTAAAAGTTTTTACTGCCTCATGACTGTTGGAATAGTAGTTTAAATGTGTTAGCATTATTCCTTTTGGATTACCTGTAGTACCTGAAGTATAAGAAATAGTTACTACATCATCTTCTTTTATATCATCTTCAATTTGTTTGATCTTTTTAAAATTTTGATCGAGTTTTTCCTTTCCTAATGTATACAGATCATCAATAAATAACAGCTGCCCTTCATCAAAATTATATTGTTTGCATTGTTTACTTATTTTTTCAGATTGTTTATCTAATACAATGAACTTCAACTCTTTAAAAGTATAATTCTTGAATTGACTGATAACTTTTTCTAAAGTATTTTCGGATATAATAAAAACAGAACTATCAGAATGATTGATTCTTGTTGTAATTTCTTCTGGTAATAATTTGATAGAGAGAGGAACAGAAATTCCACCGGCATACAACATTGCAAGTTCTGAGATGATCCAGTCATTTTTTGCTTCTGATAAAATGGCAATTTTATCTTCATATTTCACTCCCAATTCCATAAAAGCAGATGCAAGTTCAATGGATTTTGTTTTTGCTTCGCTAAATGAAACTCTGACCCATCCATTATTTCCTTTCTGACTTAGATAAGGTTTGTTGGCATATCTTGAGGATGCTGAATTTAGCATCTTAAAAACGGTTCTTTTATCCATAACTGATGAATTTGTTTTTGTTTAATTGAATAAGATACAAACCGGAGTTGGTGCTTCAATTTGATGAGTGAAATCTAATAATCCTGTTTTTTTATCACGTTTAAATGCAACAATATTATTAGTAAGCTGGTTTGCTACCAGTAAAAAATCATCATTGGGTGATAGTGAAAAATTTCGCGGACCATCTCCTTTGGTTGATTCATGTGCAATGATCTTTAAAGAGCCATTATTGTTATTTACTTCAAATATGGCAATACTATTATGACCTCTATTGGAAGCATAAACAAATCTGCCATCAGCAGAAACATGAATATCTGCACAAGTATTTGGCTCGGTATATCCCTCAGGTAATGTTGAAAATGATGCTCCTTTATCAAATTTATCAGTATCATTCTTTTGTAATAAGGTAACTGTACAGTCCAGTTCATTAACAACATAGATCCATTTTTTATTCGGATGGAAGGTTAAATGGCGTGGCCCTGCACCGGGAGACATGGTAATTTTATTTGGATTGGAAGGTATTAATTTTTGTTGTTCTACATCCAATTTTGAAAGCCATAATTCATTGGTGCCAAGATCAATAGAGATAATATTTAAATTATCAAAATCAAACCATGCCGAATGTGCATGAGGCAACTTTTGTCTGTCCGTTGTTCCTTTTCCAGTGTGTTGTTGAATATCCAGTATATCTGATAGTTCACCATTTTTGTTTAGTTTTAGTAGGCCAACATTACCACTGGAATAATTTGCAGCTAATACAAAACCCAATTTGTTGACAGCCACAAAACATGGATGTGCTCCACCGGATGAACTCCTGCTGATGAGTGAAAGACTATCACCATTTATTATAAATGATTCAACTGAACCGGTTCCTCCTTTAGGATTAGTCTCACTAACAGATAAAAGATATTTTTTATCATTACTAAAGGTAAGAAAAGATGGATTTTTAGCTTTAGCAGCCAAACCAGTTTTTTTTATGATTCCATCCTCCTGAAGGGTATATTTGTAAATTCCCTGGCTGTCACCTTTGGTGTAGGTGCCAACGTAAAAAGGATAGGTTTTATCCATCGTTGGAATATTTTCTTTTTTATTTTGACAACTGATCAAAACGATGATAAATAATAATAGGCTAGATTGTTTCAAAATGTTTGTTTTATAAATTGAACTCAATGAGTTCATTGAATGCTGCATAAAAATACGCAAACTTTATTGAAAAACAAAAGAGGTTATAAATCCTTTACCGTGGTTTGATATTCTTCACGCGACCCACTATTCCGGAATTCAATTGAACTTTAATTCCATGTGGGTGATTAGGAGAGTTAGTAAGAATTCTTTTTACTATTCCATTTGTTAATTTTCCCGTTCGCTGATCTTGTTTTTGAACAATTTCAACTTCTGATCCGATATGTATGTTTTTTCTTGATTTTCCGTCCATTATTAAATAAGTATTTAAAAATCAACGTTTTTACTATCTATCATTGTTACTCTTTTACCCATTTTTTTTTGAATGATCTTAAAATGATGTTTGTCTTCAGGAGTAATAAATGAAATTGCATTACCTGGATTTTCGGCTCTACCTGTTCTGCCAATACGGTGAATATAATCTTTTGGTGAACGAGGTAATTCGTAATTAATTACACAAGGTAAAAATGCAATATCAATACCACGAGCTAATAAATCAGTTGCAACCAATACATTTAGTTCACCAGATTTGAACTTGCGTAAAGTCTCTTTTCTGCTTCCCTGACTTTTTTTACCGTGAATTGCCGATGCATCTATTCCGTTTTTACGGAGTTTATTGGCAACATTATCTGCTTTATAGGAAGAAGAAGTAAAAACCAGGACTTGCTTTAAATTGTCATTATTGATCAAATATCGTAATAAAGGGCCTTTATTTTCTTCCTTGACAAAGTAAGCCGACTGATCAATTAAATCAATATTTTCATTTTCAGATGCAATTTTAATAACCAAAGGATTGTGTAATAAAACTTGTTCTACTTTATTTACATCCTCATTTAATGTAGCTGAAAATAATAGGTTTTGTCTCTTTTTTGGTAAAAAGGATAAGATCTTATCTACTTCTTCTCTAAATCCCAGATTCAACATTTTATCAGCCTCATCTAATACCAAAGTTTCAATAGTGTCAAGATGAACTGCATTGTTTTCAATTAATTCAATGAGCCTTCCAGGTGTAGCGATCAAAATATGTACATTTTGCATGGCTATCATTTGTGGGTTGATGGATACGCCACCAAATACTGCTAATGACTTAATACGCTGAGGGAGTTGATTTCCAAAAAGTTGAAAAACTTCACCTACCTGTATTGCAAGTTCACGGGTTGGTACCAAAACCAATACATTTACATGCCTGTTTTTAGTCACAACATTACCTTGTAAATTCATTAAAATAGGTAAAACATAACTTGCGGTTTTACCAGAGCCGGTTTTGGCAATTCCCAAAACATCTTCCCTATTTAAAATAGCAGGAATAGCTTCTTTTTGAATAGGATACGGTTTTTTATAATGCGCAATATCCAATACTTTTTGTAAAGAAGGGGATAAGCCTAATGAGGTAAATGGCATAGTATTATTTTTTTTGAAATCTTAATCTTACAAAGATACGGTTAATTAATGCCTGATTTTGTTTTTGTTAAAATTAACAATTTATTT
>JAOZTG010000154.1 GCA_029939235.1 Flavobacteriaceae bacterium
TCTATATAAAAGATGAGCATCACAGTTTAAAAAACAGAATTCTATTTCCTTTTAGGAATACAGATTTTGAAAAAAGAACAAAAAACACACTGGTTGACTTTAAGAATAAACTTAGTGAACATATAAATAGTTTTAAAATAACTATAAAAGGTGAAAGTGAAATAAAATCTACTTACTGTGCTTATATTCCGATAAAATCTAAACAGCTCAATAAAGCAAAAGGAATGATGCAAAACTATAATTTATTGAGTTCATTTATTTTTGAAAATAATATTTCCCTAAATGGCAAACCCATTATAGAAATTACGTACTGGAATATGGCTAATGACAGTATCCATTATAATTTTTGTTATCCAATTATTAAAAATGACTCTTTACCAGTTAATAAAATAATCAAATACAAAAATATCAGTAATAAAAAAGCTTTAAAAGCTATCTATAATGGTAACTATATTTCTTCTGATAGAGCCTGGTATGCTTTGATGGATTATGCAAATAACAATAATATTAAAATCGATAAAAAACCTCTCGAAATATTTTACAATAACCCTAACATGGGTGGAAATGCTCTTAAATGGAAAGCCGAAGTGTTTTTACCAATTAAAAAATAATCTTATCTTAATATTGACTATATTTAAACAATAAACATTGTCTCCTTTTTTTTAAAAATCAGTTATTAAAAGTAAAGAATACAATTCTATTGTAGGAACAAGAATAACCTGTGGCTGGACTGCAAAAGAAATTTGTAAAAAGGGTTAAAAATACTGATGCTGGAACAAGGGAGTATGGTAAACAAATTACCGATTAAACAACAATGTATATGGATCATGGGAATTCAAAATTAAAGAGAAGCAATCCAAAGAAGGAAAACCCTTGAAAAAAGGTTATATTTCACTTCAAAGTGAAAGTCATCCCGTTGAATTTAAGAATATAGAAATATTAGAATTGAATTGATTAGTTCGCAATACAAGACCTATGAAATTAAAAAAATATTTAAAACTGATTGTCTTTAACGGAATTTTAATTCCGTTTTCTGTATTGAATGCCCAAAATTTTGAAGATTATAAACAGGATGTGAAAGGAGAAGAAATTTCTATTGAATTGGTAGCGGTCAAAGGCGGATCCTATTTAATGGGAACAAAAAGTGCCGCACGCAATAAAGATGAAAAACCGGCTCATCAGGTTGAAGTCGATGGATTTTGGATGGGAAAATATGAAATTACATGGAAACAATATGATACTTTTGTATATGACAGAATCAATGATGAAGAATTTCAAATCCCTTCAAAGATGAAAGAATTGGGTGTTGACATGGTAACAGGAGCTACTGTGCCTTATGTTGATATGAGCTTTGGCATGGGAAAAGGAGAGTTTCCTGCTGTTAATATGACCCAATATGCAGCATTGATGTATTGTAAATGGTTGACTGCAAAAACAGGAGTTTTTTATCGTTTACCAACAGAAGCCGAATGGGAATATGTTTGCAAAAAAGGGAAAACAGATAAAGTGAGTACATTAAACAATTACGCCTGGTATGATGAAAATGCCGGAGAAAAATACGAGAAGGTTGGTACTAAAAAGCCTAACGCACTTGGAATTTATGATATGTTAGGAAATGTTTCTGAATGGGTTCTTGATCAATATGACAAGGCCTATTATTCCAGTTCACCAAAAAAGAATTCGTGGAACAAACCAACAAAACTTTATCCTCTCGTTATTCGGGGAGGGTCATGGGTAGATACTGCAGATAAGATCTGTTGTACTAATAGAGAATATTCTCAAACAAACTGGAAACAAAGAGATCCGCAGATACCTAAAAGTAATTGGTGGTTTACTGATGCAGAGTTTGTTGGCTTCCGGATTGTTCGGCCAAAGGAACAACCATCAGCTAAAGAAATCAAAAAATACTGGCTGGAAGCTATAGAAGATTTTGGAATAGAATAATGTATAAATGAAATAAAATGAAAAACTTATCAAGACGTAAATTTGTGAAAAGTTCAGCTGTAGTTTCGGGGGGAATATTTTTAGCACCTTCCATACTAACATCTCAGCCTATGTTTAAAAAAGAAAAAGTATTAAAACTTGCTGTTGTAGGCTGTGGAGGAAGAGGAACCGGAGCGGTTAGTCAGGCTCTTAAAGCAGATGACAATGTGAAACTGGTTGCAATGGCAGATGCGTTTAAAGATCGACTGGATGATTCTTATAAAAATCTATCCAAAATGTTTCAACCTGGTAAAATAGATGTAAAAGAATCTAAAAAATTTGTTGGATTTGGTTCTTATAAAAAAGCAATTGATGAGGCAGATGTTGTGATCTTAACAACTCCTCCAGGTTTCAGACCCCAACATTTTGAATATGCTGTTGCACAGGGAAAACACATTTTTATGGAAAAGCCAGTTGCTACAGATGTAGCTGGTATCAAAAAAGTATTGGCTTCCGCTAAGATCGCAAAAGAAAAGAAATTAAATGTGGTGGTTGGTTTGCAAAGACATTACCAAACAAGTTATCGAGAGGCATATAAGCACATTAAGAATGGAGCTATAGGAAATATTGTTTCCGGGCAGGTGTATTGGGATGGTGGAGGAGTTTGGGTTAGACCAAGACAGGAAAACTGGACAGAAATGGAATATCAAATGAGAAACTGGTATTACTTTAACTGGCTGTGTGGCGATCATATTTTAGAACAACATATTCACAATATTGATGTAGCTAACTGGTTTATTGGCGAATATCCTGTTAAAGCACAAGGAATGGGAGGCAGAGAAATTAGAAAAGGAAAAGATCACGGCCAGATTTTCGATCACCACTTTGTAGAATTTGAATACCCAAACGGTGCTGTTATTTCCAGTCAATGTCGTCATCAACAAGGCTGTTTCAATCGTGTTTCAGAAACTTTTCAGGGAACTTTAGGAAATGTGCATACCAGCGGAGGAAGTATGGCTAAACTGAAATCTTATTCGGGAGAAAAAATATATTCCCACAATAAAACACAGGATAAAAATCCATATCAAATTGAGCATAATGAACTTTTTGCATCTATTAGAACCGGAGGTTTGATCAGTGATGGTGAAATGGGAGCTAAAAGCACCATGTCTGCTATTTTAGGAAGAATGGCTACCTATTCTGGTAAACAGGTAACCTGGGAGGATGCCATAAACTCTAATCATAATTTAGTTCCTAATGAAGATTTACTCAACTGGAAATCAGTACCACCTGTGGTTCCAGATGCATCAGGTAATTATCCTGTACCTGTTCCAGGCGTGACTAAACCATTTTAATCTATGAAGCAATCTATCAAAAATATTAGTTTTTTTCTGATTCTATCCGTATGGATAAATTTCAATGTTTTCGCGCAAAAGGAGGCAAAGATCATGGTCTTTTCCAAAACAGAAGGTTTTAGGCATAAATGTATTGAGACAGGAATAAAGAGTATTCAAAAACTAGGAAAGGAAAATGGTTTTTACGTTGTTGCTACCGAAGATTCTGACGTGCTAATTTCTAACCTAAACAATTATGATGCAGTTATTTTTTTAAATACAACTGGAGATATTTTAAACAATTCTCAACAGGAAAAATTTGAAAGCTATATTAAAAAAGGAGGAGGTTTTGTTGGAATTCATTCAGCAGCAGATACCGAATATGATTGGCCCTGGTATGGAAAATTAGTTGGTGCTTATTTTTTAAGTCACCCCAAACAGCAACAGGCAACTATTAATATAATTAACGCAGATCATTTGTCAACCTTCTTTTTGGGAAAAGAATGGAGCAAGTTTGATGAATGGTATAATTATAAAGATATGAATCCGACAGTAAATGTTCTGATGAAACTGGATGAAAAATCCTATGAAGGGGGAAAGAATGGAAACAATCATCCTATTGCATGGTTTCATGAATATGATGGTGGAAGAGTTTTTTATACCGGACTAGGTCACACAAAAGAAAGTTACCAAGACAAAAAGTTCTTAAAACATATTTTAGGTGGAATTAATTATGCCATTGGAAATCAAAAATAATAATAAATTTAAATAATGAAAAGAAGGTCATTTTTAAAAAAAGGGGCAGCATCCGCCTCCTTAATGGGATTAGGTGTTTCTGGTATGAATGCTATGAGTCATTTTGAAGATGCAAAATCAGCAAATAATAAGAAATTTAATTTGAACTATGCACCTCATATTGGTATGTTCAAAAATCATGCAGGAAAAGATCCGGTTGACCAGTTGAATTTTATGGCTGATCAGGGATTTTTAGCTTTTGAAGATAACGGTATGAAAGATCGTTCGGTCTCTGTTCAGGAGAAAATGGCAAAAACCATGGTAAACCGAAATATGACCATGGGTGTATTTGTGGCCCATAAAATTTACTGGAAAGAACCAACTTTAACAACAGGAAAAGAAAATAGCAGGAAAGAATTTTTACAACAAATCGAGGAATCTGTTGCCGTTGCAAAACGTGTAAATGCTAAATGGATGACTGTAGTTCCAGGACATGTTGATTTGAGAAAGGATATTGGCTTTCAAACAGCTAATGTCGTTGAATCTTTGAAATATGCTACTGATATATTAGAAAAACACAATTTAATCATGGTGTTGGAACCATTGAATTTTTACAACCATCCCGGTTTATTTTTATCCAAGATACCTCAGGCTTATGAAGTGTGTAAGGCAGTAGACAGCCCTTCATGTAAGATCTTATTTGATATTTATCATCAACAAATTCAGGAAGGAAACCTTATTCCAAATATGAAAATGGCATGGGATGAGATCGCATATTTTCAAATAGGAGATAATCCCGGAAGAAAAGAGCCAACTACAGGTGAGATCAACTATAAAAATATATTTAAATATATTCATGCCAAAGGCTATAAAGGTGTTCTAGGAATGGAGCATGGAAATTCTAAGAAAGGGAAAGATGGTGAATTAGCAGTAATTGAAGCGTACCGAATTTCTGACAATTTTTAAAACTCAATTCTGATGCTTGCAATTAGTATTTTATTGTATATTTAAATCCTGAAAAAAAATAATTAACAATCAAATTTTTCAACATGCGTAATAGTTATATTTTAAAAATTACTTTAATAATTACTTTAGGAGGATTATTATTTGGTTATGATACAGGTGTTATCAATGGTACACAATTTTATTTTTCTAAATATTTTGAACTTACCGGTGCCATTAAAGGTTTTATTGTAAGTAGCGCTTTAATTGGTGCATTTGTAGGTGCCCTTGCCGCTGGAGTTATTAGCAAGGAAATTGGAAGAAAGAACTCATTGATATTAGCTGCAATTTTATTTGCCATTTCTGCCTGGGGATCAGGTATGCCAGCATTTTTACCAGAAACCACCACTTTATTAGTTGCTTTCAGAATCATTGGAGGTATAGGAATTGGTATTGCATCCATGAATGCGCCAATGTATATTGCCGAAATAGCTCCTGCTGATAGAAGAGGAAATTTGGTGAGCTATTACCAACTTGCAGTTGTAATTGGGTTTTTTGTAGTTTTTTTAGTGACATATTTTATTGGACAAAATATGACAGAAGAAGAAGCGATTCAGTCAGGTTGGAGACGTATGTTCTGGTCAGAATTGATTCCGGCACTTCTCTTTTTTATTCTATTATTTTTTGTTCCTAAAAGTCCTAGGTGGCTGATGATCAAAAATAGAGATGAGGAAGCTAAAACTGTATTGCAAAAAATACATGGAGATGAACTTGCAGCAGTAGAATTTAAAGAAATTAAAAAATCTTTAGATTCAGACAATAAAAAAACATCCATATCCGTTTTTAGCAAATCCATGTTCCCAATAATAATTATAGGAACTATATTATCTGTTTTACAGCAGTTTACCGGAATAAATGCCGTTTTATATTATGGAGCAGATATATTTGAACAAGCACTTGGATTTGGAGCTGATGATATTTTAGAACAGCAAGTATTATTGGCAACAGTAAATTTATTATTCACTTTTGTAGCAATGTATACGGTAGATAAATTAGGAAGAAAACCATTATTATATATTGGTAGTGTTGGAATGCTTGTTGGGTTTTTAATGATGGGATTCACTCTGTATTTTAGTGATTATTCACAAATAAACTCAGCCGGTTTACCAACAATTTCTAAAAGTGAGGGAATTATCAGTTTGGTTGGGGTTTTGATTTTTATTGCTTCGTTCGCCATGTCCATGGGACCTGTTGTATGGGTGATGTTATCTGAAATTTTTCCGAATAAAATTCGAAGTGCTGCAATGTCAATTGCAGTTGGTGCGCAATGGTTGGCAAATTACCTGGTTTCACAATCATTCCCAATGATCGTTGAAAGTAACGCCAATAAATTAAAAGTAGATGGTGGAATTTGGAATAACTCTTTACCATATTTCCTCTTTTCTGTTTTTATAGCGTTAACGATAGTTTTTGTTTGGAAATATATTCCTGAAACAAAAGGAAAGACACTTGAAGAAATGGAGGAATTATTCGAGAAAAAATAATGTATGTTTCTTATTGATCTGACTAGATCTAAGCTCGAATTGTAAAAGGATTAAATAAAAGTTTTTGGAAGTGCAGCATGTTTGTCAACTCATTGAATAGCTACTTTTAATGACGATTCAATCATAGTGTATTGATATTATTGACTGTTTTAACATGTGACAGATGCTAAAATTGGCTCTGTTATACAATTAAAATCTACACTGAATTTAACTTGTAAACCTTAAAATTTAAAGGTAAGAACAACTCTGAATAATCTTATTAGGGAATTCCCAATTATCATAAACAAATATGAAAAATCATTTGTCGATTAAAGAGCCTGTTTTCAATATTGATTATTCAAACGGAGAGATCAAAGGGAGAGATGTCATAAATCCAGTAAAAAAATTAAAAGATCTATCCGGTATTTTTGAAGATATGCAAGTTTTTTCAAAATTAGACGGAGAAGAAATAATTTATGAAGTTCAGGCAATTCTTCCTGTAAAAGAAGGCCTTGAAGGGGGCTTGTTTTATGGCAAAACAACTATACTTCCAGGAAGAGTTGGTACTGAGTATTATATGACCAAAGGACATTTTCACCAAAAAGCAGACAGAGCAGAATTCTATTGGGGTATTCAAGGTAAAGGCATGCTGCTTTTAATGGATAAAGATAGAAACTGTTGGGCTGAAAAAATGTATCCGGGAAGCCTACATTATATTGATGGATATATTGCACACCGAACTGTAAATACTGGTGACACTAAATTATCATTTGGTGCCTGCTGGCCTTCTGATACCGGACATAATTATCAGGAAATTATTGATAACGGATTTTCATCTCGTATAAAAGAGGTTGATGGAAAACCACAATTAATACCAACTAAATAATACCATCAAAAATGGTTATTGCAATTGATATTGGCGGAACATTTGTAAAAATAGGCTTGGTGAAAAATGCAGAAGTTATTGTTAAGACTGCTATAAGATCAAATTCTAATGTTGGTTTCAACAAAACTATGCAGGAAATTGAATTGGCAATTAATTCCTTATTAATTGAATCTAAAACTAAAAAAGAGGACCTAAAAGGA
>JAOZTG010000155.1:0-6106 GCA_029939235.1 Flavobacteriaceae bacterium
GAATCTCTAAAAGTAAAACGAGAATTAGGAAATTCATATCTAGCTCAAGGAAATGCAAATAAGGCAATTGATATTTATGAAGAAATTCTCGAAAAGGATACTGTCAACCTTCTCTTAAAATTTGACCTGGCAAAACTATACACCAAAGAATACCGGAAAAATGATGCCATTCCTTTATTAGAAGCATTGATCAAAGCAGATTCACTAAACCCTGGTTATTATTATGAACTCGGAAAAATTTATAAAAATAAGGGAGCTTTGGGATTTATGAAAAGTGGCAACTATTTTTTAGATACTTACAGAAGAGACAGCACACATTTAAAATCTATTTACGAACTAAGTAAATTTTATAAACAATTAAATTTCAATGATTCCACTGCCCTTTTTATTGACAAAGGATTGAGAATAAATCCGAATAGTATTAATTTTAACCAGTTAAAAGTTAAAGATTTGTATGCTAGAAAACAGTATGGTAAAACTTTATATTATTTAGAGAAGTTAGAAGAATTGAACTTTAAAGGTTTATTTACCTACAAATATTATGGAATGACTTTTATGAAATTGAAAGACTATGACTTGGCTGAAAAGTATTTTAGAAAAGCACTAAAGATAAATTGGAAAGATGCACAAGTTCCATATTACTTAGGCTTGATGGATAAGGATCTAGGAGATTTGAAAGGCGCCGAAATGAATTTTATAATGTCAATAATGAAATTAAAACCTGAAATTGATAAACAGTTATTTCAGTTAGGTTTAATTTCATTAGATCAAAAAAATTCGAAAAAAGCAATAAAATATTTTAAGGAAGCTTATGAAAATAATTCTGCCAATTATTATGCTTTATTTCAACTGGCTTTAGCTTCGGATGATTTTTATATAGATAAAACTATAGCCTTAAAACATTTTGAGAATTATATGAAACGATTTGACACCAAAGACAAAGAAATGACAGCATATGTCACCAAACGATTAAGAGAAATGAAAAAAGAGTTTTTTATGGAGGGAGTTAAGATTGAGTAATAACCACAATAACTTACCTTACATCCATTAAAGCCTCAGAAACCACAGGAATTCCCTCTACTGTAATACCTTGAACATCTACTCTATAAGTAGTGGAAATATCTGCCGTGTGGAACAATATTTTAGCTTTCCCTTGTGCATTGAACTTAATATCCGGGCTCCAATAAATAGTTGTTCGATAATCGGGTGTTGAATAATCAGACCTATCCGTTTTATAGATTGGTTCATAAAATTCTCGTGCCTTATAATATCCAGGATGAACAAATTGTAAGATTTCATTTTGCTCATGAATTTCAGGTTTATTTGCTTCTTCAACGGCAGATATCCTGTTCGCTCCCGTAGCAGATTTTGTATATATGGCAATTACACCATGACTTGCCCTGCTTCCATAGATCGCTGCTCTCGACCCCGTTAAAACCTCAACAAAATCAATACTATTTACCCATAAATTACTCACTGCTTCAAAACTGGTTGCCACATTATCTAAAAGAAACAATGGTTTTTCCGGTTCTTTAGGATAACTACTCTGATATACTGTTGTATTACCTCTAAGAGTAATAAAATCTCCTTTTATACTTAATCCTGGGATTCTGCTTTCTAGAATAGCAATCAAATTCCCCTCTGCTGCATTTTCTAATTGATCGGAACTAATTAATTGTGAAGCTCCTCTGTGTTTAACCCCCATTTTTTCTTTCTTAAATTCGTATGTATCAACTTTTTTCACTGTTACAGGTTTCAATATGATCTCGTCTAGTTTATTGGTATTATCACTGTCATTCAAATGACTGTTTTCCGGATACACCATCTTAGATTTTTCCATATAGCTTACATCATAATCTTTATTCAAATCATTTGATATAGCAGATTGAAATGTGACTTTTGGAGATTTAAACTTGTCAAATTCGATATAATAATCCCTTCTGTTTTTCTTATATTTTTTACCCTTTTTATTGTTGATATTCAAAACCTGAATAGTAAAAGTTGTACTATCAATAATGTTATATGGACCCATAAAAAAATGCCCCTGATCAGTGGTTAGAATTGTATCAGAAAAAGAATGCCCCTTGTTTTTTAATAATAGTGTTGCTTTTGAAGATATATTCTCATGATCGCTAGTGTTTTTTACAGATCCACTCAAATATATTCCCTTTTCAATAACAAATTGATCCTTCTGGTTGTCAGGCAATTTATTATTTTCAAACCTTCTCCACCCTTGTGTCATCATTAATATATCCAACAACTCTTTTCTTTTATGATCAGAAGTCTTAAAATAATAGCTGGGATTTTCTATTTCTCCTCTAAGGTCAGAGGTTAAAAGCAAATATGATTCTATATTTAATCCGAAATCATCCGGACTCACAACTTGCATATCCGTTATGGCAACAGACATATTAAGCTGAGGTGTATTTTGTGTTTTTTGATCCAGAGACAGTTCCATTTCAACCAGTTCTCTTTTTTGATAATTTTCCTTTGAAAATGTAATATTTACCTGAGGTTGATCTGCATCAATATCTACAAAAACCAGTCTTTCACACCATGGCTTTTTATTGTTATCAATTAATGTAAATTGAACTATTCCTTGTTTAAAAATAGATTTGGGTATGTTGATTGTTGATCCTTTTTCAGAACCTGTTATTTTCGCCCTCCCTATAACTTTTCCTTTCTGCTGCCCTAACAATAATAAATTATTTACTCCCCCGGCTAATGAGGATTGTATAATTATTTGATAGTGGTCTGCAAGATCTTCCACCTGCATGGTAATTCCATTGTCTAAGGCTTGTGGCAACTCATAAAAGTAATCCTTGTTTGCATATTTTATATGCGCTCTATATTTATTCTTCTTTTCCGTTATAAAATTAAATCTTCCCAGTCCAAATTTTGTTGTAGCAAATTTTTGAATTTCATTCCCGTTTTCATCTATAATCCTGCCATTTACATCTATTCCTTTTCCATTTGATCCAAGTACTTTAAACCCAATACGACCAGGAATGGAATTTACTAAATTTCCACCTTCAGGGAAAAACTGCATATCTGGCCGGCCATTCATCCCTTCATTTGCTATTTCTTCTGAATATATTTCATCAGTACTTAAAGATTGTATATATATTTTCTTTCTAAAATAGTATTGATCATCAAAATTTTGCATATAATTTGTATAAGCCCGAATAAAATAAGAGCCAGAATGAAGTTTAAAGGATAAACGGAATTCTCCGGCACCACCACCTTTATCAATTTTAATCGATCTGGTATTTACAATTTTATTATTTGGATCAACAAGATCTACATGAACTATTTTACTTAAAGTTTTAGGCTGATTCGTACTGCCATCAACCAGATAAACTTTAAACCAAATTGTTTCTTCGGAGGAATAAAAAGATTTATCTAAATGCAAATAAACCTTTTCGGTTGGATCATTCGTATCTGTAAAGAAGGTATTCTTAATAGAAAAGGAAGTAAGTACTAAAAATAAACCTATAAGTAAGATTTTTAAAGGTAAATTCTTAAAAATATTTTGATAAACAGAAGTATATGTTTTCATTTGGATTTATTATTAGATTCCCTCCCGGTTGTCATTGGAAGCATTAGGAAGGATATATTTTCAAAAGAATAACTCACTAAATAATATTTTGGATTATCATATACCAATCATCAATTTGAACAATCACATCACCTTATCAAAAAGTCTTCTTCATTCATTAAGAATCAGACTTATTTTTAGTTTCTATCATAAAATCCATTGGCAAAGCATCACCCATCCTTTGGCGTCCCATTTCACCACCAAATCTGATTTTATCAACCGGAGAATAATTTCCATAGTTGTCAATATAAAACGTTCCAACCTGACTATCAATAGAAGATTCTTTTCCTTCTTTATAGGAGATATATAATTTTCCTCTCAATTGTACTTTAACACTATTCTGAATGCCTATTGGAAAAATTGAAATGTATTTTTTAGGTTTTACCTTTTTGCCATTTGAATAAATAGAAAACTCATCTTCATTCAGTTCATTACTAGATAAAGCTCTCATAAAATGTATACTTGAACCTAAATAAGCTTGTTCTCTGTTTTTTTGAACCGTAGGGCTGAGGTTCTTTTGCAGCGATTGAAAATAATTTATTCCGGCATAAGAAACATAATCCAGATCTAAATTTTTTTTATTTTTACTTACATGTTTATAATTCACTTCAAAATGTTGAAGTTCAACCAAAATAAGATATTTTAAGTTTTCATTTCTTATATAAATTGGAGCTGTTGCCCGAGCAGTTAACCTTTTTGTTTTTTTATTAAATTTAAGCCTAAGGTCTTCCTCATTCAACAATTTACAGGATCTTCCATTTTTTGTTTCTCCTAAATAGTGCTTTTTAAACTCTTTTAATTTCAATTCATAAGACCAATTGTCATTGGAATCAAGGATCACTTCATCTAAAACAAAACTGGATTCGTAAATGTAGAATTTCGTTCTGTTTTCAAAAGAAGATCCTTCTGATATAGACATTTGATAACCCATAAAAGAAATGACCAAAGGCGTGTTCAGGTCTTTTCTATGTTCGATAGTAAATTCACCTTTAGAATTCGTAGTGGTACCAATAGATGTTTTATGAAAAAAAACAGATGCTCCTTCCAAAGGTTTTTCGGTAACACCATCTAATACAATACCTGAAATAGTTTGTGAGAAACTATTGCCAAAAACAAATAATAAAATTAATAATATTGCATTTCTAGGTATTAACATATATTACATTTCTATTTGAAACTATATTAAAACAGTATTCATGACATTAACAAATTTAGTTTTTTAAAATGGATCTTTTGCATGAAATGATTTATTTAAAATCATTTCATTATTTAGGATTTAAACTATTAATAATCAACGAATATATAGCTTCTCTTAATTTCAAACTCATAATTATTTGTAATCAGTCTGTTTTAAATTATATTAGTATTCTACATTTGTAGAATTAAATAAAATGCTCTATGTTTGTAGAGCAATAAATCTAGTACAAATGAAACTATCAAAAGCTGAAGAAGAATTAATGAACCATATCTGGGAGTTGAAAAAAGCCTTTTTAAAAGATCTATTGGATGCCTATCCCGAACCAAAACCAGCCACAACAACCATTGCAACCCTTTTAAAACGGATGACAACCAAAGGATTTATTGATTATAAACTTTTTGGAAAATCAAGAGAGTATTTTCCGCTTGTGAGCAAAAAAGAATATTTTTCAAAACATGTAAACGGTTTGATCAGTAAATTCTTTAATAATAGTTCTTCGCAATTTGCATCTTTTTTTACTACAGAAACCAATTTAACAGAAATAGAGTTGAAAGAACTACGTAAAATTATTGATAAGCAGATAAAAAAGAAAAAATCATGATACTATTTGTAATCAAATCAACTATAATTCTGGTTGTATTTTTCGGTTTTTATAAGTTTTTCCTGGAAAAAGAAAGCATGCATGTTTTTAAGCGATTCTATCTTCTTGGCAGTGTGATCTTATCATTGATCATCCCCTTGAACAAAATGGAAGTTCCAAGACAGAAAATTAGCGAATCTGAAATATCATCTGCTAATCCTGAAAATATTTTGGATATTTTACGCGGGAATACTCTAATAAATTATTTGCCTATAGATACTTTTACAGAAAACCACTTGAACATTGTCAATCTTAATAATGAAGTAAGATCGCTAAACTGGTTGATACCAATTTTAATCTTTATCTATATAAGTGGATTTATCTTTTTTTCGATTCAATTTATTAGAAATTTACGTTTGATCCATGCTAAAATAAAGTATAACTTTAAGATAGAAACCAAAGAAAATACAAAAGTATTACTGATTGAGAAAGTTGTTCCACACTCATTTTTAAACATATTGTTTTTAAACAAATATGACTTTGATACAAGATCAATTCCTCCCGAGGTATTATTACATGAACAGACTCATATCGAACAAAAACACACACTGGATATCCTCTTTCTTGAAATAATGCAAATTATTTTCTGGTTTAATCCATTCTATTATTTGATAAAAAAATCCGTAAAACTCAATCATGAATTCTTAGCAGACCAAAAAGTAATAAGAGA
>JAOZTG010000155.1:6206-7490 GCA_029939235.1 Flavobacteriaceae bacterium
AAGAGATCCGAGGAGCAGGAATCAACACAAGAAAATATACTGCTAATCAGAAAAAAAATCAAATTTCTTTATGAAAAATTTAAAATTCGTCTATATATCATTACTCCTACTCTTTATCAATTGTAGTAAAAAAGAAAAAGAGCCAAATTACATCCTCTTTTCAGGAAGTATTGAAAACCCAATTATTGATAGTTTGTTAATCAAGGATATTAACCAAAAGGTTTATCATACCATTCACTTAAACAACGACAACACATTTTCAGACACTCTTTCCGTTCCAAAAGGATACTATTATTTAAACGACAGACAAAATCCCGTTTATCTTTTTCTTCAACCATCTATACATCTAAAATCTGAAATTACATATAAGGATAAAGTTTCTTCTTTAACATTTCAAGGTGATGGAGCAAATGAAAATAACTATTTACAGCAAAAAAAAGTGCTTGATAAAACCTTTAAAAAGGTAGAAAGCATTAAATACTATGTAAGCCTGAATGAAAAGGATTTTTTAAAATTATCAGACTCTATTTATAGTGTTAAAAAGGATTTTCTGGAGAATCAGGTTGATCTTGATAAAGATTTTCGGGATTATGAATCTTTTTCAATAGAATATAACAGAGCGTCTATACTAAACATGTATTCTATGTGGAGGGGATATTTTCTTAAAAAGAAAAATTTTAAGTTATCAGACAACTTCCCTGATCCTTTTCAAAAAATTGATCCAAACAACGAGAAGCTATTGGCCCATCCTGAATATATTGACTACTTAAAAAATTATATTACCGATATATCAAAAGACAAAAATATTGAAGATAAAACTTTTGCCAGATTAGAATCGATTGACAATGAAATAACCAGTCAAAAAATTAAAGATGAACTGGCATACAGTACCATGAAATTTGGTATAGATAAAACAAAGAGATTAGATTCTGTATATCAAAAATACCTGTCGATCGTTAAAAATGAGAGTTATAGAAATGATATCCAAAAAATTTATCAAAACTATAAGAAGATCGCCAAAGGAACCATTTCTCCAACATTTGAGCTGTATGATATCAATAATAAGCTGGTTACTTTGGAAAGTTTAAAAGGAAAACTGGTTTATGTAGATATCTGGGCAACATGGTGTGTACCCTGTGTGCAGCAAATACCGGCTTTAAATAAACTGGAACATACATTTAAAAATAAGAATATAGCATTTGTAAGTATATGCTTTAGTGATACAAAAAAAAGGTGGAATGAAATGGTGAAAGAAAAAGAAATGAGTGGTATCCAGCTTTTTGC
>JAOZTG010000156.1 GCA_029939235.1 Flavobacteriaceae bacterium
AAAGTTTACCATCTTTTAAATTTAAAACTTTGGCCTCACCATTAAAATCCTTATCCTTAGTGCTTTCCATGATTAGCATTTTTCTTTTTTTATCACATTTCCATTTACCTACAGGAATTGATCCTCCATCTAAGGATCTTGCCGCTTTCATCTCACCTCCTTTATCGAAAATAAAGATAGCTCCATTTGCTTCTTGTGTATTACCGTCAACGGTAACTGTTTGTAATTCCCATACTCCTGTAATTGGATGATCAGTTTGTGCATAAATGTTAGTTGCAAAGACTATTAGAGTTATTAAAATTGTTTTCTTCATAATTTTAAATTTCAGTACGTTTATAGATTAATTTTGTTTCTTATTTATTGGCTCTTAATTTCAACATCTGTTGCATCATATCATAAGTTTGTTTTAATTCTTTATCGCTCATTTCTGCCATTTCAGGATCATTCTTTTGTGCTATTTCTTTCCATTCTTTAAAACTCATTTTACTTAAAGCTTCTATATTTTCCTTTACGTCTTCCATATCATCCTGAAATTCCCCACTATTCATTATCTCATCAATACTTTCTCCACTCAGCATATTTTCAATTTCAACAACTTCAAAGTCAGGAAGTTTAAATTTACTGTCAGATACATTTGTTTCAAATTTTACTTCAGTGGCCTCAGTAATGGTAGTAATCCCCATCATTTTTACTTCACTTCTCAAAGGAATTCCTTTGTAGAAATATTGTTTACTACCGTTTAGATCCCAGACCTCACAATTATAACCTTTGAATTTCTCGTCAGCTATTTTTTTTCCACCCATGGTCTGGAGCATTTCTTTGCCAACCTTATTCACATCAACACCTTTTAACATGGTAGCTCCGATATTCTCCATTTTATGGATCTTTTTTTTATCAAAATCTACACTAAAAACCATTCCGTTTTCCATTTTAGTCATGGAGTGATTCTTTTCTTCTGTTTTATTTTTTTTACCAAATAAATTGATCTCTGTTGTTTGCGTAGATTTATCTTCTGTCAGTTCTAATGCACCATAATTTTTAAAATATAAGGATGACTCTCCGTTTCCGGAAATATTTGATCCCATTACTTTGCCTTTTGTGGTTGTTTTATATTTTACAATACCCGATTCAACAGGGTAACGTTTGTATGCATTATCTATTGATTTTTCGGTTTCGCTTTTGCCACAACTAGTTAATAAAAAGGTTAAGAATAGCACTATTGCAATTTTTTTCATAATTTCTATTATTTAAATTTTTACTTTTATTTTTTATTCAAAGGACCAGTCACAATCAGGTAGCAAAGCCATCAGTTTTTTCATTTCTTCTCTTTTTAATTGATTATCTGCAATCTGAACAGAATAAAGATCATTTAATTTTCCGATAGATTTTGGTAAACCAGTAAGTTGATTACTTGAAACTTCAAGGTCGCTTAAACGTGTCATATCTCCGATAGAATCAGGAAGGGATGTAAGCTGGTTTTCACTTAGCTTTAGCATAGAAAGATTCGATAATTTTCCGAAAGATTCCGGTAGAGATTTCAATTGATTCTTATCTGCATAAAGCATAAATAGATTACTTAAATCACCAAAGTTTTTGGGTAACATACGGAGCTTATTCCTTGTGAGATACAATTCCCGTAGATTGGATAAATTCCCAAAAGATTCAGGAAGAGCTTCCAATTGATTTCCATATAAATTCAAATTATTAAGATTGCTTAAATTACCGAATAAATTAGGAAGTGTTTTTAATTGATTTGCACTGAGATCAAGCAGTATTAACCCACTTAGGTTTGTGAGTTGTTCTGGTAAAATAACCAAAGCATTTCCTCCTGCATCTAGTTCTCTTAGATTTGATAGTTTTCCGATGGACTCAGGCAAATACTTAAACTGATTAGTGTTAATGCTTAGTTTTTCTAAATTTGTGAGATTACCAACGGAGGGAGGTAAGGTTGTTAGCTGATTATCAATCAAAAATAAAATTTTAAGATTTGACAAATTCCCTATGGATTTTGGTAAATTAGTTATTTTATTACCCCCTAGTGAAAGTTCTTCCAAATTACTAAGGTTACCAATAGATTCGGGAATACTGGTTAGTTTACTTGTAGAAATATTGATGCTTTTTAAATTTTTTAAGTTGCCTAAAGATTCTGGCAATATGGCAAAATCTGTTATTGTTATTATAATTCTTTCTAAGTTATCCAGATTTCCAAATGATTTGGGAAAACTTAGGATCTTACTATTGGTAAGTTTAATGCTTTTAAGATTTTTAAGTTTCCCAATGGATTTAGGAAGACTTTTGATCTGATTCATACTCAGTTCAAGATTGGTAAGATTGCTAAGAGAACCTATTTCTTTTGGAAGTTCGGTTATCTGTGTATTTCGAATTGTTAAATACTTAAGATTTTTTAATTTCTTGATATCTTTTGGTAAACTGACCAGATCTTTATTTGTTAGTTTTAAGCTAAAAACCAACTCAGGAGCTTTTAAAGCTTCTTCTATAGATTTATAGGTCTTTCCTTCCTGAGCAAAGAGATTTACGCTGCTTAAAATAATAAGGGTAATAAATGTGATATACTTTTTCATGGTTTTAACTTTTTTTTAATTGGATTATATTCTATTTAAACTATTATTGATTTACTTTTTTCTACTTTCTTTTACCAGGTAAAAACCAAGCGTTGGAAAAGGGATTAACATTGGTTCATTGTCATTTTTAAATCTAAAATCCTGCAGATACATTTTATCTTCATAAGCATTTCCATTATCCAGTTCACAAGAAAAATTATTGGGAATATTCAGACTACTGGCCTGAGTAAAAACATCTCCATAATCATCAAAGGTTACATATTTTATGGCTAAAGACTCTTTTGTGATCTTTAAAACTTTGAACTTTCCAATATGTGCATCAGAGGTTACATAAAGCAGGATATCTCCTTCTTTAAGTTTAAATCCTGATTCCTGAATTGGCCATAATTTATTTGGTGTTCCATCAATAAAACTGTTAACAACATCTTTATCCATGGTTTGAAAATACCGATCATTTTCAAGTCTTTGTTTATCAAACATCATGGGATCAAATTGTAAATTTGTTTCAATATTTGTAGCAATTCGGGTTCTTTCAACTCTTAATCGTTTTCCTTCTCTGGTGGTTGCAAAAGTTTCTTCTTTTAAAACCAAACCATTCCATATATAGATGTCATGTGCATCATTCGCCTTATAATAAACTGCATCTTTCCCGAGGATTCTTACAGTGCCATTTTTTTTGGCGCCATAAACGGTTTCTACCCATGATCCGGTAATTTGATAGAACTGAAACCTGTCTCTGCATTGCATTCTAGTATTATTGGGGTCATCTCTTAATCTATCTTCATTAAAATTATAATGATATTGATGATCGTCTATCCATAACATTTCATATCTTTTTATTTTTGGAATGGGATCTCCACCAAATTTTGCCACTTCCCAGCTTTCTTCAAATGCAACATCACCATTTTTATCCCAGTAATAATTAATGATCTCGGCAACGTATGGAACCTGCTCTTTCCTTTTACTTTTTACTCCATCAGTATCAGAAAAATGAGAATGTGTAGCATATTTTCTTAACTCATACTCTATTTTACCTGATTTGATTTTATAGGGTTTAAATTCCTGAGAGTAAGAGCTGGTATAAAGTAAAATGATAATAATAAAGAGGCTCTTTTTCATAGTATAAAACTTTATAATTCCCATGCTATAAACTGAGCTGTTTCATTAAATCCTTATAAGCTTTTTGGATCTCTACATCAGTAGCATTTGGCTTTTTCTTTTTAGCCTCTTTTTTAAAATCATCATAGCTGATTCCAAAACCTGAAGTCTGTAATTTTTCTATTTCTTCCTGAGCTTGTCTCACAAAATCATTAATTTTTTCTTCCGTGATCACCTGATCAAAAACTGCCTGAGCATTTTGTTCACCATTTTCCAGTTGAGTAAGAAACTCTGTGATCTTGTTTTTTGTATTTTGATCTATATCAAACTGAGGCCCTTGTTTGTTCATGTCTGCCTGGATATAGGCATCAACAAATTTGAAAGCATCTTCTTTGGTCAGTCCGCTTCTATCATTTTGAATCTCCTCCATAATACCCATTTGATTGAGCATTTTATCAAAATCACCTTGATTTGCTTTACCGGCTCCATCCTGATATTTCATAAAAAAGTTGATCATTGGTGCAGATGCATTGATTACCTCTTTGTTTAATTCAACAGATTTGTCATCGAGTGTAAACCCGGTTTCTTTCACTTTTTGCAAGGCTTTTTCATAGTTAATCTCTTCCTGAGCAGAGATGCTAATTACCAAAAATAAAGTGATGATATTTAATATTATTTTTTTCATAATAGATTTTTATTTCCATAGAAAAAAGGGTCATAAGATTGGGGAGAAAAGAGAAATTTATTTATTACCCATATTTTCTATGTTTTATTTTTGACCGCCAAACAAACTATTTAATCCTTCCTGAAAACCTTCCGGCATCTCAACTTCTTGTATTTCCATATCTTTCGGTACTTCAAATTTACTTGCAGAAATTTTGGTGTCAATTGTTATTTTTGTTGCAACTTCTTCCATTTTCATTCCAAGTATTTTAGTTTTCGTTCTTAATGCAAGTCCTTTCCATACGCAGATCTCACCCAATGAGCCTTGCCATATTTCACATTTTTTACCCAAAATTGTCTCTGTTGTACCCGTATCTTTAAAACCCAGGGCCTTCATTGATTTTCTTCCTAATTCATCATAATTTCCTTTGGAGTTGGCATAGGTTTCATACACCGGATTTTTCCCTTTTGAAATAGTATTTTCCTTATAATCTATAGTGAAAACCTCAGGCCCGATTAAAATTGTTCCTTCTTTTTCTTCCGTTTTATGTCCGAATATTTTGGTAACGGATTCACCATAATCCGCTTGTTTATACCCATAATCATCAATATATTTTGTATAGGCTCCTTTTGTTTTACCTGTTTTTTGATATTCAATGATTCCTGATTTAAAAGGGAAAACTTTATAGTTTGATTTTTTCTGTGCATATACACCTATGCTTAATAAGCCTGTTAAAAGAATTAATGCTACTTTTTTCATTATTTCATTTATTTAAATTATTGATCTGTTGCAATTATTATATTTTTTAAATACCTGTCATTGGTACTTAATTCTGACCGGCTGATGGTAATGCCAATCATATTTCCTTCTATATCTCCTTTGTGAAAAATATGCTGACCATCATAATAAATTTCAAGGGTGTTGTTTTTATAGTTTATAGCAATATGTCTCCATACAAGAGTTGGTGATTCTTCATAATATTCATAACCTTTTAAAGTTCCTTCGGTTAGATCATCGGTTACTCCAAAAGTGGTAAATGTTATTTCATTGACATTTGTTTTATATTCAACAATATCTTTTTGATCTTTAAGGTCATAAAACTTTATATAGTATCGTTGATCAAGTGCGTTTGCAGAAAAACTTGCATCAAATTCAAGTGTAAAATTATCTGGTAAATAATCATTTTTGTTTTTACTTATAATTGGTGAAATTCCCTGGCGAGCTCCTAACCGGATCACTTTCTCACCTTCATATATAACAATCTCACTATTGTCTTTTGCATTTGCATAGGTGGTTTTCCACCTTGACGGATGTTGATTTATTTCTTCATTGCCACTTAGATTATCAAAGAATATTGTAGTTTCTCCGGATATAAAATCATCATAATTTCTATAGTTATCATTGTATTTATCTGAATCATTTTCAACTATATCATCGCCACTATTTTTAGATCCATTTTCATCAGGATTGATTACCTGTTCAATTTTTTCATCAATTTTTTTTTGTAATTTTTTAAAGAATTGAGCCTGTAGATTTGGTGGTGAGGCAATAAAAAATATGATTGCAATAAGAAATGTAATATTTTTTTTCATAGAATTTCTTTTTAATAATCATCGGATGACTGAGGGAGAAAGGTATTAAAGTCATCCGATGAAATTTGGTTAATGGATTTGGGATTTATTAAAATTTTACAAATTCTACTCTACGATTATTGGCTTTACCTTCTGAAGTACTATTATTACCTATGGGTTTGCTTTCTCCAAATCCATTGGATTTTAAACGGTCTTTTGAAATTCCCATAGAAATCATTTTATCCATGACAGCTTTTCCTCTTGCTTTAGATAGTTTTAAATTATTAGCATCATTTCCATCGCTATCTGTATGACCTTCTACACTAAAATTCAACTCAGGTTTTTTAACCATCAATTTGTATATTTTATTGATAGGCCCCATGCTTTCGGGTTTTAAGGTAGCTTTATTGACATCGAATTTAATTCCGTTTACAATAATTTTTCCGTCAGATAAAACCCTATCGTAATATTTTACACCGCCTTTGGCTATACGTATATTTTTGAGATATTTTTCATTGACTGAATTATTTTCTCCTGCCATTGTAACACCTGTTGGTAAGTCTTCAAAATGAGGGATATTAATCAGCCTTGTATCATCCATGTAAGCTTTAAATTTTCCTTTTGTGTAAGCAACAGATATGTGACGCCATTTTCCTTCGTTGTTTTCATTCCAATTCAAACCATCTGTTCCTGGGTACCTTTTATTAGAATTTTCAATTTCTAGTCCATTTACATAAATTTCTAAAGGTGGATATAAATTACTTTGGTTCTTATTGTCAGAAAAATGCAACCAATATCTACCAGGATTGTCTTCTTTAAAATACACATCAAACTCAATAGTAAATATCTCTGGTAAATAATCTTCCTTAGAATTTTTTAAATAAGGTACTATGTTTCCGCCTTGTAAAAACATAATTACGTATTCGCCATCAACTTCCCCAATTTCAGCATTTCCTTTGACTAAATCCCAACGGCTGGGGAACTCTCCGTTTTCTTCATCGGCACTTGGTCCGTCTTCAAAAATAACTTCGTCGCCAGGAACAAAATCAAATTTGCTCCACACAACATTGGATTGGTGAGAAGTTGGTTTATTTTCGTTTGTTTCACCCGAATCATCCTCGGTAGATTCATATACACCATCATTATTAGAATTACCAGATGATTTGTTTTTTTCTTTTTTGGTTTTACCATCAATAGCATCTTCAACTTTATCAAGATTGTCATTGATCGCTTTATCAGCTCTTCTTTCAGCTCTGCGTTCAACCTCTCTTTCAACTTTATTTTCTACACGTCTTTGTAATCTGTTTAAAAATTGTGCTTCGGTTTTTTGAGGAATTGCAAAAACAAAAAATACAAATAAGAATGGAATTAAATAGCGTTTCATAGTATATAGTTTAAAATTCTACTCAAAACTATCTTATACGCAAATACAAAACCTCATACTTTTGGTCAAAAATGACTCATACTTTAGTATGGTTTTTTATGGAAGAGTTAAAGAAATCAATATTCATATACCGTATAATATGTTGTATATTAGTGTTTAATGTAGTAAGTATAAGCTTTATT
>JAOZTG010000034.1:0-1394 GCA_029939235.1 Flavobacteriaceae bacterium
AAAACAAAGAAATGAAATTTAAGATTTGCACTTACATTTTACAATAATTCTGTATAGAAAGAAAACATAACTGATCAGATTGATATTTTACTAGGATTTTGACTAGAATTTTAATATTCTTGTGTATTAAAAAATTGCTTTGTGTCAATCCCTATCAAATTAGTATTTATATTGTTTTTTCTATTATCCATCAATGGGTTTGCTCAAGATTCATTAAAAACTATTGTAGCAAAAAATGGAGATGGCATTTATTCTATACTCAAAAAATATGATCTGGATTCATATAAAAACTACAAGGAATTTATCAATCTAAACAAAAAGAATATCCGTGGTAAAGAAGGGTTATACAAAGGAAGAACTTACTATTTACCTACTATAATTTTAGATTCTGTAAAACAAGTAAAGGCTATTCCTGTTAAAGAAAAAACCTCAGAAAATAAAAATACAAAAACTGTTTCAAAAAGTAATATCTACCCTATTTTCGGCAAAAAACACGAGAAGGTAAGTCTAAAAAGCAACAAATTAAAAGGTACAGTTTATTACTTAGTTGCCGGGCATGGTGGCCCTGATTCAGGAGCATTAGGAAAATACAAAGGAAAACTTATTGCAGAAGATGAATATGCTTACGATGTTACTTTACGTCTGGCAAGAGAACTGATCTCTCATCAAGCTAAAGTTTACATCATTATTAAAGATCTAAATGATGGCATACGTGATCAAAAAGTACTAAAAATTGATGATGATGAGGTCAATTATCCAAATAGAGTCATCCCCTTGAATCAAGTGGCAAGATTGAGGCAAAGGGTAGAAACTGTGAATCATCTATACTTAAAAAACAAAGGGAAATATCAACGTTTGATCGTTATTCATGTGGATAGCAGGAGTAAAGGTGAGAATATTGATGTGTTTTTTTACCACCATAAAAAAAGCAAAAGCGGACTGCGATTGGCCAAAAGTATCCATGAAACTTTTAAAAAGAAATACAAAAGATACCAGCCCAATCGTACCTATACCGGAACCTTTTCTTATAGAAATTTGTATCTGGTAAATTACACCTTACCTCCTATGGCATTTATAGAAATTGGCAATATTCAGAATGAAAAAGATCAAAAAAGAATTGTTGTACCCGAGAACAGACAGGCACTTGCCAAATGGATCTCAGAAGGTGCGCTGTTAGATTATAAACAAAGGAAATAACAAACAGTTTTATTTATTAGATCTTACAGATTCATCTGATGAATTTTGTTAGAAACTCACTAATGCTCCAAGACTCAGCAAAAAATAATAATTTTTTACACGAAAGAAATTGCCACATCACCTCGTACCATGTGATTCACAAAGACGTTGTATACTTATTATCGAATTTCACTCTTCAAACTTGACTTTAAACCTTC
>JAOZTG010000034.1:1494-23489 GCA_029939235.1 Flavobacteriaceae bacterium
GCTTTAGACATTCGACCTTTGACCTTTGACTTTTGACTTCACCGTTCTCACTTCAAGATATAAACCTTTTTAATAAAATCTACTTCCGGATATTTTCTTTTTATAAAGTCATTACCATATTTTTGAATAGAATCCTGATCAGGAACATTATCTTCTGTACTATAAAATTTATGAACATTTTCCATTCCTTTGGTGATTTTTGCAATTACGGGAAATCCTGTAACACCATTAAAGCTAATCGTATCCAAATGATGATTATTCTTTAAATTGATAAATATCTGCGTAGTACGCGAATCTACCCCGTCTCTGGCAAATGATATTGCCATGGAATCGTTTTTCTGCAAAACTGGTTCATCTGTAATTTTATACCTTTTCCATGAACTGTTTAACAACGAATCATTTTGAATTCCGAACTGAACCACAAATTTTGGGATCACTCTGAATAGTGCAATATCTGTATAAAACTCGCTTTTGATCAATTGATACAATCTATCCACTCCATTTGGTGACCACTCCTTTTTTGCGATAATATCAAAATCACCTTGTGTTGTTTCAAAACGAGCTGTAAACTGTTCAGGAGATTGTTTTTTAGTCCATTTTTCTTTAAAGATTTTAGGGCTGCAAGAAATGATGGATAGAACTACAAAAACCATTATAAATTTTCTCATACAATTACTATTTGATTATGAAATAATTAGAAGCAATGTAACAATAAAATATAAAATCATATACTTTTTTTCTCCTTATCTTTACTAAATAAATAAGTACTCCGTATGGAATTCCATGAATTAGAATTAAACAAACCTATTCTGAAAGCAATTTCCGAAAGCAATTATCAAAATCCTACAAAAGTCCAGGAACGGGTAATTCCTTTGGTTTTAGAAAAAAAAGATATCATTGTATCTGCACAAACCGGAACCGGTAAAACTGCTGCATTTGCTCTACCAATATTGCAAGCACTATTTGATAAACAAGACACTCCCAAAAAAGGTAAAAAAATAAGGGCTTTGATTATTTGCCCCACACGTGAACTGGCTATTCAAATAAACAATAGCTTTATTACTTATGGTAAATATTCCAATTTGCGATCAACGGTTGTTTATGGTGGAGCTTCCATTGAACCACAAAAAGAGGTGCTTAAAAAAGGAGTTGACATTTTAATTGCTACTCCGGGAAGGTTACTGGATTTGCATAAACAGGATGTTGTTCATTTAGATTTTATTGAAACACTTGTTTTAGATGAAGCAGATCTGATGCTGGATATGGGGTTTATTGATGATATCAAAAAAATTGAAAGGCTATGCCCTGTTGACAAACAAATACTTTTATTTTCGGCAACCATGCCACTTAAAATACAACAACTGGCAAAATCAAGTTTAAATGATCCTGTTAAAATAGAAGTTTCTCCTGTTTCATCTGCAGCAAAAAGTGTTGATTCGGTATTGTATTATGTACCCAAACCAAAAAAAATTGAATTGTGTTTGCATTTACTTAGAAACACTATCAAAGGTAGTATTCTAATTTTCAGACGTACTAAATTTGGTGTTGATAAACTGGAAAAGACCCTATTAAAAAACAATTATTACGCAGTAAGCATTCATGGCGACAAAACGCAGGTTGCCAGAGAAGAGGCTCTCAATAATTTTAAAAATAAGGAGGCTAATATTTTGATTGCTACCGATGTCGCTTCACGCGGAATTGATATCAGCAATCTGGATGCTGTGATCAATTTTGATATACCAAATATTCCGGAAACTTATGTACACCGAATAGGAAGAACCGGAAGAGCAGGTGAAACAGGTAAAGCTTACTCCTTTTGTTCTGCAGATGAAAAAAATTATATCAAAGATATTCAAAAACTGATCAATACAAATATTGAGGTGGTAGAAGATCATCCTTATCCTTTAGATCCAAAAGCAAAACCTGAAGTTCACAAAAAGAAAGGAAGCAAATATAAAAAAGGTAGAAAATCTGCAGCAGCAAAAAAGAAAAAGAAACGCTGGTATTAATGATTTTAGTTTAAAACATCATGAACACCAACATCCTTTCTGATTATAAATTTGCCATTTTAAACGCCTGAGAAGTTGTATAATACTTTACGATCATATTAGGAACTTCCCATTCTGGTATCGATCCATTTATCAAATATTCCAGATAATTTTTTGTGACCTGAGAAAAATGAGCCTCATGTCCAATTCTATATTTTTCCGGGATATCAATCATCCATAAAGTATCATTGATCTTAATCAATTTTAAACCTGGATAGTCTATGGCAAATTCTTTTTCTATACTATTCTTAAGCTTGATTTCAAAATTAGAATTATTTTCTATAGATCTGATCTTGACATATAATTTTGGTTTGTAGTTTTCTTTCTCCCCCTGTTTAATGATCAGATCACATTTACTTCCTCTCATAATGCTATAATGTGTATCTCCGGTTCCTTCTAGAGCTTGAAAATTCCATGTTACAGAAGTTTTAGCTACTTTCCCTTTGATCTTATAAGTAATAGATCCATTGCAAAATATTTTAAGGGTATTTCCTACTATATCCTTTTTGAGAAATTCAGGAAAAAAACCAGATCCTGTCACCTTTTTAAACTCAGCCAAACTCATTTCGGTTGACCAGTGTTTGGCATCTAAAATTTCTATATCAGATTTTCTTAGTGTCTGATTTGGAAATGCTTCCCATTGTACTAAATCAACTAAATGTGTAGATACATCATTTAAACCTTCGCCACGTTGTTGGATATCAAAAAACCATTCAGGACGTTTTAAAGGTTTCCCCGAAACATATTTATAAAAATGATGTACACTTTCTTTAGTAATAGCTGGTTTTTCAATGGTTCCCTCAACCAGCTCACCAAACACTTCTGGAGTCATAGATAGTTTTCTTTGAAGAATGGTATTGATCTCAAATCTTTCGGTCATGATGTCGTAGATCAATAAATTCTTTTGGGCAGCAGTTTGGAATACTTCTTCAAGAATTTTGAAATCTTCAGGACTAATTACCATGGGTTTATCAGCGTAGACATTTATTCCGGCATTAATGGCTTCTTTAATATATTCCATCTTTCTATTGTTCTTTCCTGAAACCACCATAACGTTACCAGGTTTTTTGATAAGCATCTTCTCAAAATAATCCTTTCCAGTATAAACTTTTTCGATCCAACTGGTAGGATTTTCCTTACGGGAATTATATCCTTTAATTCTATTGAGATAATCCTTTACATCCACTCCTTCCGGTGCGTAAACATAAACAGTTTTATTGATCTGGTCATACATGGATTTTTGTACCAAAGCTGCATGGAAATGACCTGGATCAAGGGTCATTAAGGTAATTTTTTTATTTAATTCCATGGAATTGTTATCAGATTCTGCTGCTAAATTCTTTTTGTGTTTATTTTGGCAGGATATCAAAACTAAAGAAAATAATAGGAATAAATATTTCATTTTCATTACTATTTAAATGCCCTTCACATTATTAACACCATATGGATCCCTTTGCGGACGAGCCAATAATTTGTTAGCTTCATCATCATTTTTAAATCGTTCGGTTTTTGGATCCCATAGTAATTTATGGTCAGATTTCATAGCAATATGACTGATCAAACAAACACTACAAGCTCTATGCCCAATTTCAATAGGAGATATAGGTTGTTTTTTACTTTCAACACAATCAAGCCAGTTACCATGCTGTTCCTTACTTTTATAAAGATGAATTTCGTTTTCATCTATTTTAGAATTCAATATTTTTGGATCACTGGCATCTAAAGCTTTAGCATTTTTATCTTTGGATACGGGATCAGAAGCTGTTGCTGAATAATTTCCTCTTGAAACAAAGATCCAGCCATCTGAACCTATATATTTAATTCCATTTGTATAACCTCCACTAGTATACATAGTTATTCCGTTTGCATATTCAGCCTTTACCATAAAATCGCCATGTACATTCCACAATCCTGATTTCGGAAATTGGGCAACAGATTCAACTGATATTGGACCTGTATATTCGGTGTCCATTCCCCAAGCAGCAGAATCAAAATGATGCTGACCCCAGCCTGTAATCATACCAGAACCATATTGTTCAAGTCTTAGCCATCCGGGTCTGCTGTAACCTTTTTGAGGGTGAACACCTATTTCTGTATATGGAATTTCAGGAGTAGAACCCAGCCACATATCGTAATTTAAATTTGAGGGTATAGGCATTGGACTAGCTTCAGGACCTGAAGGATCACCTGGCAAACCAACTTTTACGGTGTGTAATTTCCCAATCCTACCATTTCTCACCAGTTCAGCAGCTATCCTGAATTGATCTGAAGACCTTTGCTGTGTTCCTACCTGCAGGATCGAACCCTTTTTTTGTACAATATCGCTTAGAATACGTCCTTCTTCAATAGTTAACGATGTAGGTTTTTGCAAATAAATATCTTTTCCTGCTAAGGCAGCTTCCACAGCAGGTTGAGAATGCCAATGGTCCGGTGTACTTATAATTACTGCATCAATATCCGGATTCATCAACATCTCCCTATAATCTCCATACATTTTTGCATCTACAAAATTTTCTGAACCTTTATTTTTTTTGTAATAATTTTTAACCAGTTTTTGCGCATCTTTTAGGCGGTTGCTATCAACGTCACATACAGCTATCATTCTGGCATTATCATATTGCATAACTCCTGGCATGTCATGACTTCTTGCTATTCGACCACAACCAATCTGGCCAATATTAATCTTACTGTTCGCAATACTTTTCCCAAAAATATTTGAAGGTAAAATTGTAGGTACTATAAATGCTCCTGCACTTCCTGTTACTGCTTTTTTAATAAAATTTCTACGTTCCATCGTTATGCTTTGATTAAATTAATTTTTACGTTTTAAAACCCACAAAATACCTCCTCTAAGATGTTTTCTGAATGTTGGGTCATTATACATTTCTGCATCATGACCTAAGGCAGTGAACCATTGCCTTGCTCCTTCAAATTCATGAGACCAGCACAATGGAAAATAATCTCCAAAAATATCTCCCGGATATTCAGACATTTCTTTGTCTTTTATGGTGGTTAAATCAGCAGAGAGTAAGATATTAATATCAGGATTTAGATTATTTGAATAATAGCATTCATCTTTAACTGTCCATCTATCACCTAGAAATTCCGTAGACGGATGTTTTTTGTCAGTAACAACCACATCGAATTGCTGATGTGGTGCATGACGTATAAATTTACCACCAACCAATGCCCAGTACCAGGGCCATTTACGTTCTACGGCATTAGCTGAATGAATTCCAATAAATCCTCCTCCATCACGAATAAATTTTTGAAAAGCAATTTTTTGTTCTTTGGTGTCAAACACATCATTATTTGTATTCGAAAAAATAATGGCATCGTATTTTTTAAGATTCTCATCCGTAAAAACAGCCGGATCTTCACTGGCATCTGTTTCTATATTTTCCTGTTTACATATTTCTTGAAGTGCTTTAATGCTGGAAGGAATATTCTCATGGACGTACCCTTTTCCATTCTTTGTGTAGATAAGTATCCTGTTTGTTTTTTCTTTAACAGGATTAGCATGAATATGTGCAATTGTAACAATACTTAAAATAAGAAATACTATTTTATTCATAATTGATATATTAATTATTTATTTTTATTTCAGGTGGGTTTGCAAACCCTTGCCAATAAATTTCTGCCTGATCTGATTTTAATTCACCTTCATAAACAAGCAAACGATATTTTAAACGATATTCTTTCTGACTTTCAATAAGCCATTCAACATGACGAATCGGACAGAATTCAAAAAACAGATCACCTCTTCCCTTATTCATATCCTCAGGCCATACTCTCATAGGCTCTGGAAATTGTCGGTTTTTAGGATGACTCATAAAAAGAATACCACTTTTGCCTTCCGGTGTTTCAGAAGCACCTTCAACGATCACCCACTTTCCTCTGCTGCCATCTGCAGTTGAGCGATCCTTATTCTCAGAAGTCAGGACAGATGTATTGTCTTTGTTCCATTTTTCGGTTGCACGGAAACCAATTCCTCCTCCATAGCGATATGCATCAAATAATATTCCTGATTTCAACGGACTTTTAATTTTAGTTGTATAATCAATAAGCCAATTTTTTTTGGAGGAATTTAAATTCCAAACTTTTATCTGTAGATCTTCATTAAGTGCAACTCTATTTTCTGAAGAAGCACCAAAATCAATATATTCCTGCAAAGCAGTAAAACCACTATAGATATTGCCTTGAATCTCATTTTTAAAGCTTTTAAATAATACCGTACCTTGACCTTTAGCAAGATTCCAAAAATCAACTTGCCTATTATTGATATGAGTTTTCGTCCATGGTCCCCAAATACCGTAGTGGTGGTAATGATCAGAAGGTTGAATCCGTGTAAGTATCTCACCATTGGGTGACCAGAGTGGATGGATAAAACCCGATTTCTTATACTTTTCATCAACTCCTTTGGGTGGAACTACAATTTTATAATGATAATTTAAGATTGGATTGTTATTTTTTATCAATTGTAAAGCACCATCCTTTTTTATAAGATCTATCTGTTGTATATTCTCTTTAGTAGATTCGTGAATGATGACAAAATTGCGAATGGTATGTTTAGGTGTAAAACCATGAAGAATAAACCAAAGTTTATTTGTATCATTTTCATCAAATTGAAACGGTATTGATTTTTTTGAAAATTCTCCTACTTCTACTAATTGGAAATTTTTTGCTTGCCACTTGTGGTTATCCAATTGAATCTTAATTGCAATTGGGCAATCTATACGATCGTAATCACCTGTATTGACTTGAAAGGATAATAATTCCTGTGCATTTACATGGAAATAAAAAAACAGAAGTGCTATAAATAATTTGTTTAGCATAAGTGTTTTTATAATTTATTTATTTTTAATCAAATATAGTACATTAAAAATCATCATTAACCACTAAAAATTTAAAAAAATCTTGAAATCACTATAGTTATTCTAAAAATAGCAATCAAACGATAACGAACTGAAATAGTTTAGTTTCTGAATATAATTTTAAGGTCAGTAGATAAATTTATTTTTCATCCGATTATCTTTATTTTAAATTGCTTGATCAAGCACAGACAGAATCTTTTAAACTGAACACTGTTCTCAACCGTGAACTGACAAAATAGAAATATTAATAAATATTTAATCTTTATTCTGAATATAGTTTTATTTTTGCAGATGCAAAACAAAGTCCTTATTTTAGATTTCGGTTCTCAGGTCACACAACTTATCGCCAGAAGGGTTAGAGAATTAAATATTTACTGTGAAATACATCCTTTTAACCATGTAAAAGTTGATGTAAATGATTATCAAGCAGTTATTTTATCCGGTAGTCCTTATTCCGTTAGAAGCGAAGAAGCGCCTCAACCTGATTTATCACAAATAAAAGGAAAAAAACCATTACTGGGAATTTGTTATGGGGCACAGTATCTTGCTCATTTTTATGATGGAAAAGTTGGAGCCTCCAACTCAAGAGAATATGGCAGAGCAAACCTCTCAAATATTGACCCATCATGTAAACTTTTTAATGGTATTAAAGATGGATCACAGGTTTGGATGAGCCATAGCGATACGATCATTGACATGCCAGATAATTATAAGGTTATTGCCAGCACAGATGATGTAGTAAATGCAGCATATAAAATTGAAGGTGAAGATACATACGCCATTCAATTCCATCCGGAAGTTTACCACACCAAAGATGGAACAAAACTACTGAAAAACTTTTTGGTCCATATTGCCAAAGTAAAACAAGACTGGACACCTGATTCGTTTGTAGAGACAACAGTAAAAGCAATTCAGGAAAAGGTTGGAAATGATAAAGTAGTATTAGGATTATCAGGTGGTGTTGATTCAACCGTTGCAGCCGTCTTACTTGACAAAGCTATTGGTAAGAATTTGTATTGCATTTTCGTTAATAATGGATTACTTCGGAAAGATGAATTTGAAAGTGTTTTAGACCAGTATAAACACATGGGTTTAAATGTAAAAGGAGTTGATGCTACTGATCGTTTTTTAGATAAACTAAAAGGAATTACTGATCCTGAACTTAAACGAAAAGCCATTGGTAATGCTTTTATTGATGTTTTTGATGACGAGGCACATTTGATCAAAGATGTAAAATGGCTCGCGCAGGGAACTATTTACCCTGATGTAATAGAATCTGTTTCTGTTTCCGGTGGTCCTTCTGCAACCATAAAATCTCATCATAATGTTGGCGGTTTACCCGATTATATGAAATTAAAAATTGTGGAACCTCTACGGATGATCTTTAAGGATGAAGTTAGAAGAGTTGGTAAAAGCATGGGGATTGACCCTGAATTATTAGGCCGTCACCCATTTCCCGGACCAGGATTGGGAATCAGAATTTTGGGTGATATTACTTCTGAAAAAGTAAGAATGCTACAGGAAGTAGATGCTATTTTTATCAATGGATTAAAAAAATGGAAGTTATATGATGATGTTTGGCAGGCTGGTGCAATGCTCCTTCCTGTAAATTCAGTAGGTGTAATGGGAGATGAACGAACCTATGAAAAAGCAGTTGTTCTACGCGCAGTGGAATCAACAGATGGGATGACAGCAGATTGGGTAGATCTGCCATATAAATTTTTACAAGAAACATCAAATAAGATCATTAATGGTGTAAAAGGAGTTAACCGTGTTGTTTATGATATCAGTTCAAAACCTCCTGCTACCATTGAATGGGAGTAACAAATTATCAGTTGACAGTATCAGTTAGCAGTTTTCAATATAAGAAAACAAATAATTGTCATTCTTTTGAAAAAAAATGAAATGAAAAGTTTAATTCCTTCGTCTTTAATCGAAGATGTTTTTTTGTAGATTTGAAATTGATTAAATTTGCACAAATCATCATTTAATTCAAATTATAAATGAATAAATATAAAATTTTTATTTTCCTTATATTAATGGGGGTGTTTACAACTTTTTCTCAGCAAAAAAAATACATTACCTATAAAGTTCAACAAGATGAAACCATTGAAACCATTGCAAAAAAATTATCTATTACACCATATGACCTGTTAAAATTAAACCCGGACGTTAAAAACAATGTTTCAGAAAATGATATCATTGTAATTCCAAATAAAGGACTCAGTAATTCAGATATAGCTGAAAGTATTGATCTAAGCTATCTTTCTGATAAAGATATTATTGCTGATAATTATATTTATCATGAAGTTCAAAAAAAGGAAACTTTGTACAGTATTATAAAAAATTATAAAACGGAGCTTAGTATATTGAATAAATTGAATCCCCTGTTGCTCGAGGATGGTTTACAATACGGAAAAGTATTAAAAATACCTTTGCAGGATGATGATCTTACCAAAATATCAAGAATATCAGAACAAGGAAAATACACCCAACCATATATTGTAAAAGCAAAAGAAACAAAATTTGGAATCGCAAAAGATCATGGAATATCAATTGACTATTTAGAAGAGCTAAACCCCAAAATAAAAACAGAAGGTTTGCATATAGATGATGTGATCATGGTTCCTAAGGGCATTGTAAGTCAAAATCAATCCAGTTACACTATTCATACTGTACAAAAAATGGAAACGTTTTTTAGTCTAAGCAATATGTACGGGGTTTCAAAAGAGGAATTGATCATGGCTAATCCTCAACTAAAAGATGGTGTAAAAGAAGGGATGTTATTGAAAATTCCTAATGTGATCCATGAGAATGAAGCTGTATTTGTTGATAAAATCTATGATGGTAAAAATTTGAATATTGCTATGATGCTTCCTTTTCGAAAGAAATTAGATTCCTTGGATTTTAACAATGACAAATTATTAAACATTACTACCGATTTTTATTTAGGATCTTTAATTGCAATCGATTCTTTAAAAAAGCAGGGACTTTCCATTCATCTCAAAGTTTATGATACTGAAAACAGTGCGTATGTGAGTGATCAATTATCTAAAAAAAGTGAGTTTTCAACCTACGATGCAGTTATTGGGCCTTTATTCTTAAAAAATGTAGCTGCTGTTTCTAAAAACCTGAATTTCAAAAAAGCGATGATCATTTCTCCTATTTCAACACAGGATCATTCTAAAATAAGCAATAACAATTTAATCCAAAATGTATCAGATAAAGAGTATTTAGCAAATGAGATGATTTCATATATAAGATCAAACTACAATAACCAAAAAATAATTGTAATTACTGATGAAAAAAATAATTCAGATACTTGGAGTAATTCAATTTTAAAAAAACTAAATAACATTGATTCTATAAAAGGTATTTCAATAATAAAACCAAAAGGAGGTTACATTAAACCTGAATTATTTAAAACGGAGTTAGATTCAATAAATAAAGAAACAGATACTATTACCAAAAATTGGGTATTATTAGCAGGTACCGATAATGTTTTAATTGCAGATGCAATTCATAATCTTGGGGTTTTACCCGAAAAATATAATTTAACATTATTTGCACTTGATAAACCAAAAAAAATTAATGATATCGATAATAGCTTTTTAGCAAGGGTTAATTTTCATTATCCTACCGTTACTTTTTATGATGAACAGTCTGATTTGTTAAAACAATTTGAAAAAAAATATCAGAATAAGTATTTTACATATCCCTCTAAATATGCAATCGAGGGGTTTGATACCACATATGATATCTTAATGAGGTTAGCTACAGACAATAATTTGATTGATCAGGGAAAATCAACACGACTAAGTAAAAGATATAGCTATATTCATAGCTCTTCAGGTAATATTTTAAACCAAGGTATCTTTATTATAAAATATGATGGATTAGAGTTAAAAGTAGTAAAATAATTTAACATTTTCTGTAACATATTTTATTTAAAAGCGTCTATTTATCATTAGTTCTATTATTCATTTAAAATTCCATTCATTTGTTCGATCTCGATACCTGGCAAGAGATATTTGATAATATTCGTAAAAATAAATTACGCACTTTCCTAACCGGACTTTCTGTTGCATCGGGTATATTTATTTTGGTGATACTACTTGGCTTTGGTAGGGGAATGGAAAATGGTATTCGAAAACAATTTGAACAGGATGCCGCCAATAGAATTTTTGTATGGACACAGGTTACGACCAAAGAATATAAAGGATTAAATCCTGGAAGAAGGATCAGACTTGAAAACTCAAACTACGATTATATTGAGGAAGCCTACCAGGATCAACTTGAATACAGATCTAAAATTTTAAGAGTTGGTGGAAGCATCAATTATAAAAAAGAATCTGGTTCCTACTCTATTCAGGGTGTTAGCCCTGGCTTTCAACAAATAGAAAATCAAAAAATGATCTCCGGCCGTTATTTGAATTATTCTGATCTGCAAACAAAAAATAAAGTTGTTGTAATTAGTAAAAAGATCCAAAGAGAATTACTCAAGGGTGTAAAGGATCCTCTTGATGAAAATCTCCAGCTTTCGGGTATCAATTTTAAAATAATTGGTGTTTACATGGATGAAGCCGGAGAACGGGAAGAAAACAGATTATTGATTCCAATCACTACTGCCCAAACCGTTTTCAATGGGAAAAACAGAATAAACAATATGGGGTTTACATTAAAACCCGAAGAAAGCTTTGAAGAAGCATTTTCTGCTTCTCAAAAATTTACCAGTGAGATCAAAAAATATTTGCAACAAACACATAATGTTTCTCCGGATGATCCCAGTGCAATTAACGTTCATAATATGCTTGATGAAGCTAAAAGGTTTTATACTTTAACTGATAATATTGCATTTTTTTTCTGGTTTGTTGGAATCTGTACCATTATAGCAGGTGTTGTGGGCGTAAGCAATATCATGTTGATCATTGTGAAAGAACGCACCAGAGAAATTGGCATTAGAAAAGCTTTAGGTGCAAAACCATGGTCCATCGTAAGTATGATCCTGAAAGAGTCTATTTTTGTAACTACCATAGCTGGTTTTGCTGGTCTGATTTTGAGCATGGGACTATTGGAAATTGTTGGACCAAATGTGGAAGTTGATTATATTTTAAATCCTTCCGTTGACTTTAGAATAGCACTAACAACTGTATTTTTACTGATTGTTGCCGGTGCATTGGCAGGATTTATACCTGCCTGGAAAGCTGCCAATATTCAACCAATCGAAGCATTAAAAGACGTATAGATTATGTTTAGCAGAGATAGATGGAACGAAATATTAGAAGTACTTACAAGCAATTGGGTGAGAACCTTATTGACTGCATTTGGCGTATTTTGGGGAATATTTATTCTGATATTACTTTTATCTGCCGGTAAAGGACTTGAAAATGGCATCAAACAGGATTTTGGAGATATCGCTACAAATAGCATGTTTATGTGGACACGCAGAGTTTCAAAACCATATCAGGGAATGCCAAAAGGAAGACGATATAGTTACAGAACCAGTGATGTGGAAGATATCAAACAAAATGTACCTAACCTTAGATATGTTTCTCCCCGAAATCAATTAGGAGGTTTTAATGGAGCTAATAACGTTGTTCGAGGATTAAAGGTTGGAGCATATAATGTATATGGTGATTACCCTGAGATCATCAATCAGGATCCCATGGAAATTACCTCTGGCAGGTTTATCAATTATGGAGATATAAATGAAAAAAGAAAAGTAGCTATTATTGGCGAAGGAGTGAAAAAAGGTCTTTATGAAAATGACGAATCTCCGATTGGAACTTATCTAAAAATACAAGGTGTTAATTTCATGGTAATTGGTACTTATAAGAAAAAATCAACAGGTGGTGACGCTGAAGAAGAGCAAAAACAGATCTATATTCCATTCACTTCCTTTTCACAGGCATTTAACCGGGGTGACAAAGTGGGATGGATGGCTATTACAGCAAATGATGGCACGCCTATTACCGATATCAAATCAAAGATATTTGACATTGTTAAAAAGAACCACAAAATACACCCGCAAGATGAACGTGCCGTCGGGTATTTTGATCTTTACGAACAATTTAGAAAAGTAGAAAACCTATTTATGGCATTAAAAGTAATCGCTTACTTTGTTGGAATTTTGGTTTTATTGTCAGGTGTAATTGGGGTTAGCAATATCATGTTGATCGTAGTAAAAGAAAGAACAAGAGAAATTGGTATTAGAAGGGCTTTAGGGGCCTCACCAGGAAATATAAGAAGTCAGATATTATTTGAATCAGTATTTTTGATTATTATATCAGGAATGGCAGGAATTGTATTTGGAGCTTTATTGATATACATTCTTAATTATGTACTTGACATGGCTGGCCCAATTGATATGTTCATAAACCCAAGTGTCAATTTAAGAGTAATTGTATCAGCCCTGGTCATATTATTGATATCTGGATTGTTAGCAGGATTGATTCCTGCACAAAATGCTATCAAACTTAAACCGGTAGATGCACTTAGATCAGAATAACAAATATTAAAGTAATAAACATGAAAAAAACAGTAACCATTTTTATTTTAATCTTGATAGCAGTATCCTTTTCAGGAGCTATGTATTATCTATATTCAAAAAATGCGGAAGATCCGGTGGTTTATAAAACTGAAAAGCCAAGTAAAAAAACAATCATCAAAAAAACGGTAGCAACCGGAAGTATTTTACCGTTGGAAGAAGTTTTGATCAAGCCTAATATTTCAGGAATCATTGAAGAAATTTATGTAGAAGGGGGTGATCTGTTACAAGCAAATGATCTGATTGCAAAGATCAAGATTATTCCAAACCTGTCATCCTTAAATAAAGCTAAAAATGCCATTGAAGCTGCAAAAATATCTTTAGATAATGAAAAACAGAATTTCAATCGTCAAAAATCTTTATTTGATACAGGAGTTATTTCAAAACAGGAAATGGAACGAGCAGAGGTTTCCTACAAACAATCCTTACAATCGTATAATGCTTCCAAACAAAATTATGACATTGTAAAGACCGGATCAACCAAAGGATTGGGCAAATCAGCCAATACTTTGATTAGATCTACCGTTTCCGGAATGGTATTAGAATTACCTATTGAGGTTGGTAACCAGGTTATTGAAAGCAATAATTTTAATGAAGGTACTACTATTGCCGCTTTAGCGGATGTTAATAAAATGATCTTTGAAGGAAAGGTGGATGAATCAGAAGTTGGTAAGATCAAAGAAGGTTTACCTTTGGAAATTACCGTTGGTGCTATTGAAAATACACTATTTGATGCAGTTTTAGATTATATCGCTCCAAAAGGTAAATTAGATAACGGTGCTATCCAGTTTGAAATAAAAGCAACGCTTAAAAAACAGGATTCCATTTTTATAAGAGCAGGTTTAAGTGCAAATGCATCTATTATTTTAGCAAAAGTTGACAGTGTTCTATCCATAAAAGAAGCCCTGGTTCAATTCGATCCTAAAACAAAAAAGCCATTTGTTGAAATTAAAACAGGTGACAAACAATTTGAAAGAAAGGATGTAACGTTGGGTGTTAGTGACGGACTTAATGTGGAGGTTAAAGATGGTTTAACTTATGATGATGAGATCAAAGTTTGGAACCAAATCAAATCATCTCCAGGAAAATAAAATAATTCAGATAAAGAATAAATTCAGATTTCTCTGAGATTACACATAATCAAAAAGCTCTGGTTCAAGAAATCAGAGCTTTTTGATTATATTTCAGAATTTAAATCTTACACTAACATGGTTACAGGATTTTCAATAAATCCTTTAAGAGTTTGTAAAAATAAAGCTCCCGTAACTCCGTCAACCGTTCTGTGATCACATGCCAAAGTAAGCTTCATGGTGTTTCCTACCACGATATTTCCTTCTTTAACAATAGGTTTTTGTACAATAGCTCCAACCGATAAAATGGCTGAGTTAGGCTGATTAATAATTGAAGTGAAATCTGTTATACCAAACATTCCTAAATTAGAAATTGTGAAAGTGCTTCCTTCCATTTCATCTAAAGCCAGTTTTTTATCTCTTGCTCTTCCTGCAAAATCTTTTACCTGTGTATTAATTTGTGTCAGGTTTTGCTCATTTGCAAATTTTAATACAGGAACAACTAAACCATCTTCAACAGCCACTGCAACACCAATATGCACATGATGATTCAATCTCATTTTATCATCAAACCATTGTGAATTTACTTGCGGGTGCTGTTTCAAAGCCAAAGCTGTTGCTTTTACAACAATATCGTTAAATGATATTTTTGTATCAGGAATAGAGTTGTATTGTTCTCTAAAGGCAATCGCATTATCCATATTAAACTCAACATTCAGGTAATAGTGAGGCGCAGTAAATTTTGATTCACCCAATCTGCGGGCAATCACTTTACGCATTTGTGAATTAGGAATATCTTCAAAACTTTCTTGTCCAGAAGGAACAAATGCTGCTTGAGCATTACCTCCTACAGGTGCAGAATAGTTTTCGATATCTCTTTTTATAATTCTTCCTCCTTCACCAGTACCTCGCACATATTGCAGATCAATACTCTTTTCTTCTGCTAGTTTTTTAGCTAATGGTGAAGCTATAATCCTGCCATCAGAATTACTCCTTTTAACTACTGGTTTTGCAACTTTATCTGCAACTAAAGGAGTCGGTTTCTTTTCTACCTGACTTACTTTTTCATTATTAGATTCGTTAGTTTCTGGACTTTTTGATTCTAATTTATCTAGAGATCCAACAAATTGAGAAATATCCTTACCTTTTTCACCAATAATTGCTAAAACAGCATCTACCTTAGCAGAATTACCTTCAGCTACACCAATATATAAAAGTGTTCCATTATGGAATGACTCAAACTCCATTGTTGCTTTATCTGTCTCTATTTCAGCGATGATCTCACCTTCTTCAATAACATCTCCTATATTTTTCAACCATTTTGCAACGGTTCCTTCCTCCATGGTATCACTCAATTTAGGCATAGAAATAATTTCGATTCCTTCAGGTATGACAACTTCCGAAGAAGAGTCAACTTGTTTAACTTCCTCACTCTGTACCTCTTTCGTAATCTCTTCTACTTTTGTGGTAGTAACAGCATCACTTAACAAAGCTGAAATATCTTCATCTTTATCACCAATAATAGCAAGCAGCATATCTACTTTTGCAGCTTCACCTTCCTGAACTCCAATATAAAGAAGTGTTCCTTCATGAAAGGATTCAAATTCCATCGTAGCTTTATCAGTTTCAATCTCGGCTAATATATCACCTTCAACAATTGTATCGCCAATTTTTTTAAGCCATCCTGCGACAACACCTTCGGTCATCGTATCGCTTAATTTGGGCATGGTTATAATTTCGGCCATAATATTTTTTTTGAAATAATTTTATAATATAAACTTAAAGACGATGTTTTAAAAACGGATAATTTTCCTGTTCATAAACCATGTCATACAATTGTTCTTTCTTTGGATATGGAGATTCATCAGCAAATTTTTCACATGCTGCTACTCTTGCCTTTACATCTTCATTGATTGCCTGAATTTCTTCAGGTGTAAGGTATTTCTTATCCTGTATCACTTTCAATACCTGAGAAATTGGATCAATTTTTTTATATTCTGCAACTTCTGCTTTTGTTCTGTATTTTTGAGCATCACTCATAGAATGACCTCTGTAACGATAGGTTTTCATTTCTAAAAAATAAGGACCTTTTCCACTTCGGGCGTGAGAAATAGCTTTATCCATAGCCTTTGCAACAGCTACCGGATTCATTCCGTCTACAGGTTCACTTGGCATTTCATAAGCTAAACCTAACTTCCAGATATCCGTATGATTTGCTGTTCTTTCAACAGAAGTACCCATCGCATAACCATTATTTTCTACTATAAAAACAACAGGCAATTTCCATGACATTGCCATATTAAATGTTTCATGTAAAGAACCCTGACGTGCAGCACCATCACCAAAATAAGTTAATGTAACTGCTTTTCTGTCATGGTATTTATCAGCGAAAGCAATACCAGCACCTAATGGAATCTGTCCTCCAACAATACCGTGACCACCATAAAAACCTTTTTCTTTTGAAAAAATATGCATAGAACCACCCATACCATGTGAAGTACCGGTTTCTTTACCATATAATTCGGCCATGATACGTTTAGGATCAACACCCATACCTATAGGCTGCACATGATTTCTATATGCAGTGATCATTTTATCTTTACTAAGATCCATAGAATGCAAAGCACCTGCCAATACAGCTTCTTGTCCGTTATACAAATGCAAAAAACCTCTCACCTTTTGCTGGATGTACACTGCTGCAAGTTTATCTTCAAATTTTCTCCAAAACAGCATGTCTTTATACCAGTCTATATAAGTTTGTTTTGTTATTTTCTTCATATGTTTATTTTTATTAGTGCAAATGACTATCCCAAAATTACAGGTAAATTCATATTACATCATTTTCTTAATCTTAAAAAAGTATACCATATTAATGAAATACTCCTTGTTTTTTTGGGAAATGCAAAAATACAATATTTTGATCTAATACAAAGTTAAAAAGATTTGAAACTAAAGCTTTCAGGAGTTTTATTATTACAGATTGTATTTAATCAAAAAAGGCAGACAAAGTCTACCTTTTTTACTTATAAGAATTTACAGATCAATCTTCTATATAATCTTCTGTTGGAATACAAGAACATACTAAATGGCGATCACCATAAGCCTCATTTACTCTTCTTACACTTGGCCAGTATTTATTTTCAGCAATATAACCCAAAGCAAAAGCTGCTTCTTTTCTGCTATATGCATAATTCCACTCATCATTGGTTAGCATTGCTTGCGTGTGCGGAGCATTTTTAAGAACGGAGTCCTTATCTGCTTCAAAGGTATCAATTTCTTTCTTTATGCTTATCAAAGCATCTGCAAATCTATCAATTTCAGCTTTATTCTCGCTTTCTGTAGGTTCAATCATCAAAGTTCCGGCAACCGGAAAAGATACTGTTGGAGCATGAAAACCATAATCCATTAATCTTTTAGCTATATCGGTGACTTCAATTCCTTTTTGCTTGAATTCTCTAAAATCAACAATCATTTCATGCGCTGCAAATCCTCTTTCACCAGCATAAAGAATTTTATAATGCTTCTCTAATCTGGATTTTAAATAATTTGCATTTAAAATAGCAACTGTCGTTGATTTGGTCAAACCTTCACTTCCTAACATTTTGATATAACTATAAGAGATAAGATCTACCAGTGCCGATCCGAACGGAGCAGCAGACACAGCAGTTATTGCTTTCATTCCACCTGTTTTAACAACAGGATTTGACGGTAAGAATTTTGCAAGATGTTGCGCGACACATATCGGACCAACACCCGGTCCTCCTCCACCATGTGGAATTGCAAAGGTTTTATGTAAATTCAAGTGACAAACATCTGCTCCAATAGTAGCCGGATTTGTTAAACCAACCTGTGCGTTCATATTTGCACCATCCATATAAACCTGCCCACCATTGCTATGGATAATTTCCGTTATTTCACGAATTGCAGATTCAAAAACTCCATGAGTTGAAGGATAGGTCACCATTAAAGCAGCAAGATTATCTTTATATTTTATTGCCTTTTCACGAAGATCTTCCACATCAATATTTCCACTTTCTGACGTTTTTGTAACTACCACCTTCATACCTGCCATCACAGCAGAAGCTGGATTTGTACCATGTGCAGATGCAGGAATTAAACATATATTCCTTTCTGTTTCTCCATTTAACTTATGAAATGCCCTGATCACCATCAATCCGGTATATTCTCCCTGTGCACCAGAGTTTGGCTGGAGTGAAGTTGCTGCAAAACCTGTGATCACATTCAATTGTTCTTCTAACCCTTTAAGCATTTCATGGTATCCCTGTGCCTGATTTACAGGCACAAAAGGATGAATTGAATTCCAGTTACTCATACTCAATGGAAGCATTTCAGTTGCTGCATTCAGTTTCATCGTACACGATCCTAATGAGATCATAGAATCTGTTAAAGAAATATCTTTACGCTCCAATCTTTTGATATAACGCATCATTTCCGTTTCTGAATGATACTTTTGAAAAACTTCATGGGTAAGGAATTCTGAATTCCTTTGTAAACTTTCAGGAATAGAAACATCTGCCAGACAATCGGTTATTTTATGAGAATACAAATTTTCAGCATGTGCTAAAATATTGATTATCTCTTCAATATCAGATAAAGTAGTTGTTTCATTGATTGAAATGCCAATTGTTTTTTTACTGATATATAAGAAATTAACTTCCTTTTCTTCTGCAAATTTCTTAACCTTATCGGCATCACTTACTTTTACTTTTAAGGTATCAAAAAACACTTTATTGTATTGCTTTAAACCTAATTTTAATAAGGCAGTATTTAAGATATTGGTCAAAGAGTGAATTTGACGGGCAATATATTTAATACCATCCGGACCGTGATAAACTGCAAACATACCCGCCATCACAGCTAATAAAACCTGAGCCGTACAAATATTTGAAGTTGCTCTTTCTCTTTTTATATGTTGTTCACGGGTTTGTAATGCCATCCGCAAAGCACGATTTCCATCTGCATCTACAGTGATTCCGATGATCCTTCCCGGAATTAATCTTTTATAATCATCTGTCGTTGCAAAATAACCTGCATGAGGTCCACCAAATCCGAGAGGAATACCAAATCGTTGCGTTGTCCCTACAGCAACATCTGCACCCATTTCAGCTGGTGATTTTAAAATTGCCAGACTTAACATATCAGCAGCCACTACAACTTTTACATCTTTTTGATGTGCCTCACTTATAAAATCGGTATAATCGTATATCTCACCCTGTTTTGCAGGATATTGAACAAGAGCAGCAAAAAAGTTTTCATTGAAATCAATTTCTTCATGATCATCAATAACCAATTCAATATTTAAAGGTTCTGACCGGGTCTTTAAAATATCTATTGTTTGAGGAAGCACCTCCTCTGAAACAAAAAATTTATTCGCATTTGCTTTTTTCTGGTTTCTGCTTCTGCCATTGAACAACATGATCATTGCTTCGGCTGCAGCGGTTCCTTCATCTAATAAAGATGAGTTTGCAAGAGGTAACCCCGTAAAATCGGTAACAACTGTTTGATAATTTAGCAATGCCTCCAGTCTTCCCTGAGAGATCTCTGCCTGATATGGTGTGTAAGAGGTATACCAGCTTGGGTTTTCAAAAATATTTCTTTGGATCACTGCTGGTAAAGATGTTGCATGGTATCCTAATCCGATATAGGTTTTAAACAATTTGTTCTTTGAACCCAATTTTTGAATGTGAGAAGCAAACTCATTTTCACTCATTGCTTCCGGTAAATTCAAAGGGGACTTTAATAGAATATCATCAGGTATTGTGTTAAATATCAACTCTTTAGTTGATTTTAAACTAAGAGCTTTTAACATCTCTTGAACTTGATCTTTTCTTGGACCAAGATGGCGGATAACAAATGAATCTGTTTGCATAAAATAATTCTTTATTTAGTGTCGTAAAATTAAGAAAAACCATTAACATTTTGCGAATGATAAATTATAATTTTTGTTGTTTTAATTGATGATTATACAGATCTGCCACCCATAAAACTCCATTTACAATGATAACATCGGCTGGTTTATTCAATTTATCAAAACCATTTTCCTGCGTAGCTTTTATTTTGGTAACTATATGATCCTTTTCTATTTTAGAAATAGCATTTGCACCCATATCAGCAACATATAGATTGCCTTTATCATCAGCTGTAATTCCATGAGGCATTTTTAAAAGCTGATCTAAATCTAATTTTTTAATTCCTTTCCTAGGAGTGAATCTGTAAATATTACTGTTTCCCGCATCGCAAACCACAATATCACCCCCATCAAATGCCATATCAATAGGATATTTCCAATCGATATGAATTGCCGTAATTGAAAGTAATCTCATCTAGTTAACTTTTGAATTATATGAATTTCTGCAAAAATATATTATTTTTAAATGAAATATACCTAATTAATTAATTTTAAGATTATTTTTGAAAATGGGTTTGTTAAAAAGGTTTTTTGACTTTTATATTAATAGTTATATACATGTTTCAATAGCCGCTTTTTGTCTGACCAAAATCACCTTACTTCAATTCGGAATAACCGAAAATATAAGTCCTTTATTTGTTCTGTTTGCAACACTTATTTCCTATAATTTTATACGATACTACGATTCTTCAAAGACTTATGTATCCTTTATCGGTTGGGTAAAAATTCATAAAATGGAATTGTTTCTGCTAAATTTAATTAGCCTGATCTTTTTAATAATATTGACATTAAAGTTAAAGTCCAAAGCTTTGCTTTTATTGATCCCATTTGCTTTGGTAACTATATTTTATGTAGTACCTTTTACTTCTAAAAATAAAAATTTAAGAGATATTTCCGGTTTAAAGTTGTTTTTAATTACAATTTCATGGGCAGGAGTTACTGTATTATTTCCAATGATAAATAATAATTATTTGTTTACAAAAGATGTGTGGATTATTTTTTTTCAGCGAATTATTTTTTTATTTGCTGTCACCATTCCATTTGATATTAGAGACTTAAAATATGATACTCCTGAAATGAAAACTATACCTCAATCCATTGGAATTAAAAAATCTAAATTATTAGGATCGGTTTTATTATTAATCTTTTTTCTATTGGATTTTACTCATTTTTCAGTTTTTGAACATTCTATTTTAACAACTTCACTAATAACTATAATTTCACTTGTTTTATTGAATTTCTACACGGAAAATATGAATAAATACTATACTGGTTTTTGGATGGAATCATTACCAATATTTTGGCTTTTATTGAGCTTAGCTGTTAATATACTTTAATAAGAGCTGTTTATCTACACACTATATCATTTCGTAATGTGTTGTTTTATATTATTTTACAGTAATGAATTATTTGATTCTACTGTTATTTTGATGGAATATTTATTTATGTCCTAAAGGCCGGACAGGCATTTCATTTTTTTCTTGATAAAAAAACGAAACAAAAAAATCAAGGCTTACAATAATTTAA
>JAOZTG010000157.1 GCA_029939235.1 Flavobacteriaceae bacterium
ATTCATCCGCTTTTTATTTGTTTTGGTATTCATGATATGCTTCGCAATTCTTGATGAAAAAACGAAACAAAAAATTACTCACTTTTTATTATTTTAAAAATTTGAGTTCGTGAACCTAAAGGTTTCAAGGCTTACAATAATTTAATAACCTAAATTTTATAAAAACTAAGTGCAGCCGAGTGATTTTCGAGCAAGCTCTCAACTTCTCGGTTTTACTAAGTTTTCACTTTATTTAGAACATCAAATTCTTGAATGCCAACTCTCAATAAACAATATCAATTAATGTTTCATCCATTTTACCATTAAATTAGTAGTACCTTAAAAGAAAATAACTATTTGAATCCAGTGACAACTTCATAATTCATTAACTTTATAGCTACTTTCAATAGCAATAAATAACTACCTTTGATGTTCATTTATTTTTTTAAAGATTTACATATGACCTTAACCAGACGAAAATTTTTAACAAGATCTGTTATTGGAGCAACTGCTTTGGCAAGTATTCCTGCAATTGTTTCTTCATGTGTTGCCTCTGATACCAAAACTTCCAAAAAAAAGGATTCCATTTTCCATAAAGGAGATACTATTCTTTTTCAGGGTGACTCCATTACAGATGCAGGTCGTGAAAGAAAAAAAGAGCTCGCAAACAATTCACGTTCTTTTGGTTCTGGCTATGCATTTTTAGCAGCATCCTCCCTACTAAATGCATTTCCTGAAAAAGATCTTACTATTTACAATCGTGGAATTAGCGGAAATAAAGTCTATCAATTATTCGATCGCTGGGAAAAAGATTGTCTGGGTTTAAAACCTGATGTTTTAAGTATTTTAATTGGAGTGAATGATTACTGGCATTTTAGAAATGGTAAATACAATGGAACTGTTGAGATCTATAAGAATGATTACAGAAAACTACTTGAACGTACTAAAAAAGTGCTGCCTAATGTAAAACTTGTTATTTGTGAACCTTTTTATGTATTAAATACAAGCGCTGTTGATAAAAGCTGGATAGAACCAATGAAAGAATATCAGGCTGCAGCATATAGTATTGCTAAGGAATTTAATGCAATATGGATTCCGTTTCAAAAAGTTTATGATAAGGCGGTTACATATGCTCCTGCAACCTACTGGACTGCTGATGGAGTACACCCTGCAATGCCTGGAGCACAATTAATGGCAGAGGCTTGGTTACATGCTGTTGAATAAAGGCTGTTTTTTATATCTATTGCAGGTTTTTTATACTAAAAACTACCTAAAATAGTAAAGGAAAAATTCCTTCCAGGAGCGCTGATTGCTGAGGCAAATTCTTTATAATGCTGGTCAAAAATATTATCAATATTAAGTAAAAGATCAATATTCTTTGTTGCTTTATATCGCGTATAAACATTGAAAGTTTGCCATGATGGAGTACCGTAATAATCATCTTTTTCTAATATAAATGGGGTCTCTTCAATATTATCTATCCCTTCAGAAATATTATAATCTTCCAATTTTTTTCTTGTGTTAAAAATAAAATTGATTCCGGTTTCAAATTTATTATGATTGTAATTAATATCCAAACTACCAAATAATGGTGGAATAGATGATAGAGGTTCATTGGTGTCATATGCTTTTCCCTTTGTATAAGTTATTGCTGCTTTTGTTTGAAACCTATCCGTTAAATTTCCTTTAAAAGTAGCTGTTCCTCCATAAATATAGGCATTATCCTTATTTACATTGGCAACAATATTCATCTCTTCTCCATCATAAATGAGGCTAGAACTTCCGTTTAAAAGGTAAGGAGCACGTACGATATAATTATTCAACAAAGTATAATAAGTTGTAAATCCGAGATAGTAATTTTTATCACTAAAATATTTTAAAATCCCTCCTTCAAAATTATATGCATATTCAGGTTGCAGATCTACATTTGGAACCGTTACGGTTCCTCTTTTTTCTCTGATCTTACCAATATCATCAATATTTGGTGATCGAAATCCCGATGAAAATACCGCATTAAGCTGCCAGTCAACCGTTGGTTTGTATACATAACCGGCTGTTAAAGTAACCGCTGTATTTGTTAAAGTTATATCCATATCAGGCAAAGTAATAAAGGTTTCATCTATCCATTCGGCCTGTAAAACTGTATTTGTTAATCTGATTCCGGTATTTAATGTTGATCTTTTACTAATATCCTGTCGGTAATCTGTATAAATTGCAGAGCTTAAATAGCTACTCCCTCCATCGGGATAACGGGTTTGCACAACATAGTTGTCTGAAATCCCAATAATATCATTGCCCTGCACTTCCAATACTTCACCTTTTGATCTGGAATCAACATCGTTGTATGCAAATTCAAAACCATAACCAAAATTCCTACCCTTTTTATTCCTTAAATTCGTTGAAAAATCACCATTTAAACTATAAACTTTTACTTTTTCAAATTTTGAAGACCTATCAAAACTATCAAATTTTCTGTCAATTCTTGACTCCTTGATATTTTGAAAAGCCATGATCACACTTCCGGTATTCAGCCATTTTTTTTGAAGATCTAAATTCAATTGAGTAGAAAATAACAAACGGTCTTGCGGACCATAATACCATTCAGCATATTTCAATTGATCATCACTTCTTTCCATTAATTTATCAAACCTATTGATTTCGGTTGAAGTACTGTATTGTAAATTAAACATGAGGTCGCTTTTTTTACTTAGCGGAACAAATACTTTTTGTAGTAAATCAGTTTGATCAAAACCTACATTTCTTTGTTTGCTAGGATCGGCGTTTACAATCGGGAAAGCATTATAAAATTTATCTGTATTATTTGAATATTCATATTGCAATCCCCATTCATCAAAACCATGCTTTCTATTCTCTCCCATTTTTAGATCTCCAAATTTACTATGGGAAATACTTGTATAGGTGGCAAATTTTTTCATTTGTAATTCAATTCCTGCCTGCAAAGTAATCTCCTGGTTTACAGTACTAAATCGTGATAAGAACTCAGTATTCACAACAGTTTTTTCACTTAACCTTGGTTTACGGGTGTAATAGTGAATTACACCGCCCAATGCATCCGAACCATAGATCACGGAAGATGGCCCAAAAATAACTTCTGTCCTGTCTAAAGTGCTGGGAGAAACTGTTATTGAGTTTTGTAAATGCCCTTTGCGATAAATGGCATTATTCATTCTTACTCCGTCAACTACTAATAAAATACGGTTGGCTTCCATACCTCTTAAAACCGGGCTACCACCACCAAACTGCGTTTTTTGTACTTTAACACCTGGAATATTTGCCAGCATATCTGCCGAAGTTTGAGGCGTGGAATTCTGGATATCTTTATAAGAAAAAACTGCTATCTGTTCGGCAATTCGTGAAATATCTTCTTTGCCTTTGGTTGCTGAAAGAAATACTTCGCTTAATAACTCGGATTTATATTGTAAATAAACAACTGTTTTATCCCTGATCAGATGTTTCTTAAGTAATTCCAGTTCAACATAACTAACATGGGTAAAAGTGAGTAATTCCAGATCTGAAAATGCGCTTAGATCAACTTCTCCATTCTTATTTGAAATAACACGAATATTGTTGTCTTCATTAGTGATATGAACATTTTGAATAGGAAATTCTGAGTCTTTATCAACAATGATACAAACCTGAGCAAAAGAAACCTGTCCTAAAAAAAGTAAAATGATAAGATTAAGGAACTTCATTCAAAGACATTTTTTAATACATTTAGTGATCTTGGTGTTTTAAATCCAGGTATATGCAACTTGTAATAATTGAGTAAAATTTCCAATAAAATAATACGTGTTTTAGCATTTAACCGCAACTGTTCAATAGTATCAAAATTTATGCCGAATAATGACTTATACAGAATTAACTTATCTCCTGTAACATAATCAGTTAGAGGTTTATTGTTTGTAAAAATTCCTTCTGACAGATCGAAATAATGATAATTCAAATCTTTTGTCTCAGGGTAAAAGCCTAAATACTTACTTAAATGTAACAAAAAAAGTAAGTGAAAATTTGCCGTATTACTGTGATTATCTAACCATATTAAAGATGTTTCAATATATTGGAATAAAATTTCATTTTTCTCTTCTTCTTTTAATGTAAAACTAAGCACCTCTGCCAAAAATAATGCAACAGACTGTTTTAGAATATCGGTTGCAACACTTTGATATAAATAGGAAATACTAACTTCACGAATACTGTTTAAATTTCCCTTGTTATTATGATTAGCAGTAAGGTTTAATAGAGTTAGTGGCTGAAAGTATGCAATATTTATCTTTCCGGAGGTACTGCTTGTTCTTTTGGTTTTTGATTTAAATATCCTTTTGATCAAATACGTCTTTAAACCTTCTTCTGTATAACATTTTACAATGAGATCTGTATCTCCATACTTGATGGAAGTTAAAACAATTGCTTTCGTTTTTACGATCATTTTTGCTAATTGATAATGGCAATTTTTGTAGAAGATGTCTCTGATTTATCCGGACTGGTAAGTAAAACGATATAAACACCCGATGCAACTTTTCTGCCGGCTAAATTTGTCTTATCCCAAACAACTTTTCCTCCTTTTATTTCCTGTCCGATTTCCACATTGGTTTCATGTACCAACCTACCTGTAATATCTAAAATTTTAACATTTGTTCCACGTGGCAAATGAGTTCCTTTTCTTCCATCGATCGTTACAAACTCATGTTCTTTTTTAACCGGATTAGGATAGGCATAAACTTCTCCAAGAGTTTCGCCAAAAGGAGCAACATTATTATTAAAAGCCACAATACCTTTATCGGTTGCAAAAAACACTTTTCCAGTGCTGTTATCAACCTTCACTTTTAATATTCTGTTAGATGGTAAAGGAGAATTATCTTTGTTAAAATTAAACAAGGTTTCATCCCCGGAAGGGGTAGTTCCTAAAACTCCACCGGTATCCGTACCAAACCACTTATTTTCGGCACCATCAATGGCAATTGAATTGATAGGTTGTTCTCCCAATAGTTTTTTAGGAATCCCATCATCTTCTATGATTACCGGCGAAGCATCATAAATAGATGCCTCAAACAACCCGTCTGCATCGCTAAAAACCACTAATCCTTTTTGTGTACCAATCCATATCCTGTTATTTCTGTCTACTGCCAGAGTGCGTACATTCAAATCTGGTAAAGACCCTTTTGTTGCTTCGGTGATCAATGCTCTTTTTCTGTTTCCGGTTTCATTAAAAACCAAGGCTCCGTTTCTTCTTGTGCCTATCCAGATACTACCAGATCTGTCAATATGCAATTCACTCAAACCTAAAGCCGGGTCAGTCATGATAGAACTTAGATCAAAGCTACTGCCTTTGCCAGTTGCAGGATTTAATTTTTTTAAGCGATTTGAAACCCAGGAATTTGTTACCCATAAATTCCCCTGATTATCAAATGCAGATCCGTTTATTCTAATAGATGTATTTGGTGAACCTTCAGGATAAAGATCTTCCAGATCACTATTTGAATCATCCCATAAAATAAGTGGCTCATCGTTTTCAACAACCAAAATACCGCTACCCCACGAACTGATATAAACTTTATTCTCTGCTTCCGGATCTATCGTTACATGAGCCAGATCAAGTGCTGGAAATCCTGGATTATACGGTTTGTTTACCCATTGTTCTTCTTCCGGTAAAAGCCCGTTAAAATGACTGTAACCTGCTTTAATTCCCAAAGGTGCATTGGGTGCAAACTGTGGCTTAATTCCCCCATTTACCACCCATAATTGACTGTTCTCAACAGTGATGGAGAAAATATCATTAGAAGATGGACCCAAGGGATGAATCTCTTTATAAGGTGCACTTGAAAATGGAGTTTGTAAAATTCCAAATGCCGTAGTTGCCAAATAAACCTGATTGTCATCTGCGAAAGAAGTTTGTAAAGAAAAATCATATCCCCCTTTTGGAACAGCGACAAATACTTCACTTAATGATGAGTTTAAAACAAATGCTTTATTTGCGTTGGTAACCGTTAGATACTCACTGGAGGATTTAAGGTCAAGAACTAATTGAGGAAAAGACCTGATCAACTGTAAATTATCTCCTGATAATCTAAATAGGTTAAAATCTCTTGTAGTGTAAACATTGTTATTAAAAACAGTAATTGCTTTGAAATTACCATTTTCTGAATGATACCAGTTATTAAAATCAATTAAATTAGGATTACGCAAGTCGGCAGTATAGATTCCGTTCTCTGTGGCAACATAAATAAACTCATCTGATATGGTAGTTTGGTTTACAAAAACAGGTGTTGAATTATCGCCAATATAATAAGTATCTCCAAAATTTAAGTTTTCAATATCATATTGTACAATTCCAAAAGGAGTAGATAAATACAAAAAATTCTCAAACGCAGAAATATGATTGATCATTTTCTGACCAGTAATATCCAGGCGTTCAATATCGTTTGCAATGGTAATTTTCCCATTCTCATCAATCACTTCAATCAATCCGGATTCATAGCCTATTACAAATCTGTTGCTTGTTTCATCATAAAAAATACTGGTAGTTTCTTTTCCTGAAAGTCCGTGAACAGATGAAATTTTGTTTACTTCATCGGTATCCATATTATAAATAAATGCTGCATTATCTGCAATAGCATAAACAATATGATCAATTTTTATAAAATCCTTTACATTATTATAAGAATAGAAATCTTCCCATTTATCACTAAAATTTGTTTGAGCAAATAAGAGCTGTCCAAACAAACTTAAAAGTAATACGGATAGTAAAATGAGTTCTTTCCTTACAAAAAGCAACATAGTCTATTTTTTTCCAAAGATATTTATTTAAAGTGAAATTGAAAATATGTGTGCAAATAAAAAGAATAGCTTTAATTTTGATCTCATTAACCTGTTTCAATACAATCATCATGATCTATTCAGCTCAAATTTTAATTCTGGTTTATATCTTAATAACATTTGCTTATTCTGCATTGGAAAAGATTTTTCAGTGGAAACAAAGTGTAGATTATTACAGATTGCATTTTAAAGATACTTTTATGGAAAAGGTTATTCCTCCATCTATTTTACTCGTTATTTTCTTTGAATTAATTACTGTAATACTATCTGTATTAGGTATTTATAATCTACTTCTTTTTAATGGAAAACAATTGGGTTTGTATGCTCTGATCACTGCTGCAATTACTTTGATAGGTTTAATGATCGGACAAAGAATTGCCAAAGATTACGCTGGTGCAATGTTGATTACTGTTTATTTTATACTTACTGTTTTTGGTGTATTCTTGTTAAAGTAAAACTAAAAGAGCTGAGAATATATCTCATGCCTTTCCCTATTTTCGTATATGGAACAGCCTTATTAAAAATCAAATCAATCAACCAAATATTTCTATTTTTTTATTTGTTCTGTTTTCAAAGATGAAAAAGAACCAAAAAATCTTTCCCTAAAGAAGGATTTTGCTTCGC
>JAOZTG010000003.1:0-13922 GCA_029939235.1 Flavobacteriaceae bacterium
TAATATCTTGGGTTACTCCAGTATCAGATGAATTGTCACCCCAGTCAATATTATAATTATAACTAAATGATGTTGGAGCCGGTATTTTAAGGTTTAGATCGTTACTTTTAATTTCCCATTTGGTAATAAAAGCATCTTGAGCGTAGGTATTGCCTAAAAAAGTAAAAAGAAATACGAGGAAAAAGTTATATTTTCTCATGAGGGAATTATTTTGAGGGTTAATAACCTTTAAAGGTAGTTATTAATTATGACATACTATGTGTATTTTGTAACATAAAAACGTGATATTAAAGTGTTTATACACTTAAGTTTATTAAATTATTGACTGAGAATTACCCACCGACTGATCAGAAACCAAATCCATCAACGCATTAAAACATTATCTCATTAACCCAATAAAGCGTAACTTTGCTTAAACTCTATTTTTATGTATATATACAATGTAACCATCAATATTGAAGAATCTGTACACGATCAATGGCTTGAATGGATGCATAAAAAGCATATTCCTGCAATGATCGCTACCGGTAAATTTAGTAAAGCATTGATGAGCCGTGTTATGATCAATGAGGAAATGGGAGGTTTGACCTATTCTATACAGTTCACAACCGATTCAAAAGAAATGCTTGAAAAGTATTATCAGGAAGATGCCAACAGATTACGAAATGAAACAATACAACTGTTTCCTAGTAAATTTGTTGCTTTTAGAACCGAGTTGGAAATAATTCATGAAATTGAAAAATAATGACCGTTAGAGCTAAAAAACATTTAGGGCAACATTTTTTAAAGGATGAATTCATTGCCGAAAAAATAGCGAATACCTTAACCGAAAAAGGTTATAAAAATGTATTGGAAATTGGTCCGGGAATGGGTGTTTTAACCAAATACCTTTTAAAAAAGAAATTAACAACTTCTGTTATTGAAATCGACAGAGAATCTATTGAATATTTAAATGTGCACTTTTTAAATCTGTCAAAAAGAATTATCAATGCCGACTTTTTAAAAATAGATATTTCAAAAATATTCAATGGTGAGCAGTTTGCTATCATTGGTAATTTTCCCTATAATATCTCCACACAAATTGTATTTAAAACGATCGAGAACAGGGATCTAATTCCGGAATTTAGTGGGATGTTCCAAAAAGAAGTTGCTCAAAGAATTGCCGAAAAATCAGGCTCTAAAAAATATGGGATCCTTTCTGTTTTAACGCAGGCATTTTATGATGTAGAATATTTATTTACGGTACCTCCTACTGTATTCAATCCTCCACCAAAAGTGGAGTCAGGAGTTATTCGTTTGATCCGAAAAGAGGACTATGCTTTACCTGTAGATGTTCCTTTTTTCTTTAAAGTAGTAAAAACAGCATTTAACCAAAGAAGAAAAACACTTAGAAATAGTTTAAAAACCTTCCAATTATCTGATAAATTAAGAGAAGATGTTATATTTGCGCAACGACCTGAGCAATTATCGGTTCATCAATTCATCGAATTAACAAAAAAACTATCGCTAGATGGCAATAGAGGAGATCAATAAAGGTTTTATCCACGAAATAGAAGGATACATCAATAGCAATGATGATAAATCCTTACTTTCTCTTTTGGCTGATGAACACCCCGCTGATATTGCTGAGATCATTGACCTGCTTAATTTAAATGATGCCACTTATCTTTTTAAACTATTAGATAGTGAAACTACGGCAGAAGCATTGATGGAAATTGATGACGATGACCGTGAAAAAATTCTTGAGAATTTATCAGCTGAAGAAATTGCAGATGAAATTGATGAGTTAGATACGGATGATGCCGCAGATATTATTGCCGAACTTCCTGAAGATAGAGTAACTGAGGTTATTTCTGAAATTGAAGATGATGACCATGCCAAAGATATTGTTGAATTATTACAATATGATGAAGGTACTGCAGGCAGCATCATGGCAAAGGAATTAATAAAGGTAAAAGAGACATGGAAAGTACTAACATGCGTAAGTAAAATACGAACTCAGGCACAAGAAGTAACCCGTGTACATTCTATATATGTAGTTGACAAACAAGATATTCTAAAAGGAAGACTCTCCTTAAAAGATTTATTGGTAGCACCAGATAACACAATAATTACAGATATTTATATCCCAAAAGTCGATTTTGTAAATGTGGATGATGAAATAGAGGAAGTTGCCCGTATCATGCAAAAATATGACCTGGAGGCAATACCTGTGGTGGATGTTCGCAATCGGTTACTGGGAAGAATTACCATTGATGATATTGTTGATTTTATAAAAGAAGAAGCAGAAAAAGACTACCAAATGGCAGCGGGTCTTATCGAAGATGTAGAAGCAGATGACAGTATTTTTGAATTAACCAAAGCACGATTGCCCTGGCTGGTATTAGGTTTGTTTGGAGGTTTGGGTGCAGCTTCCATTATGGGTGGTTTTGATGATGCCCTGCTTAAATTTCCTGAATTGTTCTATTTCACCCCTTTAATTGCTGCGATGGCTGGCAATGTTGGTGTACAGTCGTCGGCAATAATCGTACAAGGGTTAGCCAATGATAATATCAAAGGAAGTATGTTCAATCGAATGGTCAAAGAAATTGGGTTGAGTCTGGTTAATGGAATTATATTAGCAGGTTTAATATTTTTGTTCGGACTAATTCTTAATTATGATATAAGCATTAGTATCACCATAGCAATTTCACTAATCATTGTCATCATAATAGCCGCTTTGATTGGAACTTTTGTACCTTTGATTTTGGATAAAAAAGGAATCGATCCTGCTGTTGCAACAGGACCTTTTATTACGACCAGCAATGATATTTTTGGAATTTTTATCTTTTTTTATATCGCTAAATTGATATTGGGATTTTAATTTTAAACTTCACTATCTTAACTTTATAACTTTTCAACTTTGTAACTTTGTAACTTCTATATTTTCCTTAATTTTACAATCTTATTTTTATAAATATGTCAGAAGAAAAAAAATCACTCAATTTTATTGAGCAAATTATTGAAGAAGATCTTAGTTCTGGATTAAATCCTGAAAAACTTCGTTTTCGTTTTCCTCCCGAACCAAATGGATATTTACATATCGGTCATGCTGCTTCCATCTGTTTAAATTTTGGATTGGGTGAAGAATACCATGCCCCCGTAAACTTACGCTTTGACGATACAAATCCCGCTAAAGAAGAACAGGAATATGTTGATGCTATCAAAAAAGATATTCAATGGCTTGGTTTTAAATGGGATAAAGAATTATATTCCTCTGATTATTTCCAACAACTATATGACTGGGCTATTCTTTTAATTAAAAAAGGAAAAGCTTATGTCGATGATCAAACATCTGCAGAAATTGCAGAACAAAAAGGAACTCCAATAAAAGATGGAGTTGATAGTCCATATCGCAACAGATCGGTTGAAGAAAATCTGGAGTTATTTGAAAAAATGAAAAAGGGAGAATTCGATGAAGGATCACATGTACTTCGTGCTAAAATAAGCATGAAGGCAACAAATATGCTGATGCGTGACCCTATTATTTATCGCGTTTTAAAAAAATCACATCACCGAACAGGAAGTGACTGGAATATTTATCCAATGTACGACTGGACCCATGGAGAATCTGATTATATTGAACAAGTATCTCATTCTATTTGTACTTTAGAATTTAAGCACCATCGTGAATTATACGACTGGTTTTTAGATCAGGTTTATGAGGATAAAAAACTACGTCCGAAACAACGGGAATTTGCTCGTCGAAACCTGAGTTATACGGTAATGAGTAAACGAAAATTATTGCAATTGGTGGAAGAAGGGATTGTAAACGGATGGGATGACCCCCGAATGCCTACCATTTCAGGCTTACGCCGAAGAGGATATACACCAAAATCAATTCGTGATTTTAGTGAAACTGCCGGAATTGCCAAAAGAGATAACGTTACAGATATTGCTTTACTTGAATTTCATATCAAAAATGAATTGAATAGAACAGCTCAAAGAGTAATGGCTGTTTTAGATCCGGTCAAACTGGTCATCACCAATTATCCGGAAGGGAAAGAAGAAATTTTAATTGCAGAAAATAACCCGGAAGATGAAAATGCAGGTTCAAGAGAAGTTCCTTTTTCAAGAGAATTATATATTGAAAGAGAAGATTTTAGAGAACAGGCAAATAAAAAATTCTTTCGATTAAAACTGGATAAAGAAGTAAGATTAAAAAGTGCCTATATCATCAAAGCAAATTCGGTTGTAAAAGATGAAAATGGTGAGATCATAGAAATTCATTGTACTTATGATGAAGATTCAAGAAGTGGAAGTGGTACTGAAGCGAGTAAACGTAGGGTAAAAGGAACCATTCATTGGGTGTCTATCGATCATGCTGAACCGGCTGAAGTTAGATTGTACGACAGATTATTTACGGATGAGGCACCTGATTCACATAAAGACAAAGATTTCAAAGATTTTATCAATCCTGATTCTTTAAAGATCCTTGACAATGCATTTGTGGAACCGAGCTTAAAAAAGGCAAAAACTGGTGACCAATTTCAATTTCAACGTTTAGGATATTTTAATGTGGATAAGGATTCTACATCTGAGAAATTAGTATTTAACAGAACTGTTCCGTTAAGAGATTCATGGGCAAAGCAAAATAAGTAAAAGCAGTAGTAAGAAGTAAAGAGCAAGAAGTAAAGTGAATATTAGGTATTAAATTGGAATACTATAAAATATCATATGATCTTATGAGTAGGGTGCTTGCTTTTAGAATTGAATCAGATGATAAAAAATTCTTCGGACTTCCGACTCTTTTAACTATTTTAGCCTCAAATTAAATCTCCAAGATTTGAAACCTGTTGAACAAATAAAACAACCCATTTTGAATGAGATGGAATTCTTTGAACAAAAGTTCAAAACTTCTATGATCTCGAATGTTCCGTTGTTGAATAGGATCACTCACTATATTGTAAAAAGAAAAGGAAAACAAATGCGCCCAATGTTTGTTTTTTTAGTTGCAAAAATGGTTTCTAACGGAGATTTTAAAGAACGCACTTACCGAGGAGCATCTGTCATTGAGTTGATCCATACGGCAACCTTGGTACATGATGATGTTGTTGACGATAGTAACCGCCGACGGGGATTCTTTTCATTAAATGCCTTGTGGAAAAATAAAATTGCCGTTTTGGTTGGTGATTTTTTACTTTCAAAAGGACTTTTACTTTCCATTGACAATGATGATTTTGATATTTTAAAGCATATTTCAATTGCTGTACGTGAAATGAGTGAGGGTGAACTACTACAGATCGAAAAAGCCCGTCAGCTGGATATTACCGAAGAAATTTATTTTGATATCATCCGTAAAAAAACAGCTACCTTAATTGCTGCCTGCACCGCAATTGGAGCAGCATCCGTAGATGCTGATAAAAATGAAATTGAGAAAATGCGAAAATTTGGTGAGCTTATTGGAATTGCATTTCAAATGAAAGATGACCTTTTTGATTATACCGAAGCAAAAATTGGCAAGCCAACGGGTATTGACATCAAAGAGCAAAAAATGACCTTACCTTTGATCTATACTTTAAATCACTGCTCTAAAAAAGAAAGAAAGTGGTTGATCAATTCGGTCAAAAATCATAATAAAGATAAAAAAAGAGTAAAAGAGGTAATTGGTTTTGTAAAGGAAAATAATGGCATTGATTATACGATCAAAAGAATGAAAGAATACCAGCAAACTGCTCTTCAAATATTAAATGATTACCCGGCATCTCCTTATAAAGATTCTTTGATCACCATGGTTAATTATGTGATTGAAAGAGAAATCTAAATCTTCTTTTTTAGCAATTTAATAAACTCCTTCCTTGGTATTTCTTCTGCTCCTAAACTTGCTAAATGATCATTATACACCTGACAATCAATCAATTTGTAATTTTCCTTCTCACATTTTTGTACAAGATAAATAAATGCAACTTTCGAAACATTGCTTACTTTACTAAACATACTTTCTCCACAAAAGATATGGCCAAGATCAATACCATACAAACCACCTACTAACTCGTCATTTTGCCATACTTCAACAGATTTTGCTATACCGGTTTTATGCAATTTTAAATAGGCTTTTTGCATTTCATCAGTGATCCAGGTACCAGGTTGACCTTTCCTGTAAATGGTTTTGCAATTGGCAATAACCTCTTCAAAATTTTGGTTAAAAGTGATCTTAAAATTTTCGTTTTTCAGGACAGATCTCATACTTTTTGAGATCTTTAACTTTTTAGGATATAATACCATTCTTGGATCCGGACTATACCATATAACAGGTTCTCCTTCATTATACCAAGGAAATATGCCGCTTTTATAGGCCAATATCAATCTTTCAACCGACAGATCTCCTCCAACAGCAATGATACCATCGAGGTTGGCAGTTTCTATATTTGGGAACATTATTTCTTTACCTAATACTATCACTTCACAAAACTAAAAAACGACAAAAGCAATTCTACTTTTGTCGTTTGTTTATTATTCAAACAGGGTTTATACAATCTTTTCAAATTACCTTTAATTAATGTTTGCTTAAAGCAAGTGTCAGATACAAAAACATCAAGTTTGAGACTTTCGCAGTTTGAAAAATAACGAGTTTTCCATTGTAAATGACTGTTTTCAAACAAGAGTAACGAAATTATTGTTGATTTCTCGCTGAGACTAATTAAAAAGGCAGATCGTCTGCTTCCTCTTCACTTACATTTTTTGCAGGTTCAAAACCTCCAGCTTCAGCAGGTGGAACTGGTTCTGCACCGCCTTGCATTTTCTCAATTCTCCATCCCTGAACTGAATTAAAATATTTTGCTTCTCCTTCAGGATTGATCCACTCCCTACCTCGAAGATTAATACTTATTTTCACATCATCTCCTACATTAAAACTATTTAACAAATCACATTTATCCTGAATAAACTCAACCATGATCATTTGTGGATATTGCTCATCTGTAGTAACTACCATCTCACGTTTTCTAAATCCATTACTTCCAAACGTTTTGGTTTCGTCTATCTTCTTGATTTTTCCTGATACTTCCATTTTTATTGTAAATCTTATAATTAATAATCTAACTCAAAAGCACTTTCTATGCACTTTATACATCATTTTTTTCTAAATAGTGCCTCCGCAAATTTATGCTTTTCATTTAATTTAATCCCAATAAATTTTGACTTGTCTGCCATAAACTTATCAACATTTCATTGAATAAGTATAACTGACACATTTGCAAGCATACCCAAATCATTTTCGGTTAAAACCGAATTGTTTTGGAGATAAACCAAGAACTCCAACCTTATCTATTATTCTCATAAAAGTAATCGCTGTAGACAATAGTTCATGACAAATAGCCGTATAGTTATGGAACTTCGGTATTTTCAGGTTTAATTGTTAACAATTGCATTGATTTTTCAACAAAAATACCCAATGCTTATTTTATGTGTAATAAGCTTCTTATTTTTAGAGATTGAACGAAGATTTATTTTTAATTATCCTTAATGAATTACTTCCCTACTACTAAAATTCTAATAAAATGGTCGCTGATTTTAGCTTCATTTTTAATTGTAGCTTCTATTTTATGGAATACCAATCAATTCTTCAAACAATTCAAGAATGAGGAAAGATTAAAAATGGAAGTTCTTTCGGTTGCCTATGAAAATTTTAACAATCCTGATCTGGATATTGATATGCCCCTTGAAACGAAGATCATTGAGGCAAATAAAAGCATCCCTATGATTATCACTTTTGAGAATGGCGATATTAAAAAATGGGCAAATCTGGATGTTAAAAATTTAAAAAAATTCACCGCCTTACCAGTTGATGACCGCTTATATTTAAGTCGGCAATTAAACAAAATGAAAGAAGAAAATGAACCATTAGTAGTTCATTACAAAGTGGAGAATGTAGATATTTCTGAAAAAATTTATTATCGGGATTCTGATCTCCTGAATAAATTACAATATTATCCTTTAGGTTTAGTCCTTATCTTATTTCTTTTTGGAACCATCATTTATTTAGCTTTTAAAGCGAATAAAATTGCCGAGCAAAACAAACTTTGGGCTGGAATGGCAAAAGAAACTGCGCATCAAATTGGCACACCTCTATCTTCATTATTGGGTTGGGTTGAGATTTTAAGATTAGACAATGCCAGTGAAGATACGGTTTCAGAAATTGAAAAAGATGTTGCCAGGTTAAATACGATTGCTGATCGTTTTTCAAAAATAGGATCTGTTCCAAAACTTACAAAACACGATATTGTTAAAGAGACCAAAGTTGCTTTTGACTATATACAATCGAGAAGTTTTAAACAAATTGATTTTGATTTTAAAGCAGATGACAATCCAATTTATGTAAATTTAAATTTACAATTGTATAGCTGGGTTATCGAAAATCTCGTAAAAAACGCTATTGATGCCATGCAGGGAAAAGGCGCTTTGAGCATATCTGTAGATCAGGTTAATTCTAACGTGATAATTCTTGTAACCGACTCCGGTAAAGGGATTTCCAAACGTTTATACAAAAAAATATTCGATCCTGGTTATACAACAAAAAGAAGAGGATGGGGATTGGGACTTTCTCTCACCAAACGAATCATTGAAGACTACCATAAGGGAAGAATTTATGTTAAAAGATCAGAAATTGGTAAAGGAACAACCTTTCAAATTGAATTGAAAACATTACCCTAATATTGCTTACACGTATTGTACCTACGGCACAAAATAAAATTTTGAATTATATTTCTACCGTTATTTTGTCCCTACGGGACATAGAATTTACGGCTTGTATTGTGTAGTGAAAAACGAATAAAACTTTGCGAATCTTTGTATTACTTTACGTGCTCTTTGCGTGACAAATTAAACTGAAATAAAGTCTAATTACCCAACACCTAATTGATTATAAGCTTATTACAAAATAAAAAAATTAAACAAAATTTTTCGTTATTTCTTCGGCTATTGCTTTAAACTCAGCATCACTCAGTTTTTGTTTTTTTCCAAAAGTTGCATCTGCCATAGATCTTAAAGGAATTAAATGCACATGCACATGAGGAACTTCCAGACCAATAACAGTAAGCCCTACTCTTTCACATGGAACAGTTTTTTCAATAGCTTTTGCAACCCGATAAGAAAACTGCATTAAGTTTAAATAGGAAATTTCATCTAGATCAAATAACTTATTTTCTTCTTTTTTAGGAACTACCAAAGTATGCCCTTTTGCATTCGGATTAATATCTAAAAAAGCAAAATAGTCGTCATTTTCAGCAACTTTATAACTTGGTATTTTTCCTTGAATTATTTTTGTGAATATTGTGCTCATAGTACTTTTTTTAATTTAAATGAGTGCTCAGGGCTTCACCTGAAGTATAACAATGTTGAATACCTAGATCCTGCTAAAAAAGTGGGATTAGTTCAACTAGCTATAATAAATACACTCTTTGGGCTTTTCATAATAGAGTTTCACTAATATTTTATCTCGAAATATCTAATATTTCAAATTTCATGATGCCATTAGGAGCTTTAACCTCAGCTATATCACCAACTTTAAGTCCTAATAGTCCTTTTCCAATAGGAGAATTAACAGATATTTTACCCTGTGCAAGATCAGAAACTGCATCGGCAACCAAAGTATATTCAAATTCCATTTTATTGGCAATATTTTTGATCTTCACTATTGACAAAGCCAGTACTTTTGACTTATCTAATTGCGACTCATCGATCAATCTTGCTTTTGACAATGTGTTTTTCAATTGTGCAATTTTAAACTCCAATAAAGATTGTTCTTCCTTTGCTGCATGATATTCAGCATTTTCACTTAAATCACCTTTATCCCTGGCATCCGCAATTTCTTTTGTCACTCTTGGTCTTTCAACATGTTCCAACTGTTCCAGTTCACTGCGTACTTTTTTTAAACCCTCTGCTGTATAATATGCTACGTCGCTCATAACTCTTCGTTTTCTATTTCTATAATACAAAAAATCCCAAATCCAATATATATGGAATGAGATCTAAATACAAATGTACAAATTATTTTACGATCAAAATATTTGTAACTTGCAAAAAAAATAAAAAGTGAAAAAAATTAGTATTTTAATTCTGTTATTTTCTCTGTTGGCATGTTCAGACAGTGATACAGATCCAAATAATATTTTACCAAATATTCCGGTAAATGAAACCGTATTTTTAGATCTTCCACAATATATTGATCTGAAAGCTGTGGGAGGATGGGCTTATACACAAGGTGGAATTAGCGGAATTATTCTTTATCGTGCAGGCACAACCAACTATGTTGCATGGGAAAGAAGTGCCCCACATTTAGCTCCATCATCTTGCTCACGTATGACTGTTGAAAATGGTATTATTATGTATTGCTCTTGTGATGAAAGTAAATTTCAAATCATTGATGGTGCTCCGATGACAGATGGCATTAACTATGCTGCAAAACAATACAGGGTTGATATCTTAGGAAACAACACATTACGCATTACTAACTATTAAAAAAATAAAGTGAAAAATTATTTTTCTTCCAATTTTAAACTGGGTGTTTTGGGCGGTGGACAACTAGGCAGAATGCTATTAACCGAAACACAAAAATTTGATATTTATACAGCTATTCTTGATGGGGCTAAAAATGCTCCCTGTGCAGATATTTGTAATGAATTTATCCAGGGAGATCTAATGGATTATCAAACTGTTTATAATTTTGGTAAAAAAGTAGATCTGCTCACTATTGAAATAGAACATGTAAATATTGATGCTTTATTTGATCTTGAAAAAGAGGGATTGACTGTATATCCAATGCCTTCCGTTTTACAGATCATACAACACAAAGGAAGACAAAAAGATTTTTTCGTAGCTAATGAAATTCCAACGGCCAATTATAAGCGTTTTGCATCTCTTAAAAATATGGATGATGTAATGACTTTTCCTTTTGTATGGAAAACAGCACAATTTGGTTACGATGGAATAGGTGTAAAAGTTGTACGATCAAAATCGGATCTGAATGATTTACCAAGTGTAGATTGCATTGTGGAAGATCTGATCCCTTTTAAAAATGAACTTGCGGTAATTGTGGCAAGAAATGCAGACGGAGAAACCAAAACATATCCGGTAGTTGAAATGGAATTTCACCCAACCGCCAATCAGGTTGAATATGTTATTTGTCCGGCAAGAATTGATTCCACAATAGCGAAAAAAGCACAGAAAATAGCTTTAAAAGTTGCCGATTCCTTTCAATTTATCGGTTTATTAGCAGTAGAAATGTTCCAAACCAAAGAAGATGAAATATTGGTAAATGAAGTTGCTCCACGCACCCATAACAGCGGACATTATAGTATTGAAGCAAGTTACACCAATCAGTTTGAACAGCATTTAAGAGCTATATTAAATTTACCTTTAGGAAATCCGGAATCAAAAGTTGCAGGTATTATGGTGAACCTGGTTGGAGAAGAAGGTTATGCAGGTGAGGTTATCTATGAAAACATGGAGAATATCCTAAAAATTGATGGTGTTACCCCTCATATATATGGTAAAAAAGAAACCCGACCTTTTCGGAAAATGGGGCATGTTACTATTGTACATGCTGATATTGAAAAAGCAAGAGATATTGCACAGACAGTGAAAAAAACAATTCGGGTTATTAGTAAAAAGATAAAAGTAGAAAGTAGAAAGTAGAAAGTATGAAATATTCAGGTGTTTTAAAAAAAATGATCACAGAAAACGCTTCTCCTGTGCAATACTATTTAGATATGGAGAGTGATTTTATTAATATGAATCAGTTATTGGATAAAACCATTGAAATTACTTTTAAAAAATATCAATGTTTAAGTTGTGGTGAAAACAAAAAAATATTCCGACAAGGGTTTTGTTATGATTGTTTTTATAAAATGCCCCAGGCTGGTGACTGGATCATGAAACCAGAGTTGAGCAAAGCACATTTAGATTTGGAAGACAGGGATTTAGCATATGAAAAAGAAATGCAGTTAAAACCACATGTGGTTTATCTTGCAAATTCAAGTAATGTAAAAGTTGGAGTTACACGTAAATCACAGATTCCAACCCGATGGATAGATCAGGGTGCCCACGAAGCTATTGAAATCGTAGAAGTTCCAAACAGGTATCTTGCCGGGATTACAGAAGTTGCTTTGAAAGAGTATGTATCCGATAAAACAAACTGGAGAAAAATGCTTACAAACAATGTGGTTGATCTTGATTTGAAAGAAGAACGTGAAAAACTGGCACCATATATTCCCCAAGAGGCAAAGCAATATTTTATAGAAAATAACACCGAAACAGAAATCGAGTTTCCTGTAAATCAATATCCTGTAAAAATAAAAAGCCTGAATTTAGATAAAACTCCAAACTATCAGGGAAAACTAAAAGGTATCAAAGGTCAATATTTAATATTTGAAGATGGAACCGTTTTTAATATAAGGAATTGGGAAGGGTATGTTTGTGAATTGAGAATTCAAAATTTAGTATAAATTTATACTGCTAGCCGTTTAACTAGTTCTTTTATAAATCAATGTGAAGATTATCCTTAATTACTGTAAGGAAGTACCATCTATTTGCTTTTGAACAAAATCAAGAATAAGCCGTTTTTTAATTGATAAGTAACCATAATCAATTATGACCAAAATGTAGAAAAAAAAGCTTATCAAAAATTCTTTCAACAAACTTTTTTGATAAAAACTACCAAACGTATATCACAATGACATTTTTTTATCTTATTTAAAATCAATTTTAAGTCAATATCATTTCTTTTACTTGAGGGGACAATTATTCACTAAGGGGGAAAGTGAATTTTGAAATTCGAAAAACAAACAAATCTTTAAATATAATTATGTCATTATGAAATACATTTTGATATTAGTTAATAGTTAAACAAAACTAACTCAATAAATAAAGCTGCACAATACCCCTTTGGGGGTATATTCGAATCAAAAAAACTAATATCCTGAATCTCTTTTAGTTATGAATTCTAAATAATTCCATTCTTTTCACAAAAATCTAATAGCTCTTTTCGGTTATGACAATTTGTTTTTTTTAATATTTTTTTACGGTGGGTTTTTACAGTATGTTCACTGATAAATAATTCCTTGGCAATTTCATTATTAGTGCAGTGTTTAGCAATGCATTTAATAATTTCTAACTCTCTTTTGGTAAAAAAGTCAATAAATTCCTTATAAATATTTCTTTTGAAGGCAACATTATCCAAACCATTGGCAAAAATATCCCACTCCACTTTATCATTATTACTGATAAATGAAATATCGATCATAAAGCTTAAACTACTTAATAAATTACCATCACTATCCAATTCCCATGGACTGGATTGCCTTAATACATTAATATAAGATCCATCTTTTTTTTGCACTCTGTAAGTTACAAGGGCATAATTATCATTTCCTTCAAATCCAATTTTTATGGCATTTTTGATGGTTCCCTTTACAATTCTGGAAACAATTTTAAGATCGTCAGGATGGATATAATTCAAAGCTCTATCCATATCAAATTCGTCCATATCATATCCTAACATAGGTTCAACACCTCTTGCATAAGTTATTTTGTATTGAGGCCAATCCATGATATAAATACACTGTTTTCCTGTTATTAGTGGAATACAGTTTAATATGCTCATATCTTTCTTCTCAAGAACTGCTCTGCTTTGCAATTTATTTGAGATGTTTCTACTAAACTCACTAATACTTTTCTCTTTTATCTTCATAATATATCTCCATCAAGTTTTAATCTCTTTTAATTAATTAACAAATAATTTTACTATGTTGCACAAAGTCTACACTATTATAAAATACAACCTAAAAAATTTAAATCCCGTATATTGCAATTTGCAATGATCCATTAATCAACTAATTCAATTTCTTCTCCAACTTTTAAATCAAACTTTTTTCTAAAGAAATACA
>JAOZTG010000003.1:14022-30475 GCA_029939235.1 Flavobacteriaceae bacterium
AAAAATCCGTTTAACAGCAATAAACCAAATAATTCCCATTTAATTACACCAAAACTACACAGTAAAAAAAGCACTGTAAAAGTATCTAAGAATTGTGATGATATAGTGGAGAAATTATTTCGCAACCACAAATGTCTTCCCTGTGTTTTTTTCTTCCAGAAATGGTAAATTCGTATATCAACAAATTGCGCTACCAAATAAGCCATCATAGAAGCTAAAACAGCAAGAATTGATAAACCAAAAACACTGTGAAAAGTTTCATTATTCACCGGAGACCAACTTGTTGCCGGAGCAACATCAGAAAGCATGATAATTGCCAGTGAAAATACCGATGCAAAAATACCTGCAATTACAACCTGATTCGCCTTCTTCTTACCATATATTTCAGAGATCAGGTCTGTTACCAAAAAAGTAATGGGATATGGTAAAATACCAACAGAGATCTCAAAATTATACCATCCCAAAAAATTAAAAGAAAAGAATTTCTGAAAGATCAAATTAGAAACTACTAGAGAAGCAATAAAAACAGATGCCAAAATCAAGTAGATATTAAAGGCTAAATTCTTCTTTTGTGATGTCATTTTCAGTTAGTTGTTATTACGAAAATAAGAAAAATTAAATTGGGAACCGTAAAACCAAAGGTTCAGGATGAATATGATCACTGCTTTTTAATCAAAATAAATAGCTACTACTCCTTGAAAAATAGGTTTGACAATATTTAAATTCCCCTCTTGAGAGGGGTTAGGTGTGTGTTTAATTTTCTTATTTTTGCAGATGATTAAACAAATCAGCCATAAACTAATAAACTACAAATTATGCATGCATATATTTTTCCCGGTCAGGGAGCTCAATTCCCGGGAATGGGCCAAGACCTATTTAAAAAGTCAACTCTTGCAAAAGAATTATTTAACAAAGCCAATACTATTTTAGGCTTTGATATTACAGATGTCATGTTCAATGGAACGGCAGATGACCTAAAGCAAACTAAAGTTACACAACCGGCAATTTTTTTACATTCGGTAATTTTAGCAAAAACTTTGGGTGATGATTTTAAACCAGATATGGTTGCCGGACATTCTTTGGGAGAATTCTCCGCTTTAGTTGCCAATGGTTCTTTGGATTTTGAATCGGCTTTAAAACTTGTTTCACAACGAGCCTTAGCCATGCAAAAAGCATGTGAAATAGAGCCTTCTACCATGGCTGCTGTCATTGGTTTGGAAGACAAGATTGTGGAAGAAGTATGTAATCAGGTTGGAGGAACAGTTGTTGCTGCAAATTATAATTGCCCAGGACAACTGGTGATTTCAGGTGATATGAAGGCAATTGACCATGCCTGCGAAATTTTAAAAGAATCAGGTGCCCGAATGGCTTTGGTATTGCCTGTAGGCGGAGCATTTCACTCTCCCTTCATGGAGCCTGCAAGAGAAGAACTGGCTGCGGCAATTGAAGGGACTACTTTTAATGAACCAAACTGCCCCATCTATCAAAACGTAACAGGAAAAGCAGTAAATAATGCTGCAGAAATAAAAGAAAATCTAATTGCACAATTGACTTCTCCGGTAAGGTGGACACAAACCATCCAGCAAATGATAGCTGATGGAGCAACTGAATTTACAGAAATTGGCCCTGGTAAAGTTTTACAGGGATTGATGCGAAAAATTGACAGAAAGGTTACAGCAAACGGAGTGGCTTAGTGAAAAGTCAAAAGTCTCAAAGTCAAATATCATTCCAGGCCAGGCAGGAATCTCAAAATAACAACCAAAATCAAGTTTAATGAACCAAGGTACCATATTTACCAACATCACTAATAAAGTTGCAACCATTACTTTTTCCCATCCTGCGAGCAATTCTTTTCCAAGTGAATTATTAAGTCGTTTGGTGGAAACCTTTAACCGATTAAGCGATAATAACGAAGTGAATGTGATTGTTTTAAAAAGCGAGGGTGAAAAAACTTTCTGTGCCGGAGCTTCTTTTGATGAATTACTAACAGTAAAAACATTGGAGGAAGGAAAACAGTTTTTTTCGGGTTTTGCAAATCTGATCAATAGCATGCGTAAATGTTCCAAATTGATTATTGGCCGAGCTCAGGGAAAAGCAGTTGGCGGTGGTGTAGGAATTTTAGCTGCTACCGATTATTGTTTTGCAACAGAATCTGCCAGTATCAAATTATCAGAACTTAGTATCGGAATTGGCGCTTTTGTAATTGCTCCTGCCATTAAACGGAAAATGGGTGTTTCCGCTTTAAGCGAATTGAGTTTAGATGCCACCAACTGGAAAACTGCCTATTGGGGAAAAGAAAAAGGACTATTTGCCAGAGTTTTTGATAATAACAGGGAAATGGATAGATCTATAGAAATTCTTTCGGAAAAATTAGCTGGTTACAATCCGGAAGCTCTAAAAGAATGGAAAAAAATACTTTGGAAAAATACAGATCACTGGGATGAATTACTCAGCAAAAATGCGGAGATAAGTGGCAAACTCGTTTTATCTGATTTTACGAAAGAAGCACTTGCAAAATTTAAGAATAAATAAAATTGGTAAGCTATTGATATGGATTTTAAACTTAGACCGTGGAATATAAATGATTTGGACAGCTTGGTGAAATATGCCAATAACCCTAATATAGCAAAATATTTAACCGATGGATTTCCTTACCCTTATACAATTGAAAATGGAAAAAAATTCATTGAGTCAGCAACATCTCATGATCCTGTTCATATTTTTGCAATCGACATCAATGGAGAAGCAGTTGGAGGAATTGGCATTCATCCTCAAACGGATATTCAAAAGAAAAATGCTGAACTGGGATACTGGCTGGCTGAACCCTTTTGGGGTAATGGAATTATGACTGAAGCAATTCAACAAATAGTAAATTTTACTTTTATTACATTTGATATCAACAGGATTTTTGCACGACCTTTTGGAAACAATCCCGGTTCTCAAAAAATCCTTGAAAAAAATGGATTTGCATTGGAAGCCAAATTTGATAAAACCCTGATCAAAAACGGACAACTTCTAGATGAATTGGTCTATGCAATCAGAAAACATTAAAATATAGTATCCATTTTATCATTAAAAATTTAAACAATAGAAATGAAATTATCACTTTTAATCCTTCTTCTGCAAACTGTCAATATTGAAGAAAAATTGAAAAATGCACCTGATAAAGGTTATGAAATTGGTGTGGTTATTGGCACCTATCTTCCTTTTGTAATCTTGATCGGACTAGCATATCTCACTTATCATTTCGCTAAGAAAAGAAAAAAATAGAATAATTTATTCAAGAAAAAACCAATGATTAGGGAAAATAACTAAATATAGATTTACAGCTTTTTAATATTGTGAATCCTTGTGTTTTCAAATTCACCTAAATCAATACTAAACATTTCATTTGAGGGTTGAGTAGAAAACTCACCCTCGTAAACCCCTCCTAAAATGAATAATTTGTTATGGGCAAAATACATTTTGGTCCCTTTTAAAAAAATATTGACATGATATTCCTTTAATTCTTTGGAAAATATATGGAAGGTAAATATTCTGCCATTTTCAAATAAATAAATTGTACTATCATTTTTTGCTATTGCTGACCTGCCAACTCCACTGAATAAATCACCTTCAATAGTCCATTTACCTGTAATCAAATCGAAAGATTCAATTTGAGTCAGAGGTCCTACATCATAACCACCAAATAAAAATATTTTATCTCCTATTAATATCCCATTTGTCTCTTTCGCTTTTGGCATATTTCCTATGTGATACCACAAACCAGTTTTCAGATCAAATAAATGGATTTTATTTGAATATACTTTCTCTTTGTTTTTATTCATTTTAATGGAACCTCCTAATACGATCAAGTTATTCTTATAGATAAATGATCCAAAATTAATTGCCTGATGCGAGTTGGTTTTATCAATTTTTATACTTTTTATGGTAGGGTCTAGTATTTCAATTTTATCATCAAGATATTCAAAAGTTCTATTTGTCGACAAGCGTTTACCTCCTAAAATGTATATTTCATTATTCTCCTTATCATAATTAATATTGTGGTATGCCCTTTTCCTTAAACCAATATCTTCATTATTCCATTCATTAGTGCTAATATCATAAATAAACAGTTCATCACTAAAATCCTGAAAAGTAGGTTGACTTGAAAAAAAAATGTTATCAAAAAAATATTTCATACTAGCCCCCGGTGGACCCTGACTATAATCAAATTCACTGAGAGCTTTTCTATATGTATTTACATTAAAGGTTAAATCACCGCCAAAAATAAAAATCTTATCATTAATAAGCAGGGAAGCGAAGGAATGAATATTTTTTAGGAGAGGTGCTAGTTTTTCAAAATTTAAATTTCTCTTTAATTTTCTGTTCTCAATTAATTGAATTTCATTAAGTACATTTGTTTTTAAACTTAAAAAAATAGTGTCAACTACTGAAATATCAGGGTTTATTTTTGATATTGTATTATAACTTATATGTGAAATTACTAAAGTATCAATTGTAAACTCTTTAGGTGATAATTTAATATTAAAACGACCTTGTTTATTTGTTCTATCACCAAACCTTGAGTTTTTTACATATACATTAACATTTATTATTGGTCTATTTGAAATTTGATCATAAATAAGACCCTTGAAACTTTGTGCAGAAATTTCAATAGTAACAAGAAGAAAAAAGAAAAAATATATGATTTCAGCAAAATTAATCCAGTTCTTCGGTTAATTTCTGAAATACATCTTTGGCATTCTTATTTTGATATAAAACATCATAAACGGCATTAATAATAGGAGTATATGCTTCATTTTTCTGATTGATCATAAAGGCACTTTTTGTAGCATAATATCCTTCTGCAACCATGCTCATTTCCATCATAGCAGATTTAACCGTATAACCCTTCCCTATCATGTTTCCAAACATTCTATTACGACTAAAAATAGAATATCCGGTAACCAAAAGATCTCCTAGGTAAGCCGAATTATTGATGTTTCTTTTCATTTTATGAACCTTATTGATAAACCGTTTCATTTCACGAATAGAATTTGACATTAATACTGCCTGAAAATTATCTCCATATCCCAAACCATGAGCAATACCGGCAGCAATAGCAAAAATATTTTTAAGCATAGCAGCATACTCTGTACCTATGATGTCATCCGAAATTTTTGTTTTTATATACCTTCCGGAAATTTTATTTGCTAAACACTCTGCCTTAGATTCATCCTGACAGGCAACAGTTAAATAAGACAAACGCTCCATGGCAACTTCTTCAGCATGGCAGGGACCGGTTATAACTCCTATATTTTCAAATGGAACATTTAGTTTTTCATGAAAATGTTCTCCAATGATCAAACCCGATTCAGGAACGATCCCTTTGATAGCAGAAAATATGATTTTCCCGTCCAGCGGAACAGTAATTTTATCTAACTCTGATTTCAGAAAAGCAGAAGGAATTGCAAAAATCAAACAATCAGCTGATTGTACAATTTCATTAATATCATCTGATAAATGTAGCTTTTCAGGTTGTAAATTAGCTGAACTCAAATAATTAGGATTATGATTATTTCTTTTGATATGTTCAATGATATATACACTCCGCATATACCAATCAATATTATCTAAATTCTCAGAAAGCATTTTAACGATTGCTGTGGCCCAACTTCCGCCACCGAAAACGGCTATTTTTGTCATATAATGGTTTAAAAAAGGTAAATCAAAGATACTTAAATTATCAAACTCTTAAAAATTTAGGATTTAAAAATATAATTTAATAGTTTTGTTTGATTAATTTAAACTAAACCCCTCATTATGGCGAAAAAAATAAATAAATTAGAAAAAGATGCAATCAAAGATGCAAATAAAATTGTTGGAGATTTAAAAAAAGAAATTAAAAAAGCAACAAAGGATACGGAAAAGATCACAAAAAAAGTATCCGATGACACCAAAGAAACTGTAAAAAAGATCAAAGAAAAGGCAAAAGAAGTGATAGATGAAATTGATGAAAACGAGCAGGATATACAGGATGACACAAAATCAACAGCTGATGAATTTACCAAAGGTGCAAAAGAAACTGCCAAAAAAGTAAAAGCCAAAGCCGAAGAAGTTGCTAAAGACATGGGAATTGATACCGAAAAGGTAAAAGAGGAAATTAAAGAAAGTACGGAGAAAATAAAAGACAAAGCTAAAGAAATTGCAAATGAAATTGATGAAGGAACGCAGGACTTTCAGGAGGAAGCAAAATCAACTGCAAATGAATTTACAACAGGCGCAAAAGAAGCTTATGAAGATTTCACTTCAAATGTAGACAACAAAAAAATCCTTGCTGGAATTTTAGCCATTATTTTAGGAGCTTTTGGTATTCATAAATTCATATTAGGCTACCAAAAAGAAGGCTTGATTATGTTATTGATCACAATTTTAACGTGTGGAATTGGTGCAGCTGTAACCAGCCTAATAGGCTTGATCGAAGGAATTATTTACCTTACCAAAACCGACGAAGAGTTTTACCAAACTTATCAGGTTGGTAAAAAAACATGGTTTTAAATTGATTTAACAGAATAAGGTATATTTATATTAACAATGGCGTTAACCATGCTAATTGACAGGTTAACATTTAATATTACATTTTAAAAAGATCTTTTATGGAAATAGTGGACGAAAAAGGTGATTCACTTCCTGCACCTGTAGAAAACAAAAAATTGGTAGCAGGAATATTGGCAATTATAATAGGTGTTTTTGGGGTTCATAAATTCATTTTAGGCTATCAAAAAGAAGGTCTTATTATGTTGCTTGTTACAATTTTAACTTGTGGAATTGGTGGTGCAGTTATATCTATTATTGGTTTGGTTGAAGGTATAATCTACCTAACAAAAACCGATGATGAATTCTACCAAATGTATCAGGTAAATAAAAAACCCTGGTTTTAAGCATTTTAAAACCTAGGTTTTCTCTTTTCTAAAAATGCGGTTGTACCTTCTAAAAAATCTTTGGTACCGAAACAATTACCAAATTGATCAATCTCAACGGCAAAACCATTGATACTGTCTTTAAAATTTGCATTGATTGCTTTTATTGCTGCACTGATTGCAGTACCAGAGTTTTTTGTAATCTTATCAGCAAGTTTTTCACATAACGGAATTAACTCTTCTTGTGTTACTACATAATTAACCAATCCATAATTTTTGGCATCTGCTGCAGAGATCATTCCTGCAGTCATGATCATTTCCATTGCCTTCCCTTTTCCTACCAATTGAGGCAGTCTTTGTGTTCCTCCATATCCCGGAATAACACCTAAGGAAACTTCTGGTAAACCCATTTTTGCATTGTCACTTGCCACTCTAAAATGACAAGCCATAGCAAGTTCCAGACCTCCACCAAGGGCAAAACCATTTACAGCAGCAATTACCGGAGTATTCAGATCTTCAATAAAACTAAATAAAATTTCTTGCCCTTTTCTTGCGAGTTCAGCTCCCTGTGATGCATCAAAATCAGCAAATTCTGAAATATCAGCACCAGCAACAAATGCTTTTTCACCACTACCAGTAAGAATAATTACTCTTACATTTTTATCATTTTCAACTTCATCAAATGCATCATGCAATTCAGCAATAGTTTCTTTATTTAATGCATTTAATTTCTTTGGTCTGTTAATTGTGATGTAAGCATTACTATCAGCATATTCTAAAAGTATATTTTTATAATCCATTGTATTTGGTTTTATTCTTTTGGTAAAGTTACGGTAAAAATCGTTCCAACCTTCAATTCACTTTCAAATGAAATTTCTCCATTATATGCTTCCACAATATTTTTTACCATGGATAATCCCAATCCCATCCCACTCGACTTTGTAGTGAATTTTGGTTCAAATATTTTTGAAATATTATCAGTAGAAATACCCTTGCCGTTATCCTTCACTTTAATAATTACATTCTCTGCATCCTCCGTTACAATTATATCTATTCTAGGATTCTCTATTTCACTTGATGCATGTATTGCATTGGTAACCAAATTTGTAACTACTCTGGCAAGTTGAATTTTATCTAATTTTGCAAGAATTATTTCTTTCTTAGGTTGATAATAAATATAAGATTCATAGAAAATATTTAAATCTTTTTTTACCTCTTCCACTACATTCAATTCTTCCTTATTTTGAGTAGGCATTTGGGCAAAATTTGAAAATGCCGAAGCAATGGAACTCATTGTATCGATCTGCTGTATCAATGATTCACTGTACTCGTGCAATTTATGCTTAATATCTGGGTCAGTAGAATCAAAATCATACTCAAAACTTTGTACAGTTAAACGCATTGGCGTTAATGGATTTTTAATTTCATGAGCAACTTGCTTTGCCATTTCCCGCCATGCTGATTTACGCTCGATCTGGGCAAGTTTTACGGCACTCTCTTCGATCTGATCTATCATACTGTTGTATGATTCAATCAACTTGGTTATTTCTTCACTTGTATTTTTTAAAAGAATTCTTTCATTTGATTTCTCTAAAGTCGTCTTTCTCATTTTTTCACTTACATATTCCAGCGATTTTGTAATGTATTTTGATAAAAAATATGCAATGGCAATGGCAATAATTAAAATAAAAATATAGACAAAAGACAACCTTTCTAAAAACTCTTTTAGCTCTTCATCCTGAAAGGTATTGTCCTGTAAATATGGAACTCCAATAACTCCAATCGGCTTCAACTTTGGATCTTTGATAATTGAATAAGAAGACATGAATTTTTTTCCATCAGGAGATTCTATTGGTAAAACAAGTCGATGCTCAGAACTCTCAAAGATCTTATTTAAAACAAATTGTGATAAGTTTGATGTAGTAGTATCATTAGGATATCTAACACGTGAACTTCTAAGCAAATTACCTTTTAAATCATAAATATTAATATCCAAATTATGAATATCAGCTATTTCTTTTAATTTTTCATCTAATACCTGGGTCAAATATTCAACTTCTAATTCGTGATCTGAATAACGACTGAATTTATTTTTAGTAATTCTGTTGAATTCGTATGCAAGTGCAGATTTTATAGCCTCCTCTTTACGTTCTAACCTATTGAGATGATAATCTTCAGCCTGTTCATTATATTGATAAATGGTTACAACTGCTATCAATACAGATGCAATAATTACCAAAAAAATCATGGTTATGAAAATACGCGTTCGAAGAGAAAATTTGTTATAATTAATTCCAGATTTCATATACAATTTTTAAAACTGACTAGCTTAAAATTCCTTGTATAAAAGTAGGAATATTTTTGATAGGATTTTTACTTAAAAATTTAACAAATGCTGAGCCGATAATTGCGCCATGTGTAGTTTTGGTAGCCTGATCAAAAGTTTTTTTATTGGAAATACCAAATCCAACTATTTGCGGAGTTTTTAATTCCATTTTATTTATTTTATCAAAATATGTTGTCTGGCTTTCGCCGAAAGTGCTTTGTGCACCAGTCGTACTCGCCGTGCTCACCAAATAAATAAAACCATTGGATACAGAATCAATATATCGAATACGTTCATTACTTGTTTGGGGTGTAACCAGAAAAACATTCACCAGATTATTTTTCTCAAATATTTGTTGATACTTACTTTGATAAACATCTACCGGCAGATCCGGAATGATCAAACCATCAATTCCTATTTCGGCACATTTCTTACAGAAATTTTCTACGCCATATTGTAAAATAGGATTAAAATATCCCATGAGCAATAATGGTATTTCAACTTCTTTCCTTATACCTTCCAACTGAGAAAAAAGGATCTTTGTGGTCATTCCGTTTTGCAATGCCAAATTACCTGACTCTTGAATGGTTGGTCCATCTGCTAATGGATCTGAAAAAGGCAAACCAATTTCTATCATATCAACACCTGATTCTTCAAGATTTTTAATAATAGAAACCGTATCGTTCAATTTTGGATATCCCGCCGAAAAGTAAATCGACAATAACTTACTTTTTTTCTGTAGCTTTTTATTTATTCTGTTCATTCCTTAGTATCTGTTTTGTCATTCCCTCGAAGGAGGAAATCCCTAAAAATTATCTGAAAGATCTTTCCAATCTGGATTCAATCCATTAATAAGATTAATCTTCCATTCTCTATTCCATTTTTTTGGATGGAAAACCCAGTTTTATTGACATTTTTATGCTGAGTTAATCTTCGTTTTAAATTATTAGTCATCCTGATATATAAAGTTGTATGATTTATATTTGTCAATATGTACACATAAAAAACTGCCATAAGCATTATTCATGAGATTTCCGCCTTTGCGGAAATGACAAAATTACAATCCAAAATAATCAATATAAGTATTCAAATCCTTATCTCCTCTTCCTGATAAATTTAACACTACAATATCATCCTTTTCAAACTCCATTTTATCCAATGCAGCCAAAGCATGAGCAGATTCGATTGCCGGAATAATTCCTTCCAGTTTACATAGCTCCAGACCGGCTTTCATTGCCTCATCATCTGTTGCATTCATAAATGTAGCTCTTCCTGTTCTTTGTAAATAGGCATGTTGAGGGCCAACACCCGGATAATCCAAACCTGCTGATATAGAATATGGTTCAATGATCTGCCCATCATCCGTTTGCATCAACAAAGTTTTACTTCCGTGAATAATTCCCTCTTTTCCTAACACACTTGTAGCTGCTGATTCACCGGTATCAATCCCTTTTCCGGCAGCCTCCACTGCAATTAATTTTACATTTTCATTCTCTAAATAGTGAAAATATGCCCCAGCAGCATTCGAACCACCACCCACACAGGCAATAATATAATCCGGATCTTCTGTTCCTTCTTTCTTTTTTAATTGTCTTTTTATCTCTTCTGATATCACCGATTGAAATCTGGCAACCATATCCGGATAAGGATGTGGACCAACAACAGAACCAATAATATAAAAAGTATCTTCCGGATGATTGATCCAGTCTCTAATAGCTTCGTTTGTGGCATCTTTCAGGGTTTTACTACCTGATATTGCAGGGATCACTTCTGCACCAAGCATTTTCATTCGTGCAACATTTGGAGCCTGGCGGGCAATATCAACTTCCCCCATAAAAACGACACATTGTATTCCCATCAAAGCACAAACAGTCGCCGTGGCAACTCCATGTTGTCCAGCACCGGTTTCAGCTATAATTCGCTTTTTCCCTAATCTTTTTGCAAGCAATATCTGTCCGATAGTATTATTTATCTTATGAGCACCGGTATGATTGAGATCTTCTCTTTTTAGATAAATTTTTGTATTGTATTTTTCTGACAAACGTTTGGCAAAATATAATGGAGATGGTCTTCCTACATAATCCTGTAACAATTGTTGAAACTCCTTTTGAAAAGATACTTCCTGCATTGCTTTGATATATTCCTCCTGCAACTTTTCAACATTCGGATATAGCATTTCCGGAATAAATGCACCACCAAATTCTCCGTAATATCCTTCTTTATCAGCATGATAATTTTTCAACATTATTTGTAATTTAAATTCTTAATAAAATATTCTAAGTCCTTTATATTCTTTGATCCGGGTTCTATTTCAAATTTACTATTCAAATCTAAAGCAAAACAATACTTTGAAGCTTTGGTTTTAAAAAATTGCTGAAGATCATTCAACTCTTCCAAACCTATTCCACCACTTAAGAAATAAGGTTTATTACTTGAATATCCTTTTAATAACTCCCAGTTAAATGTAATTCCATTTCCTCCTTTATCTTTTCCCTTGGTGTCAAATAAAAAATAATCAGATACAACTTCATAGGGTTTTAAAATATCAAAGTTAAAATTCTCTCCTACTGAAAAAACCTTTATAATTTCTAAACCTTTTTTTTCTTTCAATTGTTTACACAATTGCGGACTTTCATCACCATGTAACTGAACAGCCTTCAAATTATATTTTTTAACTTTTTCAAGAATAAAATCAACAGATTCGTTTACAAAAACGCCTGTCTTATTTATCTTTTCAGATACTTCAGGAATATCCCGATCAAAATTTCTTTTCGACTTTTTATAGAAAATAAAACCGAGATAATCGGGTTGCAAATCTGCAACCTGTTTGATATTATCCTGATATTTCATTCCGCAGATCTTAATCTTCATAACCTCTTCAAAAAATCAATTGCTGCTTGTCCGGGATCATCCGTTTTCATAAAATTTTCACCAATTAAAAACCCTTGAAAGCCATATTGTTTTAATTCATTAATAGCTTCAATAGTGCTGATTCCACTCTCTGATATTTTTACTTTATCAGAAGGAATTAAATTCGACAAATACTTGCTGTTCTCAAGTGAAACTTCAAAAGTTTTCAAATTTCTATTGTTAACACCCACCAGATCCACATAGGTTAGATCCGATTTGTTCAGTTCCTCTTCATTGTGGATCTCCAATAAAACTTCTAAGCCCAAACTATTTGCAAGTTTTGAAAATTCTTTGATTTTTTCTGATGTTAAAATTGCAGAAATCAGTAAAATAGCATCTGCTCCATAAGCTTTTGCTTCATAAACTTGATACAGATCAATAATAAATTCCTTCCGTAAAATAGAGATAATGACTGCATCTCTAGCCTGGATTAGATCATCTAATGATCCACCAAAATATTTGGTATCTGCCAATATGGAAATACCTGAGACACCAGCATTTTCATAACCTCTTACCACATCAATCACACTGCTTTGATGGTTAATCACTTGCTTTGAAGGTGATCTTCGCTTAAACTCAGCAATAATTCCACTACCTGATTTTATACTTTCCGTAAGAGAATATGTTTCTCTTGAAAACAAAGGAGATTTCTTCAAAAAATCAATGGGGAACAAATTCCTCTTTGAATTGATCTCTCTTTTTTTATCAATTACTATTTTATCTAAAATATTCATTTATTTATTACTCAATTCTATTAATTTAGTTAAGGAATTCAATGCTTTTTTATCTTTTAATGACTTTTCTGCTAAAGCGAAACCCTCCTGATGAGAAATATTATTCACAGTTGCAATTGCCAATCCTGCATTGGCACAAACCACATTATTTTGGGCTTCGGTACCATTACCGTGAAGGATATCCAAAAATATTTTAGCGCTATCTTTTACCGTCAACCCACCTTTAATTTCTTGTTGAGAGAGAGTTTTGATATTTAAATCAGATGGATTAAAAATTCTATCTTCTTTGTTGCTAATAACTTTTGCCTTTCCTGTCAATGAAATTTCATCATAACCTGCAATATCATGTAAAATAGCGTAGTTTTTATCGGTATTTTGATACAAATAACCATACAGTCTGGCAAGTTCTAAACTAAAAACACCAACCATTTGATTTTGAGGAAAAGACGGATTTACCATAGGTCCTAACATATTAAAAAATGTTTTCACTCCCAACTCTCTTCTTATTGGAGCAACATTTTTCATTGCAGGGTGAAACAAAGGAGCATGTAAAACACAAATACCGGCTTTATCAATGGTTTCTTTTAAAACACTTTCATCATTGGTGAATTTCAAACCTAAAAATTCTAATACATTTGAAGAACCACAAGAAGAAGAAACTCCATAATTACCATGTTTCGCAACTTTAACACCTGCTCCTGCAGTAACGAAAGAGGATAAAGTTGAGATATTAAACGTATCTTTTCCATCACCACCTGTACCACATAAATCTATGGTGTTAAAATCAGACAGATCAATATGGAGACATAAATCTAAAAGAGCTTCTCTAAATCCATCCAATTCATCCACAGAAATACTTCTCATCATATAAACTGTTAAAAAAGAGGCAATCTGACTGTTATTATAATTTCCATTGGAAATATTAACCAAAACATCTTTTGCTTCTTGTTTTGATATTTTTTCCTGATTTATTAATCTGTTTAAAATTTCTTTCATTCCCCTCCTGACCTCCCCAAAGGGGAGCAATTATTAATTACTATTTTTTTTACTTTTGTGTTTACTTTGGCAATAAGCAATAAAACTGTCGACTGAATACTGCTTCTTTTAATTATTTACCCAATTTTTTAAAATTTTCTTTCCTTCAGGAGTTAAAATAGATTCCGGATGATATTGTACCGAACGCACATCATATTTTTTATGTTTTAGCGACATAATCTCTCCATTTCCATCTACAGAAGTAACTTCCAGTACGTCAGGCAGATCTTTTGAAACCACCCATGAATGATACCTTCCCACTTCGATATTTTTTGGAATGTCTCTATACAATACATCATCCTTATTTGTTAATTCAATATTGGTAGAAACACCGTGATAAACCCGATCTAAATTTTCAATTTTACCGCCAAAAACTTCGGCAATTGCCTGCTGACCAAGGCAAATTCCCAAAATACTTTTACTTGGTGCATACTCTTTGATAACAGATTTTAACAAACCTGCCTCATCAGGAATTCCCGGACCGGGAGAAAGTAAAATTTTGTCAAACTCTTTGACCTCTTTTAAATCTAATTTATCATTCCGTTTAACGGTGACATCACAATTCAGATCTTGTAAATAATGCACAAGATTATAAGTAAATGAATCGTAATTATCTATAACTAAAACTTTTATCATAATTTAAATATTTTCTGCCAACTCCAATGCTGTATGAAGAGCTTTTAGTTTATTATACACTTCCTGCATTTCATTTTCTGCTGAGGATTTAGCTACTATTCCAGCTCCTGCCTGATAAAACAAGTGATGATTTTTACTTAAAAATGATCTTATGACTATTGCATGGTTAAAATTACCTTCAAAATCCATAAAACCAATGGCACCACCATAAAAAGCACGATTTGTTTTTTCATACTTTTCAATTAATTGCATCGCTTTATGTTTGGGAGCACCAGATAAAGTACCTGCCGGAAAAGTATCGGCAACCACCTGAAAAGTAATAGCATTTGCATATTTTTTACCTATTACTTTTGAAACCAGATGAATTACATGTGAAAAGAACTGTATTTCTTTATAGGTTTCGACTTTTACATCATGTCCGTTTCTACTCAAATCATTCCTCGCCAGGTCCACCAGCATCACATGTTCGGCATTTTCCTTTTCATCTTTAGTCAGTAACTTAGCAACTTTTAGATCCTCTTCATCATTGCCTGTTCTTTTGAAAGTTCCGGCAATGGGATGAATTTCAGCTTTACCATCTTGAACAACTAACTGTGCTTCAGGGGAAGATCCAAATATTTTAAAATCACCATAATCAAAGTAAAATAAATAAGGAGAAGGATTAATAGAGCGAAGTGCCCTGTAAACATTGAACTCATCTCCCTTAAATTTTCTCGAAAACCTGCGCGAAAGAACCAATTGAAAAACATCACCGCGATAGCAATGTTTTTTAGCCAACTCAACATGTTCTTTAAATTCATCATCGGACAAGTTTGAGGTTTCATCTGATACCGATTCAAAAGAAAAAGATGCATAATTCTTGTTAGCGATCAATTGAACGATATCCTCTAAATTCTCTTCACTTTCATAACAGTGAGCAAAGATATAGGCTTCATTTTTAAAATGATTAATCGCTATAATATTCTGATAAATAGCATAATAAATATCAGGAATATCTAAATCATTTTCTTTTTTAGAGATGGTTACATCTTCAAAATATCTTACTGCATCATAATTAATATATCCGAATAAACCATTGTGAATAAATTTAAAATCCTGATTATCTGCTTCAAATTTACGACTGAATTGATGAATTTGATTAGGAACATCCATCGTTTTATCAATGTTAATTTCATTGCTGCTACCATCAGGATAATTCTCCATGATCTTTTCATTTTTTACCTTGATATCTGCAATAGCATTACAACAGATATAGGAAAAACTGTTTTCATTTCCATGATAATCAGAACTTTCCAACAATATACTATTTGGATACTTATCTCTGATCTTCAAATAGATACTTACAGGAGTAATCGTATCCGCCAGTATTTTTTTAGAATATGTTTTTAATTTGTATTTCATTCTGAAATTGTTTTCTGTTTCTTTTTAATCTTTTAATATTATTTCCTCAACAGATGCTGAATCAAGTTCAGCATAAAAAAAGGCTTGTCGTGATGACAAGCCTTTTTAATATTTTAATATACAAAGTACTACCTCACGAGTTTGAATTTCGTATAGACCACCACCAAGTATTTATTATTTGTAATTTCATTCTGGACAAATTTATAAACTTTTTTGAGTTATCAAAATTAATTAATAAGAAATTTAATCCTCTTTAAATTCCACTGCAAACTTCCTAATAACTAAAGTTTGTTTATTCAGCAATTAACGAAACGATATTCCAGCCAATAGTAGAACTAGAAGTTCTACCGTAAAAATGTAATATTCCATTTGTATCTACATACATATCTCCAATTTTAGGGTCAGATGGAGCTGAATCTTGTGGCTCTAATCTCATAACCCCACTTATATGCACCTTTCTTTCCGGATTAGATATACCAAAACCAACATTACCCTCTATATAAGAATTT
>JAOZTG010000003.1:30575-54510 GCA_029939235.1 Flavobacteriaceae bacterium
CTTTCTTTCCGGATTAGATATACCAAAACCAACATTACCCTCTATATAAGAATTTGCAGTGTTCTCAGAGTATAAAGCGAAATTATCACCTACCACATTTGAATATGGTGTAGCAAGATATAAAGCATATGCATTACCTGTTACAGAACCTGCACCTACACCACCTATCCATAAACCGTAAGCATTACCAGTAATTGACCCTGCATTATTCATATAAAATGATCCCAAGGATGCTTGCCCCATAGTAGCACCAGAATTATTAATAAGACTGGAGTTTTGAGCATAAGCAGTATTCATGTTTCCTCCTGTCTTATTTGTATTTTCAATAACCAAACCAACTCCCCAATTCATTGAACCTGAATTATTTACTTGAGGCCAGGAGCCTACTCCGTTTGTAATTGTTCCCCCGACAGCATTCATTGTAATTCCCTGTGTGCCAATAGCATAATCAACAGTTCCTGACCCAGTATTGTTTGCCTGAGCACCCATACCATATAAAGTACTTGTTGCCCCACTTCCTTCTTTAATAGCATCAATTTTTACAGGGACATTGCTTCCTTCTGTGTTCTTTCTCTCAACATATAGTGTGTGTCCTGTAGAAAAACCACTTCTGCCTATACCAACTCTATTACCATAATAGGCAATATCAGGAGTATCACCATCCACAAATTTTCCTGCTCCGCCAGCACCTTCTATCCAGGCAGCACCATCATAGGTCCAAACATGTTTTGTATCGGTATCATAAACTTGAAGTGCTTCAGCTGGATTTGCAATTGCATCTTTTTCTGCTGTGGTCATCCGTGGCATTAAAAACCCTTTATCGGTTGCCGTAACATCTAATGCAGCAGAACCATCTGGCATAGTTGTACCTATTCCTACTTGAGCAATTCCTGCAAAAGAGATAAAAAATATGAGAGCAAATGCTTGTAATTTCATAATTATTATTTTTTATTCTATTATTATTTTTTTAATACCTTGTTTCCCTTCATGGTCAAATTTCAACAAATAAATACCACTTTTAAGATTTGGTTTATTTATTGCTCCTATTTTTCCTGAAGTCTTTATATTTTTGAATACCTTTATTAGTCTACCATTGATATCGTACAAAGTAATTTGTAGATTCTTCATATCATTTTTTGTGATGAATTGAATTTGCTCATCGGTAGATTTTATCGGATTAGAAACCATTTTAATACCATTGGTCATCTCTTGATCTTCTATAGATAAGACAACCTGATGATCAATTCCAAAAGTTAAATGGGTAAAACCATTTAAATCCACACTGTTATTAGCATCACTGGTTACATCACCATTTTGGGCATCTCCGTTAACTGTATTGGTAGAAGGGCTACTTATCAAATCCCAAGTGCCATTATCAAGACCAACAATTGCAACTGAACTTAGATTACCTCCATTATTATTTACCAGTTCGGTTATATTACTATTATCATTCCAAGGCAAAGTAATTACAGCATTACCTGTTATCTCCCAGTATTCAACATCGGCTACAGCATCAACATTTGCTCCATTGGTTCCACCCGGAGGAGATGAATTAGAGTAAAATCCAGTAATGTTTCCTGTATGTTTTGCAAAAACAGGAGCATACACTCCATTATTTCCGGTGGGCAATTTTGTATCACCATCACCATATGCAGTAACGTATCCATCCACATATTCCGTATCGGATCCCCAGTCATTACCAGCTTCTACAGAAAATTTTCCCAAAAAATCAATCGAGACTATTTTATTACTGGTTGTAAAATCGGTATCTTTCATTAAATAAAATTCCGATCCCGGACCAATAAATAAGTCTTGAGATTCACCTTTTTGAAAAGATAGCAAAGCAAAAACCAATAAAACATTTATCCGAAAAAAATAAGACCTGAAGTGATTTTTTGTCATTTTTTTATAAGTTTGATTCAAATTTAGTAAAATTAATAGTTTTTACCCTGTTTTTTTATATAAAATCTTTAAAACAATCAACGAAAAAACTAAAATTCCTGAAACTATATTTGCAAGTTTGATCGCAAAACTATCAATTAAAAAACCATAGGTTAGCCAAAAGAGCAATCCTAAAAACATTACCAAATACATGGTCAAAGAAATCCCTTCCACATCTCTAGTCTTTAACGTTTTAACAAGTTGAGGTACGAATCCAACTGTTGTCAATACCGCAGCGATTAGTCCAATAAGTTCAATATTCCAGTTCATTAACCAACAATATTCACAATTTTACCAGGTACAACAATTACTTTTTTAGGAGTTCTTCCTGCCAAATGTTGCTGGGTTTTTTCATGAGCCAATACCGCTTTTTCTATTTCTTCTTTACTAAGATCTAACGATAGTTCCATAGTAAAACGCATTTTCCCATTAAATGATATTGGGTAGGTTTTTGTGCTTTCAATCAAATATTCCTCGTTAAATACAGGAAATTCTGCTGTAGAAATTGACTCATTATTTCCTAATTTACTCCATAATTCTTCCGCAATATGCGGAGCATAAGGTGAAATAATAACAGCCAAAGGCTCTAAAATAGATCTTTTATTACATTTTTGAGCCGTTAATTCATTCACTGCGATCATAAATGAACTTACAGAAGTATTAAAAGAAAAACTGGTTATATCCTCATCAACCTTTTTAATTGTTTTATGCAAAGTTTTTAACTCTTCTTTTATTGCCTCTTCTTCAGATACATAAAAAGTAGCATCCTCTCCACTGTGGTAGAGTTTCCATAGCCTTTTCATAAATCCGTATACACCTGTAATTCCTGCTGTATTCCATGGTTTTGCCTGCTCTAATGGACCTAAGAACATTTCGTATAAACGTAAAGTATCCGCACCAAAATCTGCACAAATATCATCTGGATTTACAACATTGTATTTTGATTTTGACATTTTTTCCACTTCACGACCAACAATATACTTTCCATCCTCTAACACAAATTGTGCATTTTTATACTCAGGTCTCCAGTTTTTGAATGCTTCGACATCTAACTCATTAGAGGCATTCACAAATGATACATCCACATGAATAGGTGTAAAATGCGACCATTTATTTTTCGGATCACTTATCCTTTCGGAAGTTGCCAACATGTCAATTGTATCATTATCTAAATTATGCTTAGAATTCTCTACTGCTTTTCTTTCCTCGATGATCTTTTCCATCAGATCTTTACTAACAAAAATTGTCTTCTTAGGTTTTCCTGATGTATCTCCATTTTCAAATTCCCATCGATAAGCAAACGCACTTGTACCCAGAATCATCCCCTGATTGATCAATTTTTTAGCGTATTCATCAACTGGAACCAAGCCCTTGTCAAAAAGAAATTTTTGCCAAAATCTTGAGTATAACAAATGACCTGTAGCATGCTCACTTCCTCCGATGTACAGATCGACATCTCTCCAATAATTCAATGCGTTATCACCAGCAAAATTTTCAGCATTTTGTGCATCCATATAGCGATTAAAATACCATGAACTACCTGCCCATCCTGGCATTGTATTTAATTCTAAAGCCCCACCTAGCCTTCCTGAGGAGGAGGAATTCTCAAACTCTTCTTTTGATACTATTTTACCAATACCATCTTTTTCTAACCAATGCCATATTTTAGCATTTCCCAATGGTGGTTTTCCATCTTCCGTTGGTAAATATTTCTCTACTTCAGGCAACTCAATAGGAAGATGCTTAACATCTATCATCTGTGGTAAACCATCTTTGTAATATACAGGAAAAGGCTCCCCCCAATATCTTTGACGAGAGAAAACCGCATCACGCAAACGATAATTTATTTTTCCTTCTCCAATACCTTTTTGCTCCAATTCATAAATTATTCGTTTTATTGCTTTTTTCGCAGGCATTCCTGTAATAAAATCAGAATTAGCAATGATCGCACTTTTATCTTCACATGCATACTCTGAAATATCCGTATCCTGAAAAATATTCAGAATCTCAATTCCGAAATGCTTTGCAAAATCATAATCTCTTTGATCTCCACACGGAACTGCCATTACTGCTCCGGTTCCATAACTTGCCAAAACATAATCACCAATCCATATTGGAATTTTATTTCCGTTAAACGGATGAATTGCATAAGCTCCAGTAAACTGACCAGAGATGGTTTTTACATCAGCCATTCTATCACGTTCACTTCTTTTAGAAGTAACATCGATATACTTCTCAATGTCTTTTTTATATTCTTCTGTTGTGATTTCTGAAACTAACTCATGTTCTGGCGCCAGGGTCATAAAAGACACTCCGAAAATTGTATCAGGGCGGGTGGTAAACACTTTAATTTCCCATCCTAAATCCTTCCCTAAGGGAAGGACTTCCCTGTTTTTTAATTCATTTTTTATTTTAAAAATAACTGCATCAATATCTTCAATAACTTCTTCATTTGTAAAACGTACAACTTTATAACCCTTATTTTCTAGTTTCTTTGTTCTTTGTTCATCTTTCTCAATTTGAGATTCATGAATTTTACCATCAACTTCAATTATTAATTTCTTTTTTAAGCATACAAAATCGACAATAAATTCTTCTATCAAATGTTGTTGTCTAAACTTTATATCTAGTTTTTTGCTCTTTAATTGCTGCCAAAGAGTTGATTCAGCCAACGTTGGATTAGCTCTCATCTCTTTTGCCTTTTCTAACAAAACACTCGCTATTTCTGGGTTTCCAGTTAAATAACCAGCGTCACGAACTCCCTTTCCTTTGGAAAGGGCTGGGGATAGGACTTTAAACCCAACCATTGCTCCCTCCGATCTTCCAATCCAGTTAATTTGTGAGTCTTTAAGGGGTTGTGGCCAGTCAATCGTTTCTAAACCATCTAAAAGCCTTTGTGCATAAGCTGTTATACGCATAGACCATTGTTTCATTTTTTTTCGAACAACAGGATGACCTCCTCTTTCCGAAACTCCATTAACAATTTCATCATTCGCCAAAACGGTACCTAGATCAGGACACCAGTTCACTTCTGTTTCTGATAAAAATGTTAATCGGTATTTTGCCAGAATTCCCTGCTGTATTTCATTGGAATAATTGTTCCATTCTTCTGCAGTAAAAAATTCTATATCATCATCTGCAACAGCATTAATATTCTTATTTCCTTCAATACTAAAAACTTCCGTTAACTCTTTAATTGGGCGTGCCTGATTCGCATCATTACAATAATACGATTCAAAAAGCTGGATGAATATCCATTGCGTCCATTTATAATAATCTGAACTAGAAGTACGTACTTCCCTGCTCCAGTCAAATGAAAATCCAATTTGATCTAATTGTCGGCGATATGTTTTAATATTTTCATTGGTAGTTTTTGCAGGATGCTGACCTGTTTGGATGGCATATTGCTCAGCTGGTAAACCAAAAGAGTCATAACCCATGGGGTGCAAAACATTAAAACCTTTATGCCTTTTATACCTTGCATAAATATCACTGGCAATATAACCCAGCGGATGGCCTACATGTAAACCGGCACCACTTGGATATGGAAACATATCCAGCACATAAAACTTTGGTTTATCACTTTTATTTTCAGCTTTGAAAGTTTGATTTTCTGCCCAATATTTTTGCCATTTGGCCTCTATTTCGTTGAAGTTGTATTTCATTTTTTGCTAAATTCTTAAAGTTTGCAAAGTTACTCTTTAAGAAGCAAAGCACAAAGTAGTATTTATAGTATAATAATCCTTATATTTACACTGCAAATTAATTTTTTAATATTTTAAAACCATGTATAAATCCCTTATATACTTAGTTTTGTTGTTGCCTATATTTTCCTGTACCGAAAAACAGCACGCTGATTTAATCGTAAAAAACGCCAAGATCTATACCGTAGATGAGAATTTCAGCACAGCTGAAGCATTTGCTGTAACCAATGGAAGATTTGTTTTTGTTGGTTCAACAAAGGAGATCAAATCAAAATTCAAAGCTGCAAAAGTATATGATGCAAAGGGAAAAATTATATATCCAGGATTGATAGATGCGCATTGCCATTTTTATGGACTGGGAATTTATATGCAAAAAGTTGATCTTGCAGGAACAAAAAGTTTTGACGAAGTGCTGGAGAGAATCAAGACTTTTCAAAAAGAAAAAAATAGCAATTTTATTTTTGGGAGAGGATGGGATCAAAATGACTGGGAGATCAAAGAATACCCAACAAAAGATAAACTTGATAAATTATTTCCTAAAATACCAGTTGCGGTGAAAAGAATAGATGGTCACGCCATGCTCGCTAATCAGGCAGCATTAGATTTGGCTGGTATAAATGAAGAAACAAAAATAACTGGAGGAGAAATCATCAAAAAGAATGGTAAGATCACAGGAGTTTTAATTGACAATGCCATGGACCTCGTATCAAAAATAATTCCAACAGAAAGTGAAAAAGAGGCTGTTCAGGCGTTAAAAGATGCCGAAAAATACTGCTTTAGTTATGGTTTAACAACTGTTGATGATGCAGGTTTAGATAGAGAAACCATTGACCTTATTGACAATCTGCAACAAGCTAATGAGTTAAAAATGAGAATTTACGCCATGGTTACTGCCAGCAAAAGTAATTTAGATTATTACTTAAAAAATGGTATTTTCAAATCAGATCGTTTGAATGTTCGCTCCTTTAAGGTTTATGCGGACGGCGCCTTAGGCTCAAGAGGTGCTTCATTAAAAGAACCTTATAGCGACAGAGAGAATCACTATGGCATAATGGTAACAAGTACAGATACTCTTAAAAAAATAGCCAAACTAATTGCCAATTCAAATTTTCAAATGAATACACATGCTATTGGCGATTCTGCTAACGCTTTCATTTTAAAAACCTATGCAGATGTTCTTAAAAGTCAAACCGACAGAAGATGGAGAGCAGAACATGCACAAATAATTGCTCCTGCTGATTTTTACTATTTTACAGAGATCATTCCATCTATTCAACCAACCCATGCTACAAGTGACATGTATTGGGCAGAAGACAGACTGGGAAGTGAACGAATTAAAAATGCCTATGCTTATAAAAAACTTTTGGAAATCAATGGAAAAGTTGCATTAGGAACTGATTTTCCTGTTGAAAAAGTAAATCCGATGTTGACATTTTATGCTGCTGTTGCCAGAAAAGATACTAAAGGTTATCCCAAAGAAGGGTTCGAAATAGAAAACGGATTGACAAGAGAAGAAACCTTAAAAGGAATGACTATTTGGGCCGCCTTTTCCAATTTTGAAGAAAATGAAAAAGGGAGTATTGAATCGGGTAAATTTGCAGACTTTGTTATTTTTGATCAGGATATTATGGAAATTGATCTAGATAAAATTCCAAATGTTAAAGTCTCTGAGACCTGGCTAAATGGGGAAAAAGTTTATGATTAAAACAAAATAGCATTTGAAAAATTATAATAAGAAAAAACCAACTGTTCAAGACATAGCAAATTCTGTCTCCATTTCTGCTTCAACAGTTTCTCGCGCATTAAATAATCATCCGAAAATAAGCCAAAAAACGAAAGAACTAGTATGGGAAGCTGCTAAAAAACTAGGCTACCAACCTAACATACCGGCCTATATGAACCCTGATAAAACAAAAACCATTTGTTTTATGGTTCCTGACCTGAACACACCATTTTACCGAGATGCCATCAAAACTATTCAGGAATTTTATTTAAAAAAAGGATATAATTTATATATAGCTTTTACAGATAATTCACTCGAAATTGAAAAAATGTATGCCAGTTCATTGGTTGATCTAAATATAAAGGGGGTAATTATAGCTTTGTTTGATAAAAGCTCTGACACCAGTCACTTAAACCAGTTTTTAAATCAAAATATCCCAACAGTTTTTATAAATAAAACAGATCATACTCCTGATTCATGTAAAATAATTCCGGATATCTCTTATGGATCTTATAAGGCTGTAAACCATTTAATATCAATGAAATGTAAAGATATTGCAGTCTTTGCAGGCGATTTAAATAATCACTATTATGCTGATATTATTGACGGTTATTCAGATGCCATGTTAGAAGCAAAACTCAACAATAAGGTAAATATATTTTCTGGTACGCTCCAACAGGAAAAATTGTTTAATCGTTTGGAGAAACTTTTAAAAAAGAATAAATTTCCAGATGCAATTCTAACCCCTAGTACTATTGTTGCCAATCAGATTATATACTGGCTATCACAAAACAACCTATTTGTGCCTAAAGATGTTTTAATAGTTAGTTTTAGTAGTGATAAAAATAATACTATTACATCTTCTACACTATCTGTTATACAATTCTCTGGTTCTGAAATTGGCAAAATAGCAGCAAAAAAATTATTTTATCAAATTAAAAAAGGGGAGATCATTGACGAAACTGTGATTGTTCCTCCTAAGTTCATCATTAAAAGTTCATCACTAAAACTAAAGTAAAAATTTATCTTTTGATTTTTTTTTAAAATCTACTTTTCCATTGATGACACCATTAACATAAACCATCCTGCATGAGGTATCCATTGTTCAGGCCACCTCCATCTCTGAGCTGGATCCTGATCTTGCGGAATTGGTAAAAAAGCTATATCAGATTCGTCATTTACACCTGCGGTAATACCATTAGCAATACCACCTTTATAGTTCCAGTTATGAGGTTCTAAATATTCAGGATTATTTCTACCCAGCCCATCAAGCATACTCATATCATAGGGATTAAGACCTAAGATCCAATTGATCTGATCTTGCACAAAACCACCTACTTCCTTTTGTTGTTTAGGCAACATATATTTCTTGCTATAATTAAATCCAGAGGCTAAAGAAGCTAGTCGTGCATTTTCTCCCTGATACCAATAACCTGATTCATTTTTATGAGGAACAAAGAATGAACTTTTATTCGCACTTTCATCAAGAGCTTTTACATATTGCCTTGGGTAACCAAAAGGATTATTCACCTCTTCAGTTATATTAAGTTGAAATTCAACAGACTGTCTAATAGTTGCTATAGCAATATTTCTTTTAGCTTTATCTTTTTCAACATCTAAATATCTGCTTAAAGCAATTAAAGGATATCCTGCTTCTGCAGCATGAAAGTAAGGACGATTACCATTATCTGCTCTAAACCATCCTTTAAAATTTTTATCTTCACTAATTCTGTTTGCTAAATTTTGTGCCCGTAATCGTGCATGGTCAAGATAATTTTCTTTATGAGTAGCATTATATAATTCTGTTGCTGCCATTAAAGCGCAATAATCATCAATAATATTTTCCTTGTTATCATCACAATATTTCAAATTATTCTGTAACAAATGAGCAAAACCTTTTTCGGCTTTCTTAAGATAAACTGCAGAACTATATTCTCCAGAAACTTTTTCAGCACTTAAACGAGCTAAAGCAGCAATACTAATACCTGCCCCTTCGCGAAATGCAGCCTTATAATCTTCTGTACGATTTCCATGTTCTGTTTCATATACACATATTTCTCTTTTTGTTTCGTCTTTGGTCCAGGTATCAAAAACTATAGTGTAAAAATACCCTTCAGGATCCTGCATACGAACTAAAAAGTCTGCACCCCATGCAGATTCTTTGATCATTTCTTTAGATAATTCCGCATACCCTTTAGAAATATTATTCGCAGAAACCAATAAATTATAAACAATCATTGGTGTTTGCTGTGGAGCCATATAATTTGTATAGCATAAATGACTTAAATATTTACTGAAGTCGCCTGAAGCATCATACCACCCTCCGTGAACATCCCTCTTATCTTTCTTTGTTCCATAAAAAGATATATTTGAATCCCATTTCTCATATTTTTCAGCAGGATGAATAGATTGAAAACCTTTAAGTATTAAAGGCATTGTTTTGTCAACAAATTGTCCTTTTTTAATTTCAAATACTGAAGATTTAAATTTCTTTCCATCCAAATCAATTTCAACGAAATATTTACCTGGTTTTTCAACTTTATCAAACAAACCTGCAAAAACATTTCCGGTATGCCAGCTATCTACTCTACCTCCAACTTTAAAATTACCTTTAAAAACAATTTTTCCAGAATGATCAACCACATTAAATGCCTTAGGATTTACATTAGAAGCTGTTTGAAAAATCACCTTTTTCTCACCATATTGTTCATAACCTACATGGTTGACTAACACCATATTTGTGTTATTCTGGGAATAAGAAGTTTTTGTAAATAAAAGTGTTAATACCAGCATGGCACCTAATTGTATATGTATCATATCACTGTAAATTTAATTATGAAACTAAATTATTGTTTTACATTTTGTAATCAAATGCTAAAGTTATGAAAAGAGAATCAAAAAAATGATCCCTAAAATATTTAAATATAACAGTAACATCCGGAATAACCATTTTGTCATCTCCAACTGTTTCGATAATAGTTTTTTTTTGCACAAACCCGATTTTTGAGTTAAAATCCTATTATTGAAAATCAAAATTACTAATGCAATATTATGCATGTAAAATTATATTAAATAAATATATTATGCAATTTATCCCATTTTTATTATACTTTTATTTATTAAGAAAATAAAAACATTTAAAAACAGTTCACTTTACGCTATTTAAAGAACTATAAGAAGGTATATCATTCAAAATATAATATAATTTAACAGCGCAACATTTTGCACATACATTAATTATTAATACTTTTGAAGAATTATTTGTTATCAACAGCTTTGATAAAATATTAAACAATATCAAAAAACATTTACAAACAATACTAAATCAATAAAAATGAAAAAAAATTATATTTTAGTCGCATTAATACTATTGGCATTTTTCGTAATATCATTTTTAACAAATATTCTGGGGGCCTTAAATCCTAGCGTTTCTTCAACATATGACCTAAGTGAAACAATGGCTGGTTTTTTACCATTTTCCTTTTTTATAGCCTATGGAGTAATGTCGATCCCAGCCGGGTTCATGACCGAAAAATATGGTGAAAAAAAAATGATGCTTTTTGGATTTATTTTGGCTTTTGCCGCATCCTTACTATTTGTTGGAGTTCCATCTTTTGGAGTTTTCCTGTTCTCTTTATTTACTATTGGTTCGGGAATGGCTATTTTACAAGTAGTAATAAATCCATTGTTAAGAGAATCAGGGGGTAAAGAGAATTATGCTTTTACTTCAGTAATAGCGCAATTGATTTTTGGTGCAGCTTCCTTTGTAAGTCCTTTGGTTTACTCTTGGCTGGTAACAAACATAGGAAATGATGAAAATACTAATCCTCTAATTAATTTCTTAACACGTGTTACACCTGTTGATATGTCATGGATTTCCATTTACTGGATCTTTGCTCTATTCAGTCTTATGATGATTGCATTGATATTTTTAATAAAATTTCCTAAGGTAGAGCTCAATGAAGATGAAAAGGTTGGAACAAAAGACAGCTATTTAGCTCTATTTAAAAATAAAACAGTAATTCTATTCTTTTTTGGAATCTTCGCCTATGTAGGAGTTGAACAGGGTATCTCCTACTGGATGTCAAAATTCTTACAAACATATCATGGTTATGATTATGAAACCATTGGCGCTGTTGCAGTTGCAAACTTTTGGGGACTAATGACCATTGGAGGCCTATTTGGATTGGTTTTATTGAAATTTTTAGATAGCAAACTTGTAATAAAACTATTCACTTTACTGGCAATAATCAGCCTGGGATTTGCATTATTAGGTCCTGCAAACATTTCACTTTATGCTTTTCAGGCAAGTGGTTTCTTTTTATCTGTAATGTATCCTGTTATATTCTCTCTGGCGTTAAATTCCCTAAGCAAACACCATGGTGCTTTTGCAGGTGTTTTGGTAAGTGGAATAATGGGAGGCGCTGTAGTACAACTTTTAATAGGTTTTATTAGCGATCTAACATCTCTAAAAGTAGGAATGTTCTTTAATTTCATCCTTCTTGCATACATACTAAGCATTGGATTTTGGGCAAAACCACTTATCAATAATAAAACCATTGATCTAAAAAAGAAAAAATGAAATCTTCTAAAAAGATTACATTAATAGGAGTTGACCTTGGAGGAACAAAAGTTGCTGCAGGTCTGGTTAATGGATCAAAAATTATAAAACAAAAATACAGTCTGATACCCAATCAATCTGAAAATGAGCAAGACATCATTGATACAATCATTGAAGTTATTGATAGTGTTTACACAAAAGATGTTGAAGGAATTGGAATTGGAATCCCCAGTTTGGTTGATCGTGAAAAAGGGATAGTGTACAGTGTCCAAAATATTCCATCATGGCGAAAGATCCATCTAAAAGCCAGTTTAGAAAATCATTATAATTTACCGGTTTATTTAGATAACGATGCAAACTGTTTTGCCTTAGGAGAGTATCGATTTGGAGCAGGAAAAGGAGATGAGGATTTTGTTGGAATTACTTTGGGTACCGGAATGGGTTCTGGAATTATTTCAAAAGGTCATTTATTAAATGATGCTAATTGTGGATCTGGTGAATTTGGCTCTATCCCGTACCTTAATGGAATCTATGAGGATTATTGCAGTGGAAAATTCTTTAAAACACATTATAACAAAACAGGAGAGGAAATTTTTAAACAGGCTAAGAAAGGAGATCTGGAAGCCTTAAAAGCTTATGAAGAATTTGGATTTCATCTTGGAAATACAATCAAAACTATTATGTTTTCTGTTGATCCTAAAAAAATAATAATTGGGGGTTCTATTGCAAATTCTAAAGATTTTTTTACAGAATCTATGCATAGGTCTTTAAACAATTTTCCCTATAAAGAATCTGTAAACAACTTAAAAGTTAAATTTACAAATACAGCAAATATTGCTATTTTAGGGGCTGCATCCTTATATTTTGACAGAACAACACAACCATAACCTCTTTAAAATGGCAAATAATCCCAGTAAAGCAATCATCGGTGTATCGCTTAGCGGAAACACTATTTTATGCGGAAAGGTACATAATGGTAAACTTGTTAAATCTATTTCGAAAAAAATTTACAGTAAAGGCAGTGAAGAGGAAATTTTAACTGATCTGATAGGTGTCATTTCTGAAGTTTTTAATGATGATGTAACAGGAATAGGAATTGGAGTTCCAAGTTTGGTTGACGTACAAAAAGGCATTGTTTATAATGTTCAAAAAATACCTGCATGGAGAGAAGTTCACTTAAAAGATATTCTAGAAAATCAATTCGGAGTAAAGGTTTATGTGAATAATGATGCAAATTGCTTTGCCATTGGTGAAAAATATTTTGGTAATGCCAAAAATTACGAAAATGTTATAGGCCTGATTATTGGCACTGGTGTTGGAGCAGGAATAATTTTCAAGGGTCATCTATATTCGGGAACCAACTGTGGTGCCGGTGAATTAGGATCTCTGCCATACAGAGATTATGATTTTGAACATTACTGTTCTAAAAGCTATTTTGAACTAAAATACGGTATGAAGTTCGAGTTACTACTCAAAAGAGCTTTAAAAAAAGACAAAATTGCTTTGGCAATATTTGAACAATATGGTTTAGACCTGGGAAATCTAATCAAAACCATTTTATACACAACCGATCCGGAAATTATTATTTTAGGAGGAACAATTGCAAAAGCATTTCCGTTTTTTGAAACAACAATGCTTAACAGAGTTAAAACATTTATTTACAAACACAGCTTAAAAAAATTAAAAATAATCCCCTCTCAACAATCCGAAACAGCTATCTTTGGGGCTGTTGCACTTTTTTTTGATGCACAAAACATCACACTTAAAAAATAGATCCAAATTTCTTAAACATTAACTTATGAATATAGATATAATAAAACATGCTGGAGCCGGTCAATTTGAAGATACTCGATTTGAAAAAATTCACAACGTTGTTTTTGACGATTCTTTAGAAGCTTCAAAAATCGTAGCACATGAAATTGCTGATCTGATAAAAGAAAAAGCAAAGCAAAAGAAAAATTGTATCCTTGGACTCGCTACCGGGTCTTCACCAATTGATGTTTATGAGGAATTAGTAAGAATGCATAACGAAGAAGGATTAAGCTTTAAAAATGTGATTACTTTCAATTTGGATGAATACTACCCAATGGAAAAAGAAAATATCCAGAGTTACTGGTATTTTATGCATGAACATCTGTTTAACCATATTGATATAATTCCTGAAAATATTAATATCCCTGACGGAATGATTGAACCTGATGAAGTAAAACAGTTTTGTATCGATTACGATATGAAGATCATTGATGCAGGCGGTTTGGATTTTCAGTTGCTGGGCATTGGTAGAACCGGGCATATTGGATTCAATGAACCGGGATCACATTATAACTCAGGAACCAGAAATATTACATTAGATCATATTACACGCGTAGATGCTGCCCCTTCGTTTTTGGGAATTGACAATGTTCCAAGAGTGGCTATTACCATGGGAATTAGCACAATACGAAAAGCAAAACGTATTGTTTTATTGGCATGGGGCCTTAATAAAGCTGCTGTTGTTAAAAAAGCTATCGAAGGAGAGATCACTTCTGAAATTCCATCATCTTATTTGCAAAATCATGATAACTGTACTTTTGTTTTAGATGAAGGTGCGTCTCAGGAATTGATAAGAGTTAAAACGCCTTGGCTTGTAAAACCATGTAAATGGAATGAAGAATTAACCTTAAAGGCTGCGGTTTGGTTAAGTGACCTTAAACAAAAATCAATATTAAAGCTTACTGATACAGATTATAATAACAATGGTATGTCCAATTTATTGGTAGAACATAATTCAGCCTATAATTTAAATATCATTTTATTTAACAAATTACAGCATACAATAACTGGATGGCCGGGAGGAAAACCAAATGCCGATGACACCAATCGTCCGGAAAGAAAAGATCCTGCCCAAAAAAGAGTTATTGTATTTAGTCCGCATCCCGGTGATGATGTAATTTCAATGGGAGGCACTATTGACCGCTTGGTTGAGCAAGGTCATGAAGTTCATATTGCCTACCAAACTTCAGGTAATATAGCAGTTTCTGATGAAGAAGCTATGAAATTTGCGGAAGTAACTCTTGCATTAAACGAAGGAAATCCAGTTGTAACAAAGCTTATTGAAAGCCTCAATAGCAAAAAAGAATACGATATTGATAATTTGGAAGTAAGAAAGCTGAAGAGCGTTATTCGTCGTAAAGAATCTATAGCCGCTAACAGATATCTTGGAATTCCTGATAAGAATATTCATTTTTTAGATCTACCGTTTTACGAAACCGGTACACCCTCAAAAAATAAATTAAGTGATGAAGATCTGAAAATAATGAAGAATCTTATTTTAAAAATTAAACCTCATCAGATATATGCTTCTGAAGATCTTGCAAGCCCGCATAGTACTCATAAACTTTGTTTAAATTCATTATTTAGTACTATCAAACTGCTAAAAGACGAAAGCTTTATGAAGGATTGTAGAATTTGGCTATATCGTGGTGCATGGTATGAGTGGGATATTCACGAAATAGAAATGGCAGTACCAATGAGTCCTGATCAGGTATTAAAAAAACGACAAGCTATTTTTTACCATCAATCACAAAAGGATGGAGCATTATTTCAAGGTGACGATTCAAGAGAATTCTGGATGAGAGCAGAAGACAGAAACAGAGAAACAGCAGAGAAATACAATGCTTTAGGCCTTGCAGATTATGCTGCTTTGGAAGCTTTTAGAAGATATTATCTTTAAACACAAAAATATAATAGAGTCAATCAAAAATCTCCAAGTTTTCACTTGGAGATTTTTTTATATAAGGAATTTTTAATCTATGCTTTGATAGGAACCGACACTCGAGTTGTATCCCATGCCAAGGTCATTCTAATGTATTTTTTCTTATCCTTAAATCCAATAGAAAATACTTCAATTGGTTCGGCTCGACTCACTTTAACTTTTACTCTGGCAACATCATATTTTTTTTCATATGCATTACCTCCCCATACATCCAAATTGGAATTTAATATAAGTGTCCATTCACTTTTATCTGGTATTGCATAAAGAACATATGTACCTGCTTTTACTTTTTGACCACCAAACATTACATCTTTATAAAATTTTATTTCGGTCGCTTCATTAGCACCAACACTCCATATCTTATGATACGGAATCATTTCTCCAAAAACTTCTCTTCCATTTTTTTGTGGTCGGCCATATAAAACTTTTATGGTTGGAGGTGATATTTTATTATCTCTAAAATAAACAATGTCATGCGGACTTTGGTCCAAATTAGGAAAGTCCTGTGCTTCTACTGAACTTTTAATAAAAAATATTAAAGTTAAAGCAAATATTATTTTAAAATTTCTTTTTTTCATAGCAAATCAGTTCATTATACAATTAAACAGTCTGTTTAGGAAATTAGCTCACTCCTTTGATTAGATATTTGCCAATATCTCCGATTGTGTATTTAACGGAATATTAATACGGGTAGAATCCCATGCCAGCACCATAAAATAGTTTTTAAAACTATGCTTAAATGCAATAGAAAATACATCTAACTCTTCCGCCTTTCTGGAAGGAATTTTTATTCGAACCACATCCTTTGATTGATCGTAAAAAGAAGCACCCCAGGTATCAGTATTACTATTCAGAATAATTGTCCATTCTTTTTCACCTGGTATGGTATGCATTATATATGTTCCGGCCTTAACAAGTTTATTACCAAACATCATATCTGCATAAAACTTTACTTCCGTAGCCTCATTTGCACCTGTTCTCCATATTTCTCCATACGGCACCTGACTGCCAAAAACAATATCTTCATTTTTATGCGGTCTGCTGTAAATAACTTTAACCAATGGTTTGGAAACTTTATTTTTTCGCCAGTAAGCGATGTCAGTTGGATTCTTATCTATATTGTCAAACCTTTGCGAAAATATATCATTTTGCAAAAATAGGGCACAGACAACAACAACAGTAAAATAAACTTTTTTCATAGCAACAAATTTATTTAATTGATAATTGAGAATCTATAACGTGTATTTTTCTAATTTATTTCATAACAAATTAAAAAGCTCTAATTATAAACTCCTGCTAAAAAAGCTCCATGGTTATTTTTTTAAAACATCGTTTTATGATTTTAAAATACTATTTTTGTATTACTTACACAGGTTTTTTAATTTTAATAATCATACCAGATTTTGATTTATAGCTGATTATTTGTATAATGTTCAATTAAAAATCCTTTAAACTGAAAAGAAGATGAAAATTTTAATTGTAGAAGATGAAAAAGAATTGCTAAAAACCACTTGTAAATATTTAAAAAAAGAAGAGTTTATTTGTGAAAAAGCCGAAACCTACTTTGATGCTGAGGATAAAATAATTTCTTATGATTATGATATTGTTATTTTAGATATTAACCTGCCAGATGGCAATGGTCTGGATCTTTTAAAACTCATCAAAAAAAACAAAGCAGAAACAGGAGTACTCATTGTTTCGGCTAAAGATTCACTTGATGATAAATTAAAAGGTCTTGATTTGGGAGCTGATGATTACATAACCAAACCATTTCATTTAGCAGAGTTGAATTCACGTGTAAACTCATTGATAAGAAGAAGAAAATTTAAAGGCAATGAAAATATTGTTTTTAACGAAATTGAAATTGATCCGAAAGCAAAAACCATACATGCAAATAATGTACCCCTCGATCTAACAAAAAAAGAATACTATTTATTACTATATCTGGTAACCAATAAAAACAGAGTACTCACCAAAGAAGGTATTGCAGAGCACTTATGGGGTGATAATATAGATATGGTGGATAACTTTGATTTTATATACACACACATGAGAAATCTAAGAAAAAAATTAAAAGAAACAGGTGCTAAGGATTATTTAAATACGATCTATGGATTAGGTTATAAATTTGGCGAAACTGAATAAACCAATTAGTTGACATTTTAAATTTTCCAATCCAAACTTTAAAAAAGAATGTGTAATAAGATAATGAATCTTTAATTATTATATCGATTGAAATTACTTGATAAAACAAAACAAACCTACATTATATACTCAATAATAATATTTATTGTTTCCAGTATTACTATTTATTTTACTTTAAAGAAAATCATATCTAAAAAACAAGATGAAAGGTTAGAATTTTATAAAGAGCTTATCGCACGAAAAATAAAATATGAAAACCCGCTTCCCATTTTTGAAGTAGATGATTACAAAAGTGACTCCCTTGTAAAAGACACCCTGTATTTTAAAGACACCCTGTTCTACATGGTTGTAAACGGTGTTGAAAAACATGAAAAATACAGACAACTTACCAGCATTGAAAATTTACCAGGAAAAACAGTAAAAATAATTACAAGAGATTCTCTTGTTAAAAATCAGGATTTTATATTAATTATTACTATTTCAGTAGCAATAGTAATTTTATTACTAATGATCACTGTCTATTTTGTAAATACGATCACTATGCGTAATGCCTGGGATCCATTTAATAAGAATCTGGAAATTCTAAAAAGTTTTTCTGTAGAAAACAATCAACCAATTTACTTAAAGGATACAAATATTGATGAATTCAAGGAGTTAAATACATCACTTGAGAAACTAACGAAAAAAATCAATTCTGATTACAGTAATTTAAAAGAGTTTACCGAAAATGCTTCACACGAAATGCAAACACCTCTTGCTATCATGCAATCTAAAGCTGAGATGTTAATGCAATCTGAAGATTTAAGCAGGAAGAACCTTCAACAGATAAAAGCAATTTATCTGGCTGCACAAAGATTATCAAAATTAAATAAAACACTTTTGTTACTCGCTAAAATTGATAATCAGCAATATAAAAATAAAGAAACAATTGACATCAATGAAGCTGTTGAAAGGCAATTAGAAATATTTGAAGATTTCATTGATAATAAAAAACTAGAACTCAATAAAAAATCAACGTTAAATACAAAAATAGAAGCAAATCCTATGCTTTTTGATATGATCATTTCAAATCTGATCAGTAATGCAATTAAACATAATATAGTACACGGCAATATAGACATTCTTACTACCGATCTATTCATAAGTATTTCTAACTCAGGAGATCAACCAAAATTAAATTCTACAACCTTGTTTGAAAGGTTTAAAAAAGAAAGCAACGCATCAAATTCTTTTGGCCTTGGGCTGGCAATAGTAAAGAAAATTTGCGATAATTATCATTGGAAAATAAACCACTCATTCATTGAAAATCAACACAATATAACTATCTATTTTTAGAGTAATTTTTCTTTGTAAAACTTTAACATTTTAAAGCTAAAGTCTTCAGATTTTCTTCAGAAACTCAAAATATATTTGCCCCGTTATTAAGTTGATAACAGTAGTATCAAAAAGTTCTAAGTTCAACTATTGAAATGAGATTGAATTAAAATCTAGTGATTAACTTCTTTAAATGTTTTGAGGGGAATGTTATTGTTAAAGTTAATCGGTAATTTGTTAAATTTTCATTGTGTCAAAACAGTTTAAATTAACTTCAGATTTCTTTAGATTTTATTCAGTTCAACTATTGAAATGAAATTGAATTAAAATCTAGTGATTAACTTCTTTAAATATTTTGAGGGAAATGTTATTGTTAAAGTTAATCAGTAATCTGTTAGGTTTTCATTGTGTCAAAACAATTTAAACCATCTTCAGATTTCCTTTAGATTTTGTTCATATGTTTGTATCGTTGTTGAAAAATAACAATTTCAGTATGTTCTTTATGATGATGTTGTGAATAACTGAAAATACTAAATACAAATTTAGTTTTACAGTTTTGATAAAAATTTAATATTTATCTGAGGGGAATAATATTCTAAAATTATTAAAACTATGCAAATACATTGAAATATTAAGCTATTTTAATTTGCACAAGCAAGTCCATTGAGAATTTCTTAATGGACTTTCTTTTTTACAAAACTTCAGATTTGCTTCAGATTTACAATTTATATTCGTGCTCGTGTTAATTTTCTTCGATTATTATACTGAGGGGAATGATGATTAGTAAGAATTAACAACATGCAAAAAACGAATATTAAGCTATTTAATTTGCACCATAAAAAGCCTGTCTTTATATACTGAAGATAGGCTTTTTTTATTTTTATAATCACTTCGCTTTAATCAGATAATTTCATTAAAAAATGTTGATAACTTAGCACTTAAAAAACAATAAATACCCACCTTTAAAGTAGTGGTTTTATTATATTTGTACGTTTATCAAAAAAAGCGAAAAAGACACAAAGAATATGAGTGAAGAAATAAAAAAAAATGAATATTCAGCTGATAGTATTCAGGCTTTAGAGGGCATGGAGCATGTACGTATGCGACCATCAATGTATATTGGAGATGTTAGCTCAAGAGGCTTGCATCATTTGGTTTATGAGGTTGTAGATAACTCTATAGATGAAGCAATGGCAGGGTACTGCGACAAAATTGATGTTACCATAAATGAAAATAATTCAATAACTGTAAAGGATAACGGTAGAGGAATTCCTGTTGGGATCCATAAAAAAGAAGGAGTTTCAGCACTAGAGGTTGTAATGACTAAAATTGGTGCCGGTGGTAAGTTTGATAAAGATTCTTACAAGGTTTCCGGAGGGTTACATGGTGTTGGTGTTTCAGTAGTAAATGCGTTATCCATTCATCTTACTGCAACTGTTTTTCACGATGGAAAAATATGGCAACAAGAGTATGAAAAAGGAAAACCTCTCTACCCTACAAAAACTGTTGGAGATTCTAACGATAAAGGTACTGTAGTAACTTTTTTGGCAGATGACACTATTTTTCAAACAGAGATCAATTACAGTTACGAAACCCTATCGACTCGCATGCGCGAACTGTCATACCTTAATCAGAAGGTAACAATTTCTATCACAGATAAAAGAAATAAAGATGACGAAGGTAATTTTATTTCTGAAGAATTTTACAGTGAAGATGGGCTAAAAGAATTTGTTAAATACCTTGATGCAACCAGAGAGCAACTGACATCTCAAGTGATCAGTATGGAGGGTGAAAAAAGTGGTATTCCTGTAGAAGTTGCAATGGTTTACAACACATCTTATACAGAAAATCTTCATTCTTACGTAAATAATATCAACACACATGAAGGAGGGACACACTTGTCTGGATTTCGTAGAGGTCTAACCCATACATTAAAGAAATATGCTGAAAACTCAGGAATGTTAAGCAAACTTAAGTTTGATATATCCGGAGATGATTTCCGTGAGGGGCTTACAGCAATTATTTCTGTAAAAGTTGCTGAACCTCAGTTTGAAGGTCAGACAAAAACTAAACTTGGAAACCGTGATGTTTCTGCGGCAGTAAGTCAGGCCGTTTCTGAAATGTTAAGCAATTACTTGGAAGAGCACCCGGATGATGCCAAAATCATCGTTCAAAAAGTGATTTTAGCAGCCCAGGCTCGTCATGCAGCAGCCAAGGCACGCGAGATGGTTCAAAGAAAAACCGTTATGTCAGGTGGCGGATTGCCAGGTAAACTTTCTGATTGCGCATGGAGTGATCCCGAACAATGTGAAATATTCCTTGTAGAGGGAGACTCGGCAGGAGGTACAGCCAAACAAGGAAGGGATAGAAATTTTCAAGCTATTCTACCTTTAAGAGGGAAGATCTTAAATGTTGAAAAAGCCATGCAACACAAGGTTTTTGAAAATGAAGAGATCAAAAGCATGTACACTGCTTTAGGCGTAACAATAGGTACTGAAGAAGATCCAAGAGCATTAAATCTAAGTAAATTAAGATATCATAAAATTGTTATTATGTGTGATGCCGATGTGGATGGTAGCCACATTGCAACCTTAATTTTAACCTTCTTCTTTAGATATATGAAAGAATTGGTTGAAAATGGTAATATTTATATTGCTGCACCACCTCTTTATCTTATTAAAAAAGGAGCAAAAAAAGAATATGCTTGGTCTGATGAACAGCGAGATGCATTGTTAGAAAGATTTGGTGGAGGAACTATTCAAAGGTATAAAGGTTTGGGAGAAATGAATGCTGAACAGCTGTGGGACACAACAATGGATCCTGATTTTAGAACTATGCGTCGGGTAGGAATTGAAAACGGAACTGAAGCTGACAGAGTATTTTCAATGCTAATGGGTGACGATGTGCCACCTCGAAGAGAATTTATTGAAAAACATGCGGTTTACGCAAATATTGATATTTAAACGGTAAAAAACTTGAATGAAAAATTTGTAATTTCTTACACTAAGATGTAAAATAATTACATTATTTCTCATTTAAATTAAATAACTTTGTTAAATAAATTTTAAACATTTAAATATAAAAATATGAAAGTTACAGTTGTAGGAGCAGGTGCTGTTGGCGCAAGTTGTGCTGAATACATCGCGATTAAAAATTTCGCTTCAGAAGTAGTAATAGTTGACATTAAGGAAAACTATGCAGAAGGAAAAGCTATGGATTTGATGCAATGTGCATCATTAAACGGTTTTGATACAAAAATTACCGGAAGTACCAATGATTATTCAAAAACTGCGGGAAGTGATATCGCAGTAATTACCAGTGGTATTCCTCGTAAACCAGGAATGACCAGAGAAGAATTGATCGGTATAAATGCAGGTATTGTAAAATCTGTAACACAAAGTGTTTTAGAACATTCTCCAAACGTGATTTTTATAGTGGTTAGTAACCCAATGGATACAATGGCTTATTTAACTCACAAAGCTTTAGGAATTCCTAAAAACAGAATTATTGGTATGGGTGGAGCATTAGATAGTGCTCGTTTTAAATACCGTCTGGCTGAAGCATTAGGATGTCCTTCATCTGATGTTAACGCAATTGTGATTGGTGGTCATAGCGATACTGGTATGATTCCTTTAACAAGACTTGCTGTAAGAAATAGTATTCCGGTAAGTAAATTCTTATCTGAAGAAAGATTGAATGAAGCAATGGAAGCAACAAAAATTGGTGGAGCTACATTAACTAAAATGCTTGGTACAAGCGCATGGTATGCTCCTGGAGCAGCAGTTTCTTCTATGGTGCAATCTATTGCCTGTGATCAGAAAAAATTGTTCCCATGTTCAGCTTTACTGGAAGGTGAATACGGTTTAGATGATATTTCAATAGGTGTTCCTTGTATTATTGGTAAAAACGGTATTGAAAAAATTGTAGAACTTGATCTAAATGATGCTGAAAAAGCTAAAATAGAAGAAAGTGCTGCAGCTGTTAAGAAAACCAACGGATTATTAGACGTATAAGTAGTTGATCCCAAAAATTGATTTAAAAGGCCACTCTTATGAAATTCATAAAAGTGGCCTTTCTTTATATATTTAACTAAATTTCAAAACCCAACCAAATGAACTTTTCAAAAAAAATCACCCTGTTTCTGTTATTAGCTATCAATCTGAGCATTTTTGCTCAAAAAGAGGTTAAAGAAGGCATCATTTCAATGAAAATATCAATGTCAAGTGACAATGAACAGGTAAATGCTTCCTTAGCAATGTTAGGCGACATGTCAACAACCACATATTTTAAAGGCCAAAAATCAACCACAGAAATGAGTAGTCCCATGACTGGAGATAACACTACCATTATTGATAATGACACAAAAGAAATACTTGTTTTAATGGACAATCCAATGCTGGGAAAAAAATATTTAAAAAATACTATGGAAGTTTCTGATGATGACCTAAAGAATATTGTTGTTTCTGAAACAGGAGATTCTAAAACTGTTTTAGGATATAAATGTAAAGGTTACAATGTTATTGTAAAAAAAGATGATGTCGAAACTAAAATGATCATGTACACTACAGATAAAATTTCTGCTCCTACGCAAAACAGCAGCACATTAGGAGGTAAATTAAACGGATACCCTATGTATATGGAAATAAATATTAGCCAATCGGGAATGCCAATGAAAACAATTATGGAAGTTACAGAAATCAAAAATGAAAGTGTTGCCAATAGCAAATTTGACATGACTATTCCTGAAGGTTATACAGAAATGACAGACAATAAATAAAGTTTATATTATCTGC
>JAOZTG010000158.1:0-5481 GCA_029939235.1 Flavobacteriaceae bacterium
GAGTGATCTGTTTAGCTTTTTCAAAATTAGTCCCCCAATTATCCTGGTAACCATGCACATAGGCAATTACCTTATAGTGTTTCTGATTGTTTTTTTTAGTTGATTCGTTATTCTCTTTAGAACAGGCTAAAAAAAGAATTGTGAAGAGACCAGATATGATAATTTTTTTAATCATGGTAAAATGTATTTAATTTAGATAATTGTGTTTTATAATACTATAATCTTTGTTCAAATAGTGAATTTTCATTATTCTAAAACAGAACCCTTTAGATCAATATACTCCCTAATTCTTCTTCTTTTCTCTATCTTCCAATCGATATTCATCCTGTTCTTTACTTTCCCGCATCATGTCTTCCACATTATCCATTTCAGGAGAAATTTCAAGTGCTTTCCAGTCAAATTTTTCATCAATCGGATCTAATGCTTTTTGCGGATCAAACATCATTTTATCAACAGAAAGTGCGTTATATGAAGTGAAATCAGGTTTGGAAGTAAAAAAATCAGACAGATCATTTGCTCCTGCATCATATTGATTTAAGTAGGGTATTCCCAAAATATTCCAGTAGGTTTTAAACAAACTTCCAAAACTATAATGCACTTTGCTCACATAATTGCGTTTTACCCAAGGAGAGATCAGCATCAAAACACTACGATGTGCATCTATATGATCAACACCATTTTGTGCGTCATCTTCCGTTATGACAATCAGCATATTCTTCCAATAAGAAGTATGTGACAAATACTCAACAATTCTGCCAACAGCAAGATCATTATCTGCCATATAACTTTCCCGAAAGGGATAACCTGCTCTGGCTCTCTCTCCTGCTCCATGATCATTGGGAATGATTACTGTAACAAGTCTTGGCATGCTATCTTTTCCTTTTATCCATTTTTGATCGAACTCCTTGATAAACTGATCTACCCTAAACTGATCAGGAATTGCCATATTATAAGTTGGGTACATCTTTGATGTTCGGGTAAACAATGGCTTTGGTAATGGGTAATTGATATATTGTTTGATTCCCGAATACTTATATCGAATGCTATATAGTGCCGGCTCAAACATCACACTAAATCCAAAATTATAAAAATCAATTTGATTACGTTCTAAATGATCCCACATAGAACCTGCCTCGTTATAATCTTCTGGATATATGGCTCCTGCTGCCCCATTCATTGCAAAAACACCGGGGGCTTTTGATTTTTCATTAAAAGTTCTGTTACCTCCATAGCTTGCCGCAGTGGCTGTTTCACACCATTCATTTGGATAGGTATTTACCAGCCATCTATGCCCATCTGCCGAAACATCAGCATCTACATAAAAATTATCAGCAATAGCAAATTCCTTTGCCAAATTCAAATGATTTGGCATTACCACCGTATTTATCACTGAATCGGTTCGTTCTTTGTTCCAAAAAGAGACTCCTTTTCCGTATCTCGCTAAAGAAGAATCTCCTTTAGCATTTTGTACTTGTCCAAAGATCTCATCATAGGTTCTGTTCTCTTTAGAAATAAATACAATATGTTTTATCGGAGTTTCTTTTGCTCCCGGATACAACGGAATAGGATTATTCTTTCTTACTTCAAAAACCTTATCGGTCGTTTTATTAAATTTAAAATTATTGGAAATAACTTTAGCTGTCATTTCACGCAGTTTTTTATCATCTGGAATAGTTACAAGCTGCACTGTACCTTTCATCAAGGAACCGATATAACTTCCTTCTTTACCTCTTTCAAAATTCCTACCTCCATTAGGTCCGCTGCCAAATCCTTTTGCATTGGCTATAATTAATTTTTTCCCATCTCTACTCACTTCAATTTTTGAAGGAAACCATCCTGTTGGAATATGACCAAGTACTTTTTGGCTGTTAACATCGATCACTGCGACAGCATTGATACCGGATTCGGCAACATATAATCTTTTTTGATCCGGGCTCAATGCCAGACCAAAGGGAATTACACCTCTAAATTGTTTTACTCTTTCATCGGGTTTTAAATAGATCGTATTTACAACAGTATCTTTCTCCATAGAAATAACTGAAATATTATCATTGGTAGCATTACTTACAAAAACGAATTTATCGGTTGCTACCATTGAATTCGGACTTGAGCCACCAACAGCAGGTATTCCATCAACCATTGATCCAACCAAATGTCCGGTTTTAATTTTAGATACTACTTTTGGATTTGTTTCGTTTTCCAGATCAATAGCAAAAACAGAAAATGCTTCAATAGCATTTACTTCCCCTAAACCTGGAATAGAAATTGTGTCATTATCAATTCCTATCACCATCTCTTTACTATCATATGCAAAAGCAGGAAAACTAATAGGTTTAACACGAACTCTGGTACGGGTTTTGGATTTATCTTTTTTTGGTTTTTGGATAAAAGCATATTGAAACATCCCCACATTGGCAACATATGCCTTTTTTTCATCGGGTGATAAACAGATTCCAAAAGGGTAGCGCCCTACCGGAACTGAATGCTTAAGTTTTTTGGATTTGGTATCAAGAACAAGCATTCGAAAACCGATCTGATCAACAGCGTATAAGGTCTTTCCATCTTTTGTCAATTGTAAATCTCCTATATAACCATGTGAATAATCTACATTATCAGATACAAAAGAACAATCTATACTGTCTTTTTTTCTACCAGTAGCTATATCAAATAAATATATTTTATTTTCCTGTCCGCCTGCCACATAAACCGTTTGATTGTTGGGTGAAATTGCCAAACCCATAAATACGGAAGCCAAAACACCTTTATCTGTAGATGAGCCCGGTGGCACTTGCTGCACATCAGGGTTTTCTGATAGAATATTCCTAATTATTGTTATGGACAAAGGACTTGTTCCTGAATTTGCTGTTACAGCGATATTGCCATCAGGACTTAAAGTTAAACCATATGGATGAGGTGCCGTAATGATACTTTTTCCTGCCGGTGTAATAAATCTACCATTTGGAATAATTGTTTTACCAGATTTGTCAATTTTAACATAATCACTTCCGGAAGGTGAAGAAACGATCCACAATTCATCTTCATTACTGATGGTATTATTCTTGCAGGACGTTAGAAGGATAAAGCTAAATAATACGAAATATATAGATCTCATGGCTGTTGTTTTATCCTACTAATTTAAATAAAATAATGATAGTTTCCTTAAAATGACTTTTATTTCAAATCCGCTTTCCACTTTTTTAGAATTTCCATGTCTTTACGGTTATTTTATTTAGCCTGGTGAAGCGGGAGGCTGTATCAAAAGTCAGTTTTTTTTGTATTTATTGATATTGCACAAACTTTGCGTGACTTTGAGGATTCTTTGTGTATCATCTCTGCGTAACAGCTTTTTAAAATGTACCACAGAGATGCACTGAGGAGACACGGAGATACACAGAGAACTTTTGAGACAGCCTCCTAAAACGAAATCCATAAAAAAACAGAATTAAATGAATAATTCTGTTTTCCCCCTTTATATAACCTAAAACCTATGAATGAAATTCAAAAAATTATTAACCTTAAAACCAAATAGGCTATATAAATATTTTTTTTACTAGTGTTAAGTCATGTGTATTGTGTCGTATAAGTTGAAGTTTATTTTTGTTGAGAGCAAGGCGGAATTTTTCAGTATAGCAATCGCTATGGTTAAAAATTTCAACAAAGCTATCGGTAAAAATAACAAAACTTGGTATTACTAAAATATGCTTGACTTGACACTTTATTACTTAGTAGCTTTTCTTTTTCCTGTAATTGGAAGAGATCCTTCTGAATAAGATGCTGTACCTTCAAAAGTTTTCTTTTTGAATACCATTTCAAAAACAATAGATTCACCTTCAATATAAGCTTCACAAGTAAGTTTATCTCCTTTAACTACAACATCTTCTAAATCAATTTTATAACCATCAATAGATGCATAACCTACTAACTTGCCATCTTTCTTTGCAAAAACAATCTCTCCTTCCTGATATTCATATGGTGCATCCGGAGCTTCATATTCCCATGTTCCAATAAAAATCTTTTCACCTACAGTACTATCTATTCCTGTAAAACTCATCATTACTAAAAACGTTAAAACTAACGAACCTTTTAAAATCAAATTTTTCATACTTTCTTCTTTGTTTAATTGTATTTATTCTTTTCTTATTTATGATAGGCAAATGTATTAAAAACCAAGGTTTAACCTTTATCTATTCGTTCTTTTGGGATAAAAAACACTCATTTGGGTTAAATAAATTAGTTCTCATTCTTTAAGCTCTTCTACTTGTTCATTTCGCTGGTTAGTTTTTTTATCAAATCAATTTCTTTTTGGTTGTATGGTGTGCCATCCTGCCGGAAAATATCGTGAAACCAAAGCTCCGGTTCTGCAGTATATTCTTTATCCCAGGAATTCCATGGGTAAATTGTTTGTGATCTACCCGCAACAAAACCCCAGTTTATTGCACCAATATTATTCTCTTCCATATACGGAAGGTGAGTTTCAAACAAACTGTTATTCCCTCTTGCCATATATTCGGTGCAGATCAAAGGACGTTTATAGCGTTTTAATGCATCTGAAACTTTTTTAAAATTTTTTAAATTGCTGTAGTTATGAAATGTTATAACATCCGAATTATCTAATATAAATTGATTGAATTTTGAAAGTTTATCCGGATTTGTCCAGTCACCAACCCATACACCTGATGAAACAGGTTGGCTGGGATCTATTTCTCTAGCCCATTTAAAAACCTCCTTTAAAAGTATGTATGAGAAATTTTCTTTTCCTTTAAGATGTTCATTATAAGAATTACGGTTTGTATTTTGAGGTTCGTTGTATAGATCCCATAACAAGACCCTATCATCGTTTTTATATCTCTTTAAAATATCCTGCACATAAGGTTTTAATTCAATATGTCTTTGTGGATCCCATAAAATGTCTTTACCCGGTGATTGTACCCAATTTGCGTTGTGTACATGTTTTTTAGGTTCAGATTGTTTACCTGCTTTGGGATTGGGATTCCACACATCATCAAAGAAAATAAACATTGTTTTAATATTATGTTTTGATGAAATTTCTAAATACTGATCCATTCTTCTTAAAAAACCAGCCTTATCATCCCGGTAAGGAAAATAATGAAGATAAACACGCATGGTATTCATGCCAATATTTGCAGCCCAACTTAACTCTTTATTGATCAACTCAGGATTCCATGTATCTGCCTGCCAAAAATCCAATTGATTTGAAGCATCACTGGGATTAAAATTCGCACCAACAATCCAGGATTGTTGTTTACCCCAATCATTAGCTTTTTCTTCAGACCAGCGATTTGATACTAATTTTTGTTCAATTGAATTTACATTTTGATTGTCATCAACTTTTACACCACAGGATAAAATGATAATTAAAACAAAAAATGGTAATATGTTTTTAATAAATTTCATTCCTTTATTCTTATAATTTTAGTTCTACAATGAATTTAGTGAAAAATATGTTGAATTGTCATTCCT
>JAOZTG010000158.1:5581-7276 GCA_029939235.1 Flavobacteriaceae bacterium
AAAAAATGAGCTACTTACTTTGTCAATGTCAACATATATTCTGCTACTGCAATTTTAGCGTCTTCCGATAAATAATCCTGTGGCGGCATTTCAGGATAATCCTCCCGTAAATTTTTAGGCTTGTTCATGTATTTTATAATTCCTTCAGGATTATCTTTATAAATCATCTGAATAACATTTACCGGTAAACCTATCAAACGTATATCATATGCATGGCAACCAGAACATACACCAAAATAAGTATATTCACCTAATCGTTTTTTAGAAATATTTCTTGACTCTGCAGGTCTGTCCAATAAAAGAGATTTTACATCTCTTGTATCTGTAATTTTTGGTTCTCCAAAATCATTCAATCCAAATGTTACATATTTATCTCTATTTAAAATAGTACTACCTGTCCCCTTTCCAATCGCAAAAATATCAGGACCTTTGGTTGTCAATTTTGTAAGCATTGCTGCTTTGACCTCATCAATTGGATCATATCCATTATTAACCATTAAATTATCCAGTATCACAATATTATCGGGATTTGGATCTGATTCAGGGTCATTGGAAGCTTTTGCTCCTCCATTCTCAAAATCGGTAATCACAATTCCAACATTCTTGTTACCCGAAATAATATTATTTTCAATAATTACATCATCTGCAGCCATCACCAGAATGCCAGTACCTGCAGGAATTCCGGAAACGATAGAACCGGGTGCTCCAAAATTCTTATGGTTGTTATCACGAATAAAATTATTTCTAATAATTACATCATAGGTAGTTTTTATTGGAAGTCCGGGAGTAATAAAAGCAAGTATTCCTCCGGTATTATTGTAAGCACTGTTATTTTCTACCAGACAATGACGTGAGTTTTCAATTTCGATTCCGGCAACATTATCAAAAACCTCATTGTGCAATACATCAATATTATCACACATACCAACATAAATAGCCGCATCTTCAATTTCAGACAAAACATTATATTCTATCAAGCCGTTCTTTCCATATTGAGGAAAAATTCCATAAACACCTGTATCAATAACCCAGTTATTTCTGATCACAAAATTATTACCCGCCTGTCCCATGATACCGTTACCTTTATATTTAATGATTTTAAATCCTTCAATTTGAATTCCGTTACCGGAATATAAAAAGGCATCATTCAACTCTTTTTTACCATCTAAAGTGGGCCAGTTTCCGTTCTCTATAATTCCCTGAAAAGTAATATCATCTTTATCAACATAAACCGTTTCAGAATAAGTTCCGGGATATACACGGATCAGATCACCTGGTTTTGCTTTTTTAACAGCATCCATAATAAGATCACCATCTTTTACCTCCAATATTTTTCCTGTAAATTCTTTGGTCAAACTTGAAATACTATCATTACCGGAAACATTTCTAAACAAAGTGTTTTTAACCGGCATGGTAGCGATAGTACTTTTTGGACTAAATATTTTATATCCTCCAAAAAAACCTAATAGTAAAATGAGGGTGGTATAAATTATTTTATTCAAAGTGGTTTTATTATTTCCCATGGTAAATTTGATTAATTAAGTAATAATATTCGTTCCTGCTGTTATTTTAATAAATTTTTATGTCCTCATGCCGGACAGGCATTTCATTTTTTTCTTGATAAAAAAACGAAACAAAAAAATCAAGGCTGACAATAATTTAATAACCTAAATTTCATGAAAACTAAGTGCAGCC
>JAOZTG010000035.1:0-13148 GCA_029939235.1 Flavobacteriaceae bacterium
AATATAAGGGTTGTCTTATTTGTCTCATTTGTCTTGTGTTTTTTTAATTAGCGAGAATTATTTTTTTACCAATTTGCATTTGTAATTGTTGAATCCGCTTTTGTCTGTGATTTTCGTATATAAGTGGTAGTGATGGTTAGATCACTATGCCTTGCTTGATTCATTACAGAAACTGGTGAAACACCACTGTCTAATGCAAAAGTTATTCCACTATCCTTTAAGGAATATAAAGGATTATCAGTTAATTTCTTCTTTCTTACATATTTTTGCCATAAATCATAATACGCTTTTCCATTGGATTGTAATACTCCGGCTTTACAATCATTTTTAGAAAACAAATAATCTTGCATGTTTGCCTTTCTCAAATGAAATGCCAAATCCTGAATAACTGGTTTGGGTATGGTAACAAATCCATGTGTTTTTTTTGATATTTCAGGACTTAAATAAATGAGCCCTTCATTTAGTTTAATATCATAAACTTTTAGCTTAGATATTTCCGTAGGCCTGATATAACAGAAGTAAATTAATTTACACAATAATAAATATTCTTTATTAACCTCTTTTAGTTCGTCAAATATTGTATCAATTGCAGGTTTTTCAATGACAGTTCTTTTTTTAGGTTGATTTTTCTTTTTTTTGAAGATTTTAGTTGGATTAGTTTTTATATAGCTCTTTTGTATTAAATAATTAGCAAACAACCTTAAAGTGAGTAAGTAATTATTATAAGTTCGTGCTGAAACTTTACGCTCAAAATATACATAATCCAAAAAGTTTGAAACCATTTCAGATTTAAAATTGTATACAAATTCATTTTCGTTTTTGCTTCTCACCCAATCAGCAAATATTTTCATAATTGATGCATATGATCTTAGTGTATCTTTACGAATTGCATTGTTTTTAAAGTCTAGTTCTAAGCTTTTTTGAAAATGTTCAATTGAATCCATCAATAAAGTTAAAGAATTTGGTGCTTCATTTTCAAGAATTGGATTCCATCCCAGTGCAAGGTTTTCATTAATTTTTGTAGTGATTTTTGTAGCAATCCTTTTCCTTTGAAGCGCAGGTTTATACTTTGGAACACGTTTTCTAATACGTTGTAATTTTCCAGTAGCAGGAGATTTAACAGAATAAACTATAATCCATTCTTTGTTAATTCGTAATTCAGCAGGAATGTAATCTAAAAAAGGGACTAGGTAATTTTGAGGTTTTTGCATTTTTTTTTTACATATAAGCCATTTACCTATAAGTAATTAAAAAATGATTTAAGTTTTGACACAAATCTGACACAGCCATAAACGAAAAAACCTTGTAACTATCTGATTATCAATTAGTTACAAGGAATTAGTAGCGGGAGCTGGACTCGAACCAGCGACCTTTGGGTTATGAGCCCAACGAGCTACCTACTGCTCTATCCCGCGATATCGGCTGCAAATATACAACATATTTACTGATAATTTCAAATGAAAATTAATTATTTTTTGACAATCTATTTTCCAACAAATCATTAGAATCGTAAATCAAAATCAATTCTTTACCATATATTTTTATATATTTATCCTTTTCAATCACTTAACAGTTTTTATAACAAATAAATATGACCGACTACGGCTTCCTATCCATCTTACCTCCACTTATTGCAATAATTCTGGCTCTTAAAACAAAACAGGTATATATCGCATTGCTTTTTGGCATATGGTTCGCATGGGTCATCATGAGTGGATGGAACTTTTTGGATGGTACTTTAGCAACAATTGAGGGGCTGGTTGATGTTTTTAAATCTGCTGGAAATACCAGAACCATTATGTTTAGTGCACTTGTAGGAGCACTTTTATTATTTATTCAATACTCAAAAGGTGTTGAAGGTTTTGTAAATAAATTGAATGTATTAATTGACTATTTTGAAAGAAAACAAAGCGGTTATAGTAGGGTTGTTGTACAATTATTAGCTTTGATCACTGGTATATTACTTTTTGTTGAAACCAGTATTAGTTCATTAACTGTTGGCACATTATATCGTCCGGTTTTTGATAAATTGAAAATTCCAAGAGAAAAATTAGCTTATATCGCCGATTCCAGTTCGGCACCTTCTTCTATAATTATTCCATTCAATGCATGGGGAGCATTTATTATGGGTTTATTACTCACACAAGGAATTGACAAACCATTTTCTATGTTGATCTCATCCATCAAATATAATTTTTATCCATTAATTGCAATCGTGATTGTATTTGTAGTCATTCTTTCTAAAAAGGATTTTGGTCCGATGGCTAAAGCCGAAAAAAGGACTAAAGAAACAGGGAAGCTCCTAAGTGATGATGCAAAACCAATGATATCAGAAACAATTACCTCATACGAACCAAAAAAAGGAATAAAAGCTAAAGCTTATAATATGGTTATTCCATTGGTTACCATGGTGATAATGATGCCAATAAATCTAGCATACACCGGCTGGAGCAAAGTAGAGAGTTCTCATTCTTTTACCGATCATTTATCTCAGGCAATTGGAAACGGATCTGGTTCTTCCTCCGTATTATATTCGGTATTGGCATCTATTTTTGTAGCAATGATCTTGTATCGGGCACAAGGAATCATGAGAACAAAAGAAATGGTAGACCTGGTTTTAAAAGGAATTAGTGAATTAATGCCTTTGGCTCTTTTAATGATGCTTGCTTTTGCTATTAGTGATGCCTGTAATCAGATGGGAACTGGGCAATTTATTGCCAACTGGTCAAAAGACTGGCTTTCACCTCAATTTTTACCTGCAATTGTCTTTTTGATCAGCTCATTTATAGCATTTTCAACAGGTACATCCTGGGGAACATTTGCTATCATGTTAGCTATATCCATCCCTATGGCAGAAATTCATCAATCTGAACTAACTTTAGTTATTGCAGCAACCTTAGGTGGTGGAGTTTTTGGTGACCATTGCTCCCCTATTTCGGACACATCCATCATATCATCTATGGCTTCTGCCAGTGATCATATTGATCATGTAAGGACCCAGTTACCCTATGCTCTTATTGGGGGAACAATCGCAACTATTTTGTATTTAATAATGGGATTTGCGTTTTATTAGCCCTTATCCTATAAAAAAATCATAACACTACCTTAAATGGTATTACCTTTGCATTCTATCATTTCAATTAAAATATCATGAAACATAAAGCAGGTTTTGTTAATATTATCGGTAATCCAAATGTAGGAAAATCCACATTGATGAACGCTTTGGTTGGTGAACGACTTTCAATTATTACTTCAAAAGCGCAAACTACACGACACAGAATTTTAGGTATCGTAAATGGAGATGATTTTCAAATTGTGTTTTCAGATACACCCGGCATCATCAAACCTGCATATGAATTGCAGGAATCTATGATGAATTTTGTAAAATCAGCTTTTGAAGATGCAGACATTTTGATCTATATGGTTGAAATTGGTGAAAAGGAATTGAAAGATGATGCTTTTTTTCAAAAAATTCAAAACTCTAAGGTGCCTGTCTTACTCTTATTGAACAAAGTAGATAAATCAAGTCAGAAAGAAGTAGAGGAAAAAATAGCTTTTTGGAAAGAGAAAGTTCCCAATGCAATTATTTATCCGATCTCGGCACTTTTAAATTTTAATATAAAATCAGTAATGGACAAGATCATTGAACTTTTACCAGCATCTCCTCCATTCTATCCAAAGGATCAATTAACCGATAAACCGGAACGATTTTTTGTTAACGAAACCATTCGTGAAAAAATATTAATGCATTACAAAAAAGAAATCCCATATGCGGTTGAAATTGACACAGAAGATTTTTTGGAAGAAGAAAAGATCATAAAAATTCGCTCGGTAATAATGGTAGAAAGAGAAACTCAAAAAGGTATTATCATCGGACATAAAGGATCTGCTTTAAAAAGAGTCGGTACAGAAGCCCGAAAAGATCTGCAAAAGTTTTTTGGCAAGAAAATATTTCTGGAACTCTATGTCAAGGTGAATAAAAACTGGCGAAACAATAGCAATCAGTTAAAAAGGTTTGGTTATAAAGATCAATGATTTGAGATTTAAAATCATCCATTTTTTAGATACAAATATCAATTAACCTATTAACTTTTGTGTATCAAATACATTGTCACATCACTTTGTACATCATGATTACGCAAAGACGTTTTTCACTTTTTACTTTTCACTTTGCTCTTTGAAACTACATTCCCAATATCTTTTTACCCTCTTCACTTACCATTGCTGCTGACCATGGCGGATCAAAAACAATATTTACATCTACTTCAAAATCAGAATGTTTTTGCTTAATGCTTTCTTTCACATTTGTAACAATCGTATCTCCCAAGGGGCAAGAAGGTGTTGAAAACGTAAGATCAATATCAATTTTATTTTCACCGTCATATTTCACTTCATAGATCAATCCAAGATCAACAATATTGATCTCAATCTCCGGATCCATCACATTTTTAAGTAATTCTAATATACTGAGTTCAAAATTTGCTATTTCTTCTCTAGTCATTTTTTAATATTTTTGTTTTATGAAAAATCATTTTAAATACATTCATATTATATAAAATTGCTACAAGCAACAATAAATAACTCCCTATTCTAATTAAAAATATCTGATCTAAAACCAGACCTAAAACCATTGTAATGATAAATAAAAGGTAGATATAAAAATGTGCACCTGCTATTTTTTCAGAATATAGTTCCCTTGGCAAAGGAGTCTTTGTTTTTCCAACCCACTCGGTGTATTTATCTAACCAAACTACAAATGGCAAGGTTTTATATGTTTGACCTAAAATTAAGGTTGTAATTAATCCAAATATTATTGTAAATCCATATAATGTTGTTGCCCTCATTAAAAAGGCATACTCAAGCTTAGAGCTCATCATAATAATTAAACTTATCATAACTGGTAAAACAATACTCAAAATTGAGATCATAGTGTGCTTCATACCAATATCCAATACTTTTCTTATTCTTTTTTTATATGATTCGTAAACAAATGAAATATAAAATGCAATCCCAACGACAATAGATAACCATAAAAACAGATCAATATTAGCGAAATGGATAAAAAACCAATTAATGGATAATGAAATTAATCCGAAATTAATAAAGTAATAAGCATAAGATAGTTTTTTATCATTTAACTGATGGGATACCAAAAACATAGGTATCAATATAGAACTAACTCCAATTATTAAAAGCAAAAACCAACCTATTAACCCAACAGTGGCATGTATCTTTAAATAGTGTAAATGAATTTCAGATAAAAAATTATATTTAAAATTCAAGGCAATTAAAGTACCTATGAATTCTGTAATAGCTAACCATACAACAGCAGTAATTACAAATTTTGACGATATGTTCTTTAATTTAGAATCTTTATAAGTAAGCATTAGGTTTATCACAAAAAGTAATAATGAAATAAACATTAAAAAAGCAGCATAAATAAGTAGATTACTATAAGATCCTATCCAAAAGGTATAAGTTAAAAATAATACGCTAAACCCAGATAACCAAAAAGTAAATTTTGCTAATTTTTCACTAAATAAAGCGGTTTCAAAAACAACAGGAATTAATTGATATAAGGCTCCAAAAACAACCATAGTTGCCCAGCCCAAAACTGCCATATGGGTAATTGCTACAATTTTATTGTTAAAATAAGCTTCCAATAAATTAGTATCTGCTAATATGATCATGACTGACAAGATAAGTAAGGACACGGCAGCAAAAATAAAATGAGGTCTTACAACACTTGAATCAGGTGCATTATTTGAATGTAAGTTATTCATTTACTAATTATCATTTTTAAAAATTAATAATATAGTATGGTTACAATCTATTTCTTTATACAAAATATTGAAATTTCTTTGTTCCAGTTCGGGTAATAAAAACTGAGGAATTTTTTTATGTTCAACAAATAAAGCCTGTCCTTTTTTTATGGTTTCAATTTCTTTTAGTATTGTAACCATGGGCTCCGGCATCTCTAACTGTCGAACATCAATTTTTTTAATATTATCTCCAAAAAAATCCAATTGTTCTTCAAAATTTAAAGGGCTCTTCTTTACTATTTCTTCTACTTCATTATCCACCCATTTTGCTGTATTCTTCTTAAAAAAAGTATGAACAACACCCTCTTCCGGTCTTTCAGTCCACGACTCATAACCTTTGGATTGAAGTTTACGTATCAACGGAATTGGCTCAAAAGTATTTATTATCTGTAAAGTTTCATCCTCTTTTAAAACCTTTATTGCCTTCATAATAATCTCAAAAGGATCTACTCCCGAATCAAGACTTGGACGAACATCTAACTTTACCAAATTTTTAATTTCCTTGGTCTCCTGCATGTTTTTTATTCCTCTCTCTTGTGGTTCAACTTTTTGTGATTTAACACCTTCAAACTTAAATCCGATCTCTTCTAATTTCTCTATCAAAACATCTATTTTAACACCTCCTACTTTTGCAGCGTCAGAAACGGACACTCTGGGAGCTAAAACACGACGTAAAATTGGATTTTTTAATTTTAAAAAATTCTTATTGACAGAGGCTATAACATCAATAGTATCTTTATTCTCTTTGATCAAAGTGGAGATCCTGGTGTTTTTATTAAAATTCATAACTATTATTTCTATTTTAGAAATGCAAAAATAATCAATATTTAGGCATTGTCATAATTTAGAATGAATTTAAATAGTAACTTAGGTGACGCATAAAAGATTGATTTATCTTTTAATAAGCATAAAGGTGATTACCATTTATAAGAAAGCTAAAAATCAATCGGAAATGGTAAGATCCATTTCTTCATCTTTTGGGTCTGATCCATATTGATTTTCACCAACAACACCGGGAGTTGCCGCTAACACAATATTATATATAGGAATAAGCATATACCAGCCACTTTTACCAACATCGTGCATTCTTCTAATATTTACCGCGATATTAGGAATTAATACAACCATTGCATATGCCATATTGATATAACCTATTTTCGTTTCTTCATCAAAAGTTCCAAATGTAGTATCCATATAGGAAGTAAGAAAAGAATTAAATAAGTTGACCAAAACAAAATACCAATATTCGCTTCTTCTTGCTCTTCCCGTAAAGACGTTATACTTCTTTAAAACGATTAAAAACCATTGCATTGGATTCATATCTCTATTCAATTTTTATTGATTTGTTTATATTTTTTAGTTGTGTTTTAAAAGAATTCAGACTTTGTACAACTTAGTAAAAAGCCTTTGTGGCTTCTTTGTGTAATAGCCCTGCCCGTACGTTCATGCGGATATTTCGCAGATTTACACAAAGAAAACACAAAGTTTCTTAAAAATATTTTTGAGTTACATATAATATCCAGGTACTTAAAATCATCATACTACATTATTCTAAACAGAACCTGTTTTTTAAATTCTAAACCCTTTTCAAAGTGTTAAAATCTGTATGATCAAAATTACGGCCATAAATATCCAAAACAGTGGTTTGCGAATAACTCAACGTATCTTTGGTCACCGTAAGTTTTTGTGTAAACTCCAATGTTTTTGCCTTTTCATTCATAAAAGGAGATTGAGTTAGCCCCCATTCTTCGCCAAGTTTTGCTGTAACATTAAAAGTAACCTGCTCATCATTTTCCTTTTCAATATCTAAACTACCTCCGGCCAAAACGCATAATCCACGAGGGATAGTAAAGGAATTTATAATAGTCTGATTTGCTTTATCCCACAACCAATACCCAACCTGATCATGAAACGTTTCATCATTCTTTTTTCTTCTAACTGATATGTGATATCTGGCAATTGCCAAAACCTGTTCATCTGCATTATCCACATCTCCTGCTCTTTCAATAGTAATTGTTTCATAATACAGACTTGTCGCATCCTCATCTGGTTCAGGAGCAAAATCCTCACCCTTATCGCCTTCCCATGTTCCAAATAATAATTCTAATGGTCCATAATCTGCTGTTTTTTCGTTAGCCATAATTTAATTTTTAAATGTTATTCTTCACTTTGATTTATTAAATCCATTTCTGGATCATTTAACCATTTTTTTTACTTCTTCCAGGTCCAAACCTCCATAATTACCCGAACTCATAAAAAGCAAGGCTGTATTATCTAAATTTTGAGCAAAAAGAAATTCTTTAAACTCTTTCGGATCTGTATAAATGATCAAATCATCTCTTTGAAATGCTTTTGCGATTTGCTCTTTAGAAATTGGTTTTAATTTTTTAATCTCCACCGCATGAGGAGAATAAAATACTACTGCTTCATCTGCTGCATCTAAAGCATTTTGATACAATCCTAAAAAATCTGCATTCAAACTGCTGTAAGTGTGTAATTCTAAACAAGCTAATACTCTTTTATCTCCAAATTGTTCTTTTACTGCATTGGTCGTAGCTTTTACTTTTGAAGGTGAATGCGCAAAATCTTTAAATATGATAGAATTTTCTCCTTCAGCCAGTTTTTCTAAACGCTTACTTGCTCCACTAAAAGTGGAAATTGCTTCAAAGAATTCTTCTTCACCTACTCCAATACTCTGACAAATAAGTTTTGCTCCGGAAAGGTTTTGCAGATTGTGTTTTCCAAAAACCTGTAACGGAATCTTTCCTTCAGAAGTCTCTATAAATACTTGTCCGTTTTCAATAGTATAATCAGGCGTTTTATAAGCCTCCATCTTAACAGAATTTGCAGCTTCTTTTACAATTTTATCCACTATTTCATCTTCTTCATTGTACACCAATATTCCTCCGGGAACCATGGTGTCAATAAATATTCTAAACTGATCAACATAATTATCAAAAGTTGGAAAAACATTCATATGATCCCATGCAATACCGCTCAATAAAGCAATATTTGCCTTGTATAAATGAAACTTCGGGCGACGATCAATGGGTGAAGAAAGATACTCATCTCCCTCAATGATCATAAACTCATTTTCATCAGTCAAATGCACCATTCTGTCAAAGCCTTCTAGCTGTGCACCTACCATATAATCCACTTGTATATCATGATAATCCATCACATGAAGGATCATAGATGTGATGGTAGTTTTGCCATGTGAACCACCAATAACAACCCTGGTTTTATTTTTTGATTGCTCATATAAAAATTCAGGGTAGGAATATATTTTTAAACCTAATTCCTGGGCTTTGATCAATTCCGGATTGTCTGCCTTGGCATGCATTCCCAAAACAATAGCATCAATTTTTTCTGTTATTTTATCAGGAAACCAGCCAAATGCTGATGGCAATAGCCCTTTTGCTGCCAATCTTGATTTGGAAGGCTCAAAGATCTCATCATCACTACCGGTTATTTTATCTCCTTTTTCATGTAAGGTCAGTGCCAGATTATGCATAGCACTACCACCTATTGATATAAAATGTATTTTCATGGCTCAATTTTTGATCTAGCAAAAATACAATTTAAATTCTTACATTTATTCGAAATAATTACCCCTTAAATTATTATGAAAAAAATATTATTATTTCTTATCCTCTCTTTTATCATTACTACTTCTGTAGCCCAGGATCCAACCTATAAACAACACTGGAAAAATGTTGAGAATTTCGAATTAAAAGACCTCCCGAAATCTGCTTTAGCAGAAGTAGAGATCATTTATAATATAGCAGAAGAACAACACAATAACAATCAGATCATCAAATCATTGATCTATAGATCAAAATTTTATCTGGACATCAAAGAAGATGCACAGATCAAAATAATTGACAATTTTAAAAAGGAAATTCTGCGAACTGACTTTCCTGCTAAAAATATTTTAGAGAGTATTCTCGCTGATCTGTATTGGCAATATTTCCAGCAAAACAGGTATAAATTCTATAACAGAACCAAAACAAATGAAAAAGTAGATACATCAGATTTTAGAACCTGGGATCTGCAAAGTCTGTTTGAAACAACACATCAACACTATCAAAATTCATTAAAAAACAAATATGAATTACAAAAACTCTCATTAAATAATTTTGCTGATATTCTTATAAACAAAGAGGAATCAAAGAAATACAGGCCTACACTATATGATTTTTTGGCACATCGAGCTATAGCTTTTTACAAATCTGATGAACGAAATATTCAAAAACCAAAATATAAATTTACTATTGATAATAGTTCTCTTTTAAAAGGGAGCAAAGAATTTATCAAAATGGATCTACCAACAAAAGACAGCCTATCACAACAATTAAATGCCATCTATCTGTTTAAAGATCTTACCGAATTTCATTTAAAAGATAATGATCCAACTGCCTTGATAGATGTTACTGTTGAACGCTTAAATCTTATAAGATCCAATGCTGTATTTGAAAATAAAGAAGAAATATTTCTTGCTGCTTTAATTGATCTGGAAAATAAATATAAGGCATCCCCGGCATCTACAGAGGTTTCTTTTCAAATTGCCTACTTATACAATAATCAGGCAAACCAATATAATCCCAAACAAAATACAACTGATCAATTCAAAAGACCGGATGCTTTAAAGATTTGTGAAAATGCCATTCAAAGATTCCCTGAATCGAATGGGGCTGATAAATGCAGGTCTTTGCAAAAACAAATAAAAAAGGAAAACCTACGAATTTCTGTTGAAAACTTTATACCCATAAATACTCCTTCCCGACTATTGATCCACTACAAAAATATTTCTAGCCTGGATTTTAAGATATTTAAAGTAAGTCAGAATCAAATGGATCAATTAATTAAATTAAATCCTGATTCAGTGAAAATTGATTTTATCAATAATTTGACCATTGAAAAACAATGGAGTTCGATATTAAAAACGGAAAACGATTATCAGGAACACAGTACAGAAGTTTTATTACCGGCACTTAACTCGGGTAGATACCTGATCGTTTCTCACAAAAAGGATCAATTCAAAAAAGATGAGATCTATGCCTATGCTTTTGTTCAGGCAACTGATATTTCACTGGTTAGGATGAATGATTCAAAACTTGAAATTTGGCAGGTGATCGATAGAAATACAGGAAAACCAATTAAAAATGCTAAAATACATGCTAAAAGCAATTTGAATTATGCCAATTCAGACAGAAAAATTGATCATATTTTCTATTCGGATAAAGACGGGTTTTTTAGTTTTGAAAAGAATAACTACTATGATATTCATTTTGATATAAAAACAAAAAATGACAAAGCTGTTTTTGGTGATTATTATATTTACAAAAATAATTACGGACAAAATGAAAGAGAAGAAACTCTTTATGCAAAGGCATTTCTCTTTACAGACCGGAGTATCTACCGACCCGGACAAACGGTTTATTTTAAAGGGATTTTAATTCAAACAGACAACAATAAGTCAACAACTGTTGCAAATGAAGTGGTCACAGTAACGCTTTACGATGTAAACAGTGAAGAGGTCAAAGAACTGGAACTTACTACCAATGCATATGGTTCTTTTAGCAGTGAATTCATCTTGCCTTCCAATGGTCTAACCGGTGTATTTATGATAGAAATAGATGAAGGATATACAGATAGTAATTTCTATGATCAGATCACAGATTTTGAAATGAGTGAAAATTTTATCTCTGTGGAAGAATATAAACGCCCAAAATTTGAAACTAAATTCAAGCCTGTAAAAGAGAGTTTTCGTTTGAATGACAGTATTACAGTAATAGGGGAAGCCATTTCATTTTCAGGATCAAAAATATCAAATGCAAAAGTAAAATACAGAGTGGTAAGAACGGAGAATTATCCATCTATTTATCGATATTACAACCCTTATCCAACCAACTCAACTCCTCAGGAAATAATTCATGGGGAGACAACTACCGATCTTTCCGGAAATTATTCTATTAAGTTCAAAGCCAAGCCCGATCTAAAAATCAAAAAAGAACAAAAACCTGTATTTAGTTATAAAATTTATGCAGATGTTACTGATATCAATGGTGAAACTCATAATACTGAAACTACAGTCAGGGTTGCCTATCACATTCTTGAGATCCAGTTATCCATAGCTGAATCTATAGATAAGAATCTACAAAACAATACGATTACAATAAATTCTAAAAACCTGAACGGTGAATTTGTTCCGACTATTGGCCATTTAACAATATATAAGTTAAGATCTCCTAAAGAAATTTTAAGGAAAAGTCCATGGCAGTCTCCCGATTATCCAGAATTTACTAAGGAGGAGTTTAAAAAATTATTCCCCCATGATGCTTATCAGAATGAAAATGATGAGAAAAACTGGAAAAAAGGTGCTATTGTTTTTGAACAACAGATCAACACCAAATTGCAAAAAGAGATCACTTTTACAAATGTCAAAAACTGGGAAACTGGTAAATATATAGCTGTTTTCAATTGTTCGGATAAGTATCAGCAAAAGATCACAACAGAAAAAAGATTTAATGTAAAAGATTATTCCGGTAAGGAAATTGGAAAAGAGAAGCTGATATCCGTAACTACTGACAAAGAAGAATATTCTTTGGGAGAGTTAGTTAAATTAAAGCTTTCTTCTGCTACAAATATTTTTGTTACTGTCTTTATAGAAAAAGATCATAAAACTGTTGATCAAAAGATCTTACACCTTTCCAATGACAGTAAAATAATCACCATACCCGTTAACAAGGAGGACATGGGTGGTTTTGCTGTGCATTATCAAACTGCTTTTTTCAATAGTTTTAAAAAGGGTACAGTAAGCGTTCATGTGCCTTACCCAAAGAATGAATTACAAATTATCACCCAAACCTTTAGAGATAAAATACAACCGGGAAGTGAGCAGCAATGGAGTTTTAGTGTCAAAGGAGATCAAAAAGACAAAGTTTCTGCTGAAATTCTAGCCTCCATGTATGATGCATCTTTAGATCAGTTCAAAACACATTATTGGAATTTTACTCCTGTTACATTTACTGTATATCAATCGTATAACAGATCGTCGGCCAATAAAAGTTTTGGTATAATCCAGTTACATGTAAAAAACCTACCATATAATTATTTTAGACCAACAATTAGACAATATGACAAATTGAACTGGTTTGGATTTAGTTTTAACAACAACCGATGGGTTAAAAGACAGTATTTAAGAGAGGTAGTAAATAAATATACCAAGCCTAAGATCAACTCTTCCAATGACCAGAGCAAAGAGAAAGGATTTATTTATGGTGTGGTTTACGATGAATCGGATGAATTACCGGGTGTAAATGT
>JAOZTG010000035.1:13248-23113 GCA_029939235.1 Flavobacteriaceae bacterium
GATTTATTTATGGTGTGGTTTACGATGAATCGGATGAATTACCGGGTGTAAATGTTACTGTAAAAGGAACAAATAATGGTGTTACCACTGATTTTGATGGAAAATTTAAGATCAAAGCTAAAAAAGGAGATATTCTTGTTATCAGTTTTATTGGTATGGAAACTATAGAATTGAAAATAAAGAAGGATAATTTTTACTCTATAAAAATGATAGGCAGTGAAGAATCACTGGATGAAGTAGTGGTTACTGCTCTAGCAATGAAATCTAAAAGAAGTGTTCCTCCACCTCCTGGAGTTCAAGCTATTCAAATTACTGAAGAAGCAGAGGATATTGATAATATCTCTTTTGCTCTTGCAGATAGAGTTGCCGGAGTTGAGGTTGCCCCTGCACCGGGAGCTTCAAAAAAATTAATCATCAGAGGAATGAGCTCTATTAATAATAACAAAGCACTCATTATTATTGATGGAGTACCTTTTGCAGGAAATGAAGATCTGGAAATTACTGAAGAGGATATTGTTAGTGTTAAAGTTTTAAAAGGGGAAGAAGCGATTGCTCTTTATGGCAGTCAGGGAAAAAATGGTGTGATGTTGATCACCACAAAAGCCGGACAGGAAAAAATCAATAACGAACTGAATAAAGTACAGGCAAGAACCAACTTTAAGGAAACTGCTTTTTTCTACCCCAATTTAACTATGGATAAGGAAGGAAATTTCACTTTTAAGTTTACCATTCCGGAAGCCTTAACCAAATGGAAATTACAATTGCTGGCGCACACCAAAGATCTAAGAACAGGTTATAAACAATTAAATACGATTACACAAAAAGACCTGATGGTTGTGCCCAATCTCCCTCGTTTTTTAAGAGAAAATGATACCATCATCATAAGTACAAAGATCACAAATCTTTCTAAAGAAAAACTTAACGGAATTGCTCAAATTAAATTTACTGATGCCCTTTCCGGAAAGAATATCACACAACAATTGCTTGAAAGTTCTCAGAATCAGAATATGAATTTTTCAGCTGACACAAAGAATAGTACAACAGTACTATGGAAGATTTTTATTCCTAAATATTTACAGGCTGTACAATATCGTATTGTTGCAAAAGCCGGAGATTTTAGTGATGGTGAACAAAATATTTTGCCGGTTCTCTCCAATAGAATGCTAGTAACGGAAACCATGAGCCTGCAGGTAAAAGAAAATGAAAAGAAAACGTTTACGCTTGAAAAATTAAAGAACAATACATCAAAAACTCTTACAAATCATAAGCTCACTTTAGAGATCACTTCCAATCCGGTTTGGTATGCCATTCAGGCAATTCCATATCTGATGGAATTCCCACATGAATGTTCCGAACAGATCTTTTCAAGATATTATGCCAATTCACTGGCTGCATATTTGATGAATTCCAATCCGAAAATTGAATCTGTTTTTAAACAATGGGTTTCATCAGATGCATTGATCTCTAATCTGGAAAAGAATTCCGAATTAAAATCTATTATCATTGAGGAAACACCATGGTTGCGTGATGCACAAAGTGAAACCGAACAGAAAAAAAGACTTGCATTGCTTTTCGACCTTAATAAAATGAAAAATGAACAGGAAAAAGCTTTGAGTAAACTAAAGCAAATGCAAAGATCAGATGGCGGATTTCCATGGTTTTCTGGTGGCAGATATACCAACAGAAATATTACCCAGCACATTGCTATAGGTTTTGGAAAACTAAATAAGATCATTAAAAATGATCATGAATTTTCATCTAAGAATTATAACGATCTGCTTAAAAGATCTGTTTCATTTTTAGATCATGAAATACTGGATGATTATCAAAAACTTCTTGAAAAGGCAAAAGAAATTGGTGAAAAAAATGGAAAAGCAAAACAAACAGAATACTTAAAACAAAACCATACCGGAGATTTTCAAATTCAGTATTTATATATGAGAAGCTTCTTTAAGGATATCCCTTTAGATAAAAAATATAAGGAGGCAGCAGATTATTACAGAAAACAAAGTTATACCTACTGGACTGATCATAAACTTTATACCAGAGGACTCATCACTATTTATGCAAAGGTAAATGGTGATCAAAAAATTGCAAATGAAATTTACAGATCATTAAAAGAAAAATCAATCATCAATGAAGAAATGGGTATGTACTGGAAAGAAAACCAGCCCAGCTGGTATTGGTATCAGTCACCTGTGCAAACACAAAGCCTGATGATAGAAGTGTTTCATGAAATGGGAGCTGAAGACAATACGATGGATAATTTAAAACTATGGTTGCTTAAAAACAAACAGACCAACAGCTGGAAAACCACCAAAGCGACCACCAATGCTATTTATGCGATCTTGTCAACAGGAAGCAACTGGATTAATGAAAATGAACTGGTAAAAGTAAAAATTGGCAACAATATTATTGATCCCACAAAATTAGAAAATACCAAAATAGAAGCCGGCACCGGATATTTTAAAACTACCTGGAATACTGCTGAGATTAAACCGGAAATGGCAGAGATAACATTGGGAAAAAACTCAAAAGGAGCGGCTTTTGGCGGACTTTACTGGCAATATTTTGAAGATCTTGATAAGATCACTTCGGCAAAGACCGGAATACAAATCCGTAAAGAATTGTTTTTAAAGAAAAATACGGAAGAGGGAATAAAACTGTATAAAATTGATAACAAAATAATATTGAAACTTGGTGATCTTATCACTGTGAGAATTGAGATCAGATCAGACAGAGAAATGGAGTTCATTCATTTAAAGGATATGCGTGCAAGTGGTTTTGAACCTGTAAATACACTTTCTGAATATAAATATCAGGATAATTTGTATTACTACGAAAGCACAAAAGATGCCAGTACCAATTTCTTTATCGATCATTTACCCAAAGGTGTTTTTGTTTTTGAATATGACATGAGAGTAAATAATCAAGGCAATTTTAGCAATGGTATCACGACCATGCAAAGTATGTATGCACCTGAATTTAGCAGTCACAGTAAAGGAGTTCGAGTAAATATTCGGTAATAATAACTTTAACATTCATCTGATGAATGATACATTCTTATCGAATATAATAGAATCATTATCCAAGGAACCTCAAAGTGCTCAAAAATTCTCACCAGGTGACTCTAGAGTGTCTACTTCTAAACTGTCTTATTTCTGAGAGATATTACATTAAATCTATCGGTGATTTTGAAATAGAACAAAGAGAAAACCCTAAAAGCAGACACAAACTTATATTCGTGAAAAATAAAGAAAAGCACGTAAAGGCTAAAAAATCATAGCCACCTGCTGTATACGGTATAACCAAGTGCTAATCAAAGATTGGGAATTTTTACTTAAAATTGTATGGTTTTATACCTTTTTTACTGGGTCAGATTATTTTTATTAGAATTTGTTCTGTTGTATTCATCCATTTAATATTGATTTTGGAATTCATGATGTGCTTCGCATAAAGAAGAACCAAATTCACGGATAATTCTTACGACTAAGAAAATGATATAAATCTTAGAATAATAATTTTTACCAAAGTGGCATTCAAGAATTTATTGTTCTAAAGGAAATAAAACCTTAGTAAAACCGAGAAGTTGAGAGCTTGCTCGAAAATCACTCGGCTGCACTTGGGTTTTATGAAATTTAGGTTATTAAATTATTGTAAGCCATGACTTTTTTGGTTCGTTTTTTTGTCATTAAAAAAATGAACATATGAAATAGCAAACATCAATCCATTAGCAAAACAACTCAAAGAAGTAACATTAAAAATACCTCTTAATTCAGTTTAAAATTAAACTCATTATTTGTCAGTTCTTCTATCAATTCATTACTGATCTCAATTTTGGTAGTACGGCTTGGCATCGTTAGTTTGATCTTTTCATCGACATCATAAACCACAAAATGCAAATTTTGACTTCCTTTATGGTTTTTGATAACCTTTTGAATGTGATCAATCTCTTTTTTATCGATTTTCTTGATATCCAGCTGGATAGTAATTTTCTTCGCCATATTGCTTAAAACATCCTGTAATTGCTGAACAGCAAGAATATACACTCTCAAATCACCATTTTGCCATGGCCTTCTAACCGCTGTTTTTAAATATAAAAATTGATTTTGAATTAAATAATGACGAAATTTCAAATAATCTTCATTAAATAATTTAAACTCATAGGCGTCACTATAATCTTCAAAAGTAAATATACCCCAGGGTTTTCCATTTTTTGAAACTCTGTGTTGCACATCGGTAATAATTCCCGCAAAGGTCATTTCTTTTCCTTCCAGTTGATCCATTTTTTGCAACATATCAACTTTTGCATTACAAAAATATTTGATCTCTGTTTTAAAATCATCAAGTGGATGTCCGGAAATATAAATTCCGATCATTTCTTTTTCTTTAGATAATTTCTCCATGATATTCCATGGTTCACAAGGTGGAATGATCGGTTCATCAAACTGCACATCCGATGCTTCACCAAACAAGGATACCTGTGCTGAGTTTTTACTTTCCTGGTATTTATTTCCAAACCGGATCGCCTTTTCTATATAGGTCAACCCCTTCTCATCTATAGCATAGTACTGCTCTCGCATGGTTTCTTTAAAGGAATCAAAAGCTCCCGCCAACACCAAACCATCAATCGCTCTTTTATTTGCTGCCCTCAGATCAACACGTTTTGTCACATCAAAAATAGACTTAAAATATCCATTCTCTTTTCTTTCATCTGCAATAGCTTTTACAGCTCCTTCACCAACTCCGCGAATAGCACCCATTCCAAATCGAATTGCTCCATTTTTATTTACAGAGAATTTATAAAAAGACTCATTAATATCAGGTCCAAGAACCTCAATACCAGATCGTTTACATTCTTCCATAAAGAAAGAAACCTGTTTGATATCGTTCATATTATTACTCAATACCGAAGCCATATATTCTGCCGGATAATGCGCTTTTAAATAAGCAGTTTGGTAAGCAATAAAGGCATAACAGGTTGAATGAGATTTGTTAAAAGCATAAGCGGCAAATGCTTCCCAGTCTTTCCATATTTTTTCTAAAACCTCTTCCGGATGATTTTTTTTCTTACCACCCTCAATGAATTTTGGTTTCAATTTTTCAAGCAGAGCAAATATCTTTTTACCCATGGCTTTCCGCAACATATCTGCTTCACCCTTTGTAAATCCAGCTAATTTTTGCGACAAAAGCATCACCTGTTCCTGATACACCGTAATCCCATAGGTTTCCTTCAAATATTCCTCCATATCTGCAAGGTCATATTCAATCTCTTCCCTTCCGTGTTTACGATCAATAAATGAAGGAATATATTCCATTGGTCCCGGACGATACAATGCATTCATGGCAATCAGATCAGCAAATTCTGTTGGTTTTAAAGCCTTCATATGCTTCTGCATTCCGAGTGATTCATACTGAAAAATACCTACCGTTTCACCTCTTTGAAATAATGCATAGGTATCTTCATCGTCCAGCGGAAAATCATCCGGAACAAGATCAATACCATGAAGTGCCTTTACAATCTTTACAGTATCCTTGATTAAAGTAAGTGTTTTTAATCCAAGAAAGTCCATTTTCAACAATCCTGCATCTTCCACTACTCCATTATCAAACTGGGTTACGTACATATCTGTTCCTTTGGCGGTTGCCACCGGAATCAAATTCGTGATATCTTCAGGGGTAATGATCACACCACAGGCATGGGTACCTGTATTTCTTACCGAGCCTTCCAGTGCTCTTGCCTGATTGATCGTTTCGGCATCCAGACCATCACCTTCCGAAATGGAAATTAATTCTGTAACATTTTCAGCCTCCTCACTTCGTAATCCCTTGACCTTTGCTTTACTCTTATCATCCTCTCCAAATATATTCTTAAGCTTTAATCCGGGAATTAATTTTGCAATCCTGTCGGCATCATGTAATGGAAGATCTAAAACTCTGGCCGTATCTCTGATAGACGATTTTGCAGCCATCGTACCATAAGTAATGATCTGGGCTACCTGATTTGCACCATATTTATTGATCACATAATCAATTACTTTTTGCCTGCCTTCATCATCAAAATCAATATCAATATCAGGTAATGAAACCCTATCTGGATTTAAAAAACGCTCAAAAAGCAAGTCATACTTGATCGGATCTATATTTGTAATTCCCAAACAATATGCCACAGCCGATCCTGCTGCTGAACCTCTTCCTGGCCCAACAGAAACATCCATTTTTCGAGCCTCATTGATAAAATCTTCTACAATTAAAAAATACCCTGGATAACCTGTATTTTCAATGATCATCAACTCAAAATCAAGTCGTTCTTTGATCTCATCCGTTAGATCAGGATAACGTCCTTTTGCTCCTTCATAGGTCAGATATTTCAAATAGGCATTCTCTCCTCTTTTTCCTCCATCTTTCTCATCTTCAGTGTTATAAAACTCCGCTGGCATATCGAATTTTGGTAGCAGAACATCTCTTGCCAATTGATAAACTTCAATTTTATCAACAATTTCCTGGATATTAATAATTGCCTCCGGAATATCCTGAAAAAGATCTTTCATCTCCTCCTGAGATTTAAAATAATAGTCATCATTTAACAATCCATATCGAAATCCTCTACCCCTCCCCTTTGGAGTATCAAACTTTTCCCCATCTTTAACACAAAGTAAAATATCATGTGAAACGGAGTCTTCTTTGTCAATATAAAAAGTGTTGTTACTTGCTATAAGTTTTACGTCGTGTTTCTTAGAAAATTGAACCAGTACTTCATTGATATGCTGTTCATTTTCCTGCCCGTGATCATTTAATTCTAAATAAAAATCATCTCCAAATTCCTCTTTCCACCACAACAATGCATCTTCTGCCTGTTTTTCACCTATGTTCAGAATCTTATTTGGTATTTCTCCATAGCTATTACCACTTAAAACGATAATATCTTCTTTATACTTTTTGATGATGTTTTTATCAATTCTTGGTACATAGTAAAATCCATCGATATAAGCGATCGATGCCATTTTAGCCATATTATGGTAACCATTTTTATTTTTGGCCAGTAAAACAATTTGATAACCATTATCCTTCACTTTTTTATTCAAATGATCATCACAAACAAAAAACTCACAACCAACAATGGGTTTAATAGGATTTTCGGCAGTTTTATTATAGTTCAAAATCTCTTTCACAAAAACAAAAGCTCCCATCATATTACCAGTATCTGTTAAAGCAACAGCCGGCATATTATTTTTTACAGTTGCCTGAACAAGATTTGCAACACTTGAAGTAGATTGTAAAATGGAATATTGAGAATGGTTATGTAAATGAGTAAATGCAACATCAGTCAAATTAGCTTTACCCAAAACGCCTGTTTGTTTTTCAGATGCTTTGCTTTTTTGCTCTTTTTCTTTAAGCTTTTTGCTTTCTTTTTTAAGGTTTACATGTTTTAAACCAATATTTGCAATGGTATTGGAATTCTTTTCCCTAAAAACTCTAAGGTATTCATCATCCGCATTTAATTCCTGCATAGAATAATTTCCCTTACGGAGTAATTCTAAAAAACATCTTGTAGTTGCTTCTACATCAGCAGTTGCATTATGTGCTTCTCCAAAAGGAGCTTGAAACAATTCCTGATGCAATTCTGTTAAAGTTGGCAGCTTAAATTTACCATACCTACCCCCGGGGATCTGACATAAAAGTGCTGTTTTCTCGGTACAGGTGTCTAATAATGGTAACTCATTCAGATCTGTTGCGATTCCCAAACGGTGGAATTCACAACCCATAATGTTGAGGTCAAATCCAACATTCTGACCAACAACAAACTTTGTTTTAGCCAACGCTTCATTAAAAAGTTGTAAAACCTCTTCTAAATTTTTTCCTTTTTCCTTTGCAAGTTGTGTTGAAATACCATGAATCTGTTCAGCATCATAAGGAATATTAAATCCTTCAGGAATTACTAAATAATCCTGATGTTCAATAAGTTCACCCATTTCATTATGTAACTGCCAGGCAATCTGAACAGCTCTTGGCCAGTTATCAACATCGGTTATCGGAGCCTTCCAGTTCTTTGGTAAACCGGTGGTTTCGGTATCAAAAATCAAATACATGCAGTAATCTTTTTTAGGAAATTATTGGAAGGATAAAAATAGGAAATTCAATGAAGCTGTAAATGATAAAACTATTCTTTTTATCAACAATAATCAAGGTTGTGTTTTAAAAGAATGTGGACTTTGTGCAACTTAGTAAAAAGCCTTTGTGGCTACTTTGTGTAATAGTTATTTCGCAGAGTTACACAAAGAAAACACGAAGTTTCTCAAAGATACTTTTGAGTTATATGGAATATCCAAGTACTTAAAATCATAATACTACATTATTCTGAAACAAAACCATAATCAATAAAAGTTCATTAATATTCTAACCGTTGCTTTAGGCTAATAAACCAGCTGTAAAAAATATAAAACAAAGATGAATTATACTTCTTTTATTATCTTTGTCCTTGAAGTAGTAATATACTAAAAAACCAAAATTAATCAAGGCCAATATTTTAATTATCAACTGAATACTATTATTATCATTTAAATAAAGTAAAGGGATTGAAATCAATAATAATACTGACAGCACAAAATTCGCAAACAATCTTAAAAAATCAATATTCTTTTCTTTCTTTTGCAAATTATCACCAAAAAGAAGATCCCTCAAAGGGAAGAGATATATTCCCATAAATAGGATCAAAATGGTATATATAAGTGTTGGGAAAACATCTCTCTGGGTTAAAAACAATAGAACCATTGCAACTAAAGGCAACAAATAATCATATTTATTTAATGTTTTCATCACAACAAATTCAGAATGAGATAGTCAAAGCTAATCTAAATACTGAATCTACCCAATCAAATTGGACTGAAAAATCACCAAACAATTCAATTTAAATAGCTCGTAATCAAAAAAATATTATTAATTTTGCGCCCTGCTTCGAGAAAGTAGAATAAATATTAATAACTTAGGTCGAGAACCTAAAAATTTAAACAATTATGTCAGTAAAAATTAGATTACAAAGACACGGACGAAAAGGTAAACCATATTATTGGGTGGTTGCTGCTGATGCTCGTTCAAAACGTGATGGTAGATCCTTAGAAAAAATTGGAGTTTACAATCCAAATACCAACCCTGCAACTATTGAATTAGATGTGGATGCTGCAGTAAAATGGTTAGAAAATGGTGCACAACCAACAGATACTGTGAGAGCAATTTTATCACACAAAGGTGTATTGTTAAAAAAACATTTAGCCGGTGGTGTTAAAAAAGGTGCTTTAACAGAAGAAGAAGCTGAAAAGAAATTCCAGGCATGGTTAGATGAAAAAGCCGCTAAAATTTCTGAACAAGAAAATAAATTGGCAAAAGCTATAGACGATGCTAAAACAAAAATTTTAGATGCTGAAAAAGAAGTGAATGCAAAGCGTAAAGCTGCTGCTGATGAAATTGAAAATGAAGCGATCAAAGCAAAAGCAGATGCTAAAGCCGCTAAAGAAGCTGCTGCAAAAGCAGAAGAAACTCCTGAAGATAAAGGCCCTCAAACTATTGAGGAAGCTGCTGAAGAAGCAAAAGAAGAAGGAAAATAAAATATCCTCTTTTTATAAAACTAAAAACCTGATATTGATTTATCAGGTTTTTTTTGTGTTTAAAAGTGTAATTTTCCATTCAATTTTAGACTATTTAACTTGCATATATTTAATACTACTTCTACTTTAGTGGAATAATATTTTGATTCACACAACTTGCCTAAATATGAAAAAAGAAACCCAAATATCCTGTCCAAACTGTGGTACTCAAATTGATGTAAACGATCTGTTAAAACATCAGTTAGAAGATTCTATCCGTAAAG
>JAOZTG010000159.1 GCA_029939235.1 Flavobacteriaceae bacterium
ATTGTAACTTTTTTAGAATCATATACTAAAAGTTCCATATAAAACAAACATCTAAACAAAACTGTAAACTGTCAACTAAAAACTGTCAACTACTAATAGTAGGCTCCCCATATAGATCAAAATCGGTAGCCTCTGTGATTTTTATATCTATAAACTGACCTACTTGAATATAGTGCTTGGTTGCATCTACAAGAACATCGTTATCCACATCCGGACTATCAAATTCAGTTCGACCAATAAAATGATCTCCTTCCTTCCTATCGAAAATACATTGATAAGTTTTACCAACTTTCTCCTGATTCAATTCAAAAGAAACCTGCGCCTGGATCTCCATCAGGTCTGCCACACGTTTTTGCTTCACCTCCTCCGGAACATCATCAATAAGATCAAAAGCGGAAGTATTCTCTTCATGCGAATAGGCAAAACAACCCATACGCTCAAATTTAGAATCTTTTACAAACTGTTTTAATTCTTCAAACTGTTCTTCGGTTTCTCCCGGATAACCAACGATCAAGGTTGTTCGAACAGCCATATTTGGAACTTTCTCTCTAAACTGATCCAGTAATTTTCTGGTCTTTGCAGAAGTTGTACCTCGTTTCATCGATCTTAACAACTCAGTATTGATATGCTGTAAAGGAATATCAAGGTAATTACAAACCTTTGATTCATTCTTCATTACATCCAATACATCCAATGGAAATCCGGAAGGAAAAGCATAATGCAATCTTATCCATTCGATTCCTTCTACTTTTACCAGTTCTTTTAACAGATCTGCCAAAGCTCTTTTTTTATAGATATCAAGTCCGTAATAAGTAAGATCCTGTGCAATTAATATCAATTCTTTTACTCCCTTTTTAGCCAGTTTTTCTGCTTCAATTACAATTTCCTCCATAGGTGTAGAAATATGGCCTCCTCGCATTAACGGAATTGCACAAAAAGAACAGGGGCGGTCACAACCCTCTGCAATTTTTAAATAAGCATAATGTTTAGGAGTAGTAGTTAAACGTTCTCCAATCAGTTCATGCTTATAATCAGCTTCTAAAGCTTTTAGTAGATTTGGTAGATCATGTGTGCCAAAATACTGATCCACATTACTTATTTCCTTTTCAAGATCAGGTTTATAACGCTCACTTAAACAGCCTGTTACAAATACCTTGTCTACCTCACCACTTTCCTTTTTATTTACAAAATGTAAAATAGTATTGATGGATTCTTCTTTAGCGTCACCTATAAAACCACAGGTATTGATCACCACAATATTTCCATCGTCATTAGCATCTTCATGTACAACCTCTTTGCCATTGGCTTTGAGTTGTCCCATTAAAACTTCACTATCGTAAACGTTTTTAGAGCAACCTAAGGTTACTACATTGATCTTATTTTTTTTGGTTGATTTTGTTCTCATAATATAAAAGAGTAAATAGCAAGAAGAAAGTACTAATAAGTTTAATCTATTGAAGGCTTTCTTTTAACCTTTTCAAGTATGTGTTTAATATTTTTGAAACCTCAGTAAGTTTTTCTTGTGTTTTTTCTGTTTGTGAAAAATTTAAATCTTGAATAAGAATCAAGAAATACCTAGTCTCTTCCAAGGAACCATTTGCAATATATAAAAATCGTATTTTTTCTTTGACACTAATTCTTCCATACCCTTCAGCTATATTTGTAGGTACTGAAACTGAGCTACGCTGAATCTGGTTAGTGATTCCAAATTGTTCAGATTTTGGCAATAAAGAAGTTATTTTATAAATTTCAAGGACCAAAGCATGTGCTTTTTGCCATAGAATTAAATTTCTAAAATTTCTATTATTACTCATATTTTTCTTCTTGCTCCTTACTTCTTAATTCTTTACTTAAAGAATGAATCCACAAATTCACTTTTATTAAAAACCTGCAGATCATCAATACCCTCACCTACTCCTATATATTTTACGGGAATTTGAAACTGATCAGAGATCCCAATTACGACTCCACCCTTTGCAGTACCATCTAATTTTGTAACAGCAAGAGAAGTTACTTCTGTAGCTTTTGTAAACTGTTTTGCTTGTTCAAATGCATTCTGACCGGTTGATCCGTCTAATATCAACAATACTTCATCTGGTTTATCCGGAGTGATCTTTTGCATTACACGTTTGATCTTTGTAAGCTCATTCATCAAATTAACTTTGTTGTGCAAACGCCCTGCAGTATCAATGATCACTACATCAGCATTCTGATTTACAGCAGATTGCAGCGTATCAAAAGCAACAGATGCTGGATCACTTCCCATATCCTGGCGTACCATTGGCACATCTACCCTATCTGCCCAAACCTGTAATTGATCTATTGCTGCAGCTCTAAAAGTATCTGCTGCACCAAGAACCACTTTCAATCCCTGTTTTTTAAACTGAGCCGCAAGCTTACCAATGGTAGTTGTTTTACCAACACCATTTACACCAACTACCATGATCACATAAGGTTTTTCCCCTTCAGGGATATTGAATTCTGTTTCATTACCAACATTGGTCAAGGCCAGTAAAGCTGCAATTTCTTCCCTTAATATTTTATTAAGTTCATCAGTTCCAAAGTATTTATCTTTTGCTACACGTTCTTCAATTTGGTCAATTATTTTTAAGGTAGTATCTACTCCCACATCCGAAGAAACCAAAACTTCTTCTAAATTATCTAATACTTCATCATCAACAACCGATTTACCCGCTACCGCTTTTGTTAATTTATTAAAAAAAGAAGCACTCGTTTTTTCTAAACCTTTATCTAATGTTTCCTTTTTTTCTTTGGAAAATAATTTCTTGAATAAACTCATAGTTTTGAGGGAATTAATCTTTTAATTTTTAAGAATGACAAAGTTAACCAAATAATAAACTCTAAAAAATAAATATTCTAATGAAAAATATATACTAACGTATTTCAATTGTTCCAAATGAAATTAGTACTCATAAAGATCTCTCTTTCTGTGGAATCAGCCTGCTAAGCCGGCAAGGCGGGTTCAACTATCAATTTTGAATGTGTTGCTTTCCATCTTTTCAAAATAGAGATTCAATAAAAAAAGCTACTCTCTAAATGAAAGTAGCTTTCTGTATTTTGTATAAATAGTAAATTATTTTTTATTCAAAAAATCATTTACTTTTGAAGGATCCATAATGCTTTCAACAAACATATAAGCTCCTGTTTTTTCTGATTTCACCATTTTTATTGCTTTGGTCAATCTTTTTGAACCTGTTTGTAATGATGCTACTGATTTCTTTGCCATGACTATATGTTATTTAATTTCTTTGTGTACTGTCATTTTCTTCAGGATAGGGTTAAATTTCTTAACCTGTAATCTATCCGGGGTATTCTTTTTATTTTTAGTTGTAATATAACGAGAAGTTCCAGCCTTACCTGAAGCTTTATGTTCTGTACATTCTAAAATAACCTGAATTCTATTTCCTTTACTTTTTGCCATCTTTTCTTATTTTTTTAAGTAACCGTTAGCTCTTGCTTCTTTAACAACAGCTTCAACACCTTTTTTATTGATGTTTTTTAAAGCTCTTGTAGAAACTTTTAAAGTAATCCATTTATCCTCTTCAGGTAAGTAAAAACGTTTTTTTACTAAATTAACCTTAAATTTTCTTTTAGTTCTATTTAATGCGTGAGAAACGTTGTTTCCAACCATTGCTCTTTTTCCTGTTAACTCACAAACTCTTGACATTTCTTAACTGTTTTAATTGTTCTTTCAAAACGAGGTGCAAAAATATAAATTCTTTACTAATCTCACAAACTATTTATTGTGTTTTTTAAAATTTCTTTTCTTAGCAGTTCCATGCTTTTCATTGAAGCTCTTTGAATCACTTTTTCACGGGGCTGTCCAAAATTAAATTCTTCCACCAAAACCTTCTCTGGTGTAGCCAAAGCAATAAACACCACCCCCACTGTTTTATCTGTTTTATCGGTAGTTGGACCGGCATTGCCAGTAGTGGCAATAGCATAATCCGTACCAAATAATTCTTTACAATTTTTTGCCATTTCTTTTGCCACCTGCTCACTCACCACTGAATATTTTTCAATGGTTTTTGATGAAACTTTTAATATTTCGCTTTTCGCTTTCGCGGAATAAGTCACAACTGATCCACTAAAAAAACGGGAAGCACCAGCAACAGAAGTGATCATTTTGGCAATATTACCACCGGTACAGCTTTCGGCTGTGCTTAAAGTTTGATCATTTTCAACCAAAAGTTTTTGAATTAACGCTTCGATTGCACCATCTTCTTCAAATCCTACAAATATATCCTTTACCAAATAGACTAACTTTTGAACAAGTTCATCCATCGTTGAATCAATGATTTCTTTATCAGTTCCTTTTGCCGATAAACGCAATCTTACTTTTCCCATATTGGGCAAATAGGCCAGTTTAAATCCGTCAGGCAGGTCATCTTCAAATTTTTCTAACCTGGCAGCAATGATACTCTCACCTAACCCATAGGTTAATGTGGTTTTATGCAAAATATAGGGATAGTGAAATTGTTTTTGAAGGTTTGGCAAAACCTCCTCCTTGATCAAAGCTTTCATTTCAAAAGGTACTCCGGGTAAAGAAACAAAAACCTTCTTGTTTTTCTCCATCCACATTCCGGGAGCAGTACCATATTTATTATGTAGCACTTTCGCCTGAGAAGGAACCAAAGCCTGTAATCTGTTCACATCAGAAATTGGCATATTAAAATACTTTGCAAATAAAAATTCAACATGTTTCAATACCTCATCATTCTGAATTAAAGAATCTCCAAAATATGTACAAAACGTATGCTTTGTAATATCATCTTTTGTAGGTCCCAAACCACCTGTTACAATAATAATATCTACATTTTCTTCGGCTTCAGCCAAAGCCTTTAATATATGTTCTTTATCATCCTGCACAGAAGTGATCTGATAAACAGACACTCCCATTTTATTCAGTTCTTTACTTATAAATGCTGAGTTTGTATCTACAATTTGTCCGATAAGGATCTCATCTCCAATAGTAATTATTTCTGCTTGCATAAGGCAAAGGTAATTAGTTACAGAGGAAAAGGCATAAGTTAAATGGGAAAAATTATCTTTTCATAAAATTGACAATCGATAAAAATTTGTTTTGCCATAAAAACTATTTCATGCATCTTTTTAACAGCACCTTAAATACCTAGCTTTAGGTATTTTCTTTTTAAAATTTGTTTAGTAATTTTAAAACAAATAAAGTTATACAACAATAATTTAGTGAAAATACACATGAAGTTTCTACTATTTTTAATCTTTTTAGCTATACATTTTAATGTTCATTCTCAAAATTGGAAATTAAAAAAAGAAACCGAGAATGTAAAAGTTTACACCGCTGATATAAAAAATAGCACTTTAAAAGAGTATAAAATTATTGCTCTTTCAAATGCTCCCATCAACAACGTTTACTCCTTATTAACAGACTATAATAATTACACAAAAATGTTTAATGAAATATCTGATTTTAAACTTTTAAGTAAAAATGACACTGTTTGTATAACCTATTCTTTATTTGAAATGCCATGGCCCATTAAAAAAAGAGAATTGATCACTAAAATCACCACATACAGAACTGAAGATATCATAATAGTTTCATCAAAGGCTATAAATAATCATATAGCAATAAAAAGAGATAAATGTATTAGAATATTTGACTTTTATGAAAAATTTATACTTAAAAAAATTAATGAGAATCAAACAGAATGCACCATAACAGGTTATATTGATATGGGAGGAACAATCCCTGATTGGACTCAAAACATGTTTATTGCCAAATCTCCACCAATCAAACTTATTCATCTTGCTGAAATGAGAAATAAAAATGATTAACCGTTAATAATTCTTTATTTAACCAATGTCATTTTTATTTTTCAATATCTCTCAATTTAAAAATCCAATCTTTTACATATACCTAGCATTAGGTATTTTTTACACTATGACTTCGTCTTACCTTTAAAGTGGTTTAATTTTAAATTTTGACATTATGAAAACTAATTTAAATTATTTGAAAAGAATTGTAATATTAATTTTTGCTGTAGGAACATTGAGCTCAGCTGATGGATGCTTTGGATCTGGAGATGAGGATATTGATTGCTCTGAATGTATCAGTACTCAAATACATTTATGTGAAGCACTCGGTAGAACCAATGGCAATTTAAGCAAAGCACAAAACGCGGTTGACAAGGTAAAAAAAGCCTGTGGAAATTTAGGTTCTTCAAAAGTTTCAAAAGTTCATACAGATTGGTTAAATAATCCAACTGAAAATTGCAGTTCAAGAGGTTTTACCTGTGATTAAATTTCACTCTATTCAATTGAAACTTAAATACATTGTTTACTAAATTTAATACTATGGAAAAATATCTGTTTAAATCAGCCCTATTTATTTTGTTAATTCTCTTTATTGGATGTACTGAAGATGAAGAAGAAATTAATATAAATGAAGTAACTGTAGAAGCAAATGGTCTTACTAAAAGTATCAACAATTTGGTACCAGAGTATATTATTGAGGAAATGAAAAGTTTAGGAATGCCTATATATACAGGTGACAGTCCTCCAAAAAATCTTGAGAATATATATCTGGCCACTCCTTTAATTTTAAAAGGGAGCAATATTTCAAGTGATGTTATTGGTAATAGATGTCATGACTACTATCTTAAATTAGATAATCAAAATAATAATTTGCTTAGCATAAAAGTAGATTATAAAAGCGGCAGTGAAATTGGAAAAGGAATTGGAAGTTTTATCGTAGGAAAATTCAGTAGTTTTTCAATTTTTAGTGAGGTTAATTCAGTAACAAATGGAAAAACTGCTAAAACTGTTATTATTTTCTCCGGCACCAAAGCTAAAGATGGAATTCAAAATTTACATATTGCTGGATTTATGGTTGATAACAATGGTAATAATCCACCTTTTATTAAAAATGGAAATGGTAGGGTATTTTATGACTCCAGCGGCTTTTCTAAAACAGTAAGTTCATTTAAAACTATTAAAGTGAAAAATGAATTTAAAAGTGTAATGTCTAATTAAAATTATAAAAACTATGAAAACAATAGTTACAAAATTCTTTTTAGCTCTAACATTCCTATTTTTATTTTCGGCTTGTGAAATAATAGATGAAATAGAAGATAGTCACTCTTTTTGTGACAAAACTGCATTCACTCCATGGATGGAGGTAACCTTTAATACTACAGTTCGGATTGATAATATAAATGA
>JAOZTG010000036.1 GCA_029939235.1 Flavobacteriaceae bacterium
AAGAAATAAGAAAATCGATTGTACGAATACTGTTCCAGAGTTGAAATGCCAACACTTTTTCCTCTTTATGAGGGTATTGTTTGGATTCTCCCCAACCGACCATATCATAACTAAAAACCACTGCTCCCATACGAGCTAAAGTAGCACACCGTTTCTGCTGCTCGTCACGAAACCGGCCTCCTCCATTCGGTTCCGGGAAATGCCCATGCGGACAAAGTATCGCTGCATGTTGCTGTTTCCCTTTTATATCAGTTGGGCGATATAAATTACCTGTTACAAAAAACCCGGGAAAACTTTCAAACACAACATTCTCAACAGTATAACCTTCATACTCTCGTTTACTTTTTATTATCGGATTCAAATTATTTTTATCGGGCAGTGGTAGTAATCCTGCACCTCTCAGAATGCCTTCCCTGATTTCATTCGCTCTTTTTTCCCATCCAATAATATCCGAATAGGAATTTGCAAATCTCTTAAGCTGTGCTTTTGCTTCTTCTTCCGTTTGATAATTACCCCGACAAAGTTGAGATTCGTCCAGTGGTGTTTTTATCTTTCCGGTTGTATTTATATATGTATAAAACGTAAATTCTCTGTTATTGGTTGGAAAAGTGTATTTTACGATATATTCTTCTGCGGGATAATCAGATTTAGATAATTCCAGAAAAGAGCCAACTTGCGCCCTAATGGATTTTTTATGACTACCATCAACGGCGTTAAATTCAATATCTGCCATGGGAAGCCCTTTTAGTACTCCTACAATATTTTTATTACCGACAGTCCCTTTAATTTTTTCATCTTCAACAAAAAACCTGCTTGCCATAGCAATATCTAATTTTTTCTGAACATGTTTCCATGCAGCTTCTTCAGAAACCGGTCGTACAACCAATCCCCAACCACCAAAGCTTTGCCCCACTTTTATTAAAAGTAAGTTTTTGCCTTTATTAAGTTTTAACCTAATGTATTCATTATCTACACTTATAGTACGATGTTGATGAACATTAAGAATTTGTTCTCCATTAAGCCAAACCCGAATACCATCATTTGATCCAACACCAAAAAGTTTTTCCTGTTCCTTTTCACTATTTAACCATATTGCAGCATAGCAAACCACTTCCTCATTAGGTGAAAATATTTTTTTGAAGTCGATTTTTTCATATTCAGAATGGTAGGACATCCATTTTAAAGATTCAATATTAAAGTCAACTTTCTGATCAATAAATGGTTTTACACCACTTTCTCCGCCAGTATCTATTAAATAATCTTTTGCAAACCCGAGGCAAGTTTCATCATTGCTCTTTTGGGGTAGTGGATTTGGGAAAGGTCCGATAAGCATAAAGTCATGAATAAATTCTCCGTCAACTAATTTCTGAATATCATATTCAATGGTTTTTTCTTGGGCTACAGTAATAGTAGAAACAAGAAACATGCAAAAAAATAATGTTGGGATAACTTGTTTTCTTAATTCTCTAAACATAGAATTAACTCTTAATATATTCTTTATTCGATAATTTATTTTGCCCATTCGGGAAAAGCATTTATATAATTATGTATCTTATCTGTATGACAATCCTCTTGCCAGTCCCTGTTGGAAATATTCAACTTTAATTCAAACTTCCCGTATCTGAAATTTTATATTCCCTTGATTCATAATCCAACCGATAAGTTTGATAATTAACTTTATCATTATTTATGGAAACTTTTATGAATGTACTGCGTGCACCCATATCAGCACGGCCTCTTCCATGCCCCACATCTATATGCCAGAGTTCATTAATCTTAACTATGCTGTAGTTATGCGTGTGTCCCACTACATATCCAATTACTTCATGGGTTTGCAAAAGATTGATAAATCTATCCCTGTTCTCACTGTTTTGATTTAAACAGTCATGCACATGTCTAAATCTTTGCGTTTCCATATCCGGCATGGGATAGGCCGGTTCATGACCAAAAACAAAAATATGCTTCTTTTTATTTTTCTTTAGATCACTTTCCAACCAATTGTATAGGATATCAGGAATATCTCCCTTGGTACAGGTGTCACATTCTTCATTACAATATTCGTTTAAAACAATAAAATGGGCGTTTTCATAATCGAATGAGTAGGTTGTTTCGGTACAGGAGGCAGGACCAATATTCACAACATTGGGCAAAGAATTCCCTTCTTTATTATGATTTCTTAACCATTCCATATCTGAATCGGTTTCTGCTTCATGATTTCCAACAACCGGATACCAAACGATCTCCTTATCAATATATTTTTGTATGGTGTAGAAAGTAGAGTCCGGAGGATCCAGATCTCCGGGAGACACGATAAATTGAATGTTTTCCAGGTTCTTAATTGCTTCACATGCTCCCCTAAAATAATCTTTATTATCACCGGTATAATCTCTCATATCTGCAGTAAAAATAAAGGATAAACTTTTCTCTTTCTCTTGTATGCAGCTACTTAATAAAAATAGGGTTGTTATGATTAATAGTGCTCTTTTAATTGGTTTCATCTTTATTTAAAATTAATTATTAGTCATGTTTTACTTTATATATGCGCCAGCCTTTATCGACATACCAATGTCTGTCTTTTTTAGAGATCTGTATAGTGGCTTTTTATTTTTTAATGTAAATTTTTTAAACCAACTATTTTTCAACTTCAATATTAAAATCCTGGAATTCCACCCAATATTGCTTTTTATCTGGCGCACCTGCCGCCATTCCAACATCAACTGTAGCATTTAATCCCGGAATATCGTTTGTTTTTCTTTCAACTGCCCAAATTTTACCATCGTAGCTAATATAACCCGTAAAACTATTTCCATGTCGAACCAATTTTATCCAAATAGGAACCGTTATGTTTTCTGGAATATTCTCGCTACTCGCTTTATGCATGCACCCATCGCCAAATTCATCGTAGTTAATACCAGCTCTTCCTGTGCTTGCAAACATTAAAACCGAAGCTTTACTTCCTGGTTCGGTATCAAAACTTTTTGTCATATCATTTCGAACAAACAGTCCTGAACGGAACCACTCATGTGTTCGATTACCAAAAGCTGTAACTTTAACGGTAGCTACAAAGTCACCTTTTACATTATCCGCAAAAATGGATGCATACGAATCTTCTGCATGGAAAAAATCAGAACCACTCGCCTTGATCTTATAGATACTTTTTTTTGTATCGATCTCCATTTCAGATGGTTCAGCTGTAGGTGAGGTATAGGTTTTCAATGTTGATTTTGATATAGATAACTCCTTTTGTTTGTACACAGAAAGGTTTGTTTCTCTGCTGTTTCCAATTCGTACAATATGTTCTCCTGCTTTTGGGGTAAACTGGAATTCAACTATTTTTGTTTCATTTCCATTGACACTAATTTCAATTTCATCAATAACTTTGTTGTCTATATAAAGTTGTACCTTACTTTTTTGTACTGAATTTTCCAGGTTTTTAACCGTGGCATTGATAGTGATATTTTCTCCAGCAGGAATCCTGTTTTGCGACAATTTCAGCTCTTCAAATACAAATGAAGGTTTATCTCCTTCTACAATAAAAGATTTATATGCTGTTTCACCAATTGCTACCTCATGTTCTCCAGGTTCATAGATCCTCAAATCAAAAGTTACTATGCTCGAATTGTTATGAATAAATGGAAATTTTTTCTTCCTATAGATCTTTCCATCCAGATAAAGATCAATGGAAACAATTCCGGTAGAACCGATATTATTCAGTTCGGCACTTACCTTGATAATGCTTCCTGTTACAGCGGCTCCTGAAACTGTTTTTTGTGGAATAGAAATACTTAAATTACTATATTCAATCGCTGGCTCTCCGTCAATGATCATTTCCGGGTTATTTTTAGGAGTATCTATTTTAAAGTTATTACGATAAATATTATCAACCAGATTGGCAGCACACAATTTCATTTCACCTTGTTCCAGATTGTAATAAATATTCTCTTCAGAGATCCATTGTGATGACATATTATCAAACCAAAATGCAACATTATCGTTAAAGAACCCTGCATTTACATCATGGATCAAGTTCCTGCGAACCACAGAATTAAAGGTTAATCCTGTGGTTTTAATTGCTCCAGAATCATCTGCATCTTTTTGCACATCATCTAAGTGATTGTACTCAACCAAATAATTACCGTCAATTGCTTCCTCCAGATTTCTCCAGCGTCCAACATCAATAGCATAACGTCCTCTTGTTTTTGTAATATAGTTGTGTGAAATAGTTGTATAAAGTGAGTTCACTGCATAAATATTTACCCCTCCGCAATCATAGATCTGATTGTAAGAAATTGTTGTTTCACGAAGAATATCTTCGACTCCTTCCGGCTTGTGTTCTCCCTCAACAATAATAACCTTATTATCAATTTTTTCAAATCTGTTTTCAAAAATACGGGTTTGATAACACCCTTTATTCAAGCGAATTCCGGCCCCCTGGCAGGAGCGAATTTCAGAATTTGCCAATTCAAAAGCATGGGCATAGGTAAGGGTAATTGCGTTGTTTCCATACAAAGCACCTTCAAATGTAAGTCCGTATAATCTTAAATTTCTAACAGGTTTTCCTTTTTCTCCCTGTATGGAAATCAATTGATCTAACTGTGATGAAAAGATCTTCAATTGATCAGGATCTTCGTTTTCCTCTTCAGGAATATAACTCAACTCGTTATTTTTTTTATCAAAAAACCACTCACCCGGTACATCTAATAAGGCTTTTATATTTTCTACATAATATCTTGGTGGAACGATTACAACTCCAGCTTCGGGCTTTTTAAAATAGGCAATCTGATTCTTCTCATCTATCTTTAAGAATGAATTGTTTCCGCTGTGCCAGCGCAAAAGCATCAATACACGGTTATCTTCCATATCATCCCAATTTTTTAAATCCCCTTTTCTAAAAGGCAATTCCCCAGTAGTTTTAGATACACTTGGAGGTGTAAAATATCCTGCGTTTGGTGTACGCGCCAAGGTTTGAAGTTTACCATTTGCAAGAAGCATTTTAACTTGATGATCACTTACCTTTGTTGTCCATATATGACCATTTTGTTTCCAGTTTGAAATTTGCTTTCCAGCCGAAATTGTTGGTTTTTCATCAGGATAAGCTGCGTAAGTAACATAGTAGTCACGTAATTTATGATATTCAAAAGCTCCTGTTGGCAAATTGGTTTCTACACGTTCTCCTCCATCTTCGGGGTAAAAAACAAGTGGTTTTTTAAGTGAATAATAACCATCACGAATTAAAACAACAATATCTTTACCTTTTCCTAATTCGTGAGGTGAGCCAATCCATCGAGTTTCAACCGGATCTTTTTTGGGTTTAAAAACTTCTGCTTTTAATTTACGGACAGCCTTCTGTGCTTTTTCAATGGTAGCAAAGGGGCCATCAGTTCTATTCGTATTTGGAGCTTCTAATGTCCCTGTCCAGCTATCATTACCGTTTGTGGCAACATAAAAATCAGCAGTAGTATTTTTCATATCAAATTTCTGCCATTTTTCACCACGTAATAATTTCCCTTGTCCGTAGGATAAAAATGACACAAGCAATAGGAGTGATACTAAAAAAAACTTCTTTACTATACTGTTTTTATTCTTTTCATTTTGAAACAAATCATTCATAATTTCTATTTGACTATTTAATCTTCAAATTTTTTAATTTTTAATTCATTATCAGGATCAATAATTCTTAAATAAAGTCCCCAACTTGCACCGAGATTTTCAATTTTAACCAAAATCTTATTTTTCCCTTTTTTCAGTTTTACGTTGAATATTTCCTCATCAGCAACAGCATTTCTCCCTGCATGTTTATTATAAACTACTTCTTTATTTATCCACATTTTTGCACCATCATTACTACCAAGAGTTATTTTTACATCCCTGTTATCCGGACTAATAACTTCGGAATATGCATAAGCAATTCCTTCAGATCTAGGATCTACATCCGTACTCCGTTTACCCAAAACAGATATTAAATTAAGATATCCCGAAGTTGAAGTATTCTCTGTTTCCCATTTTACCATTCCACCTTTACCAGGATAAGTTTTATCAAAAATTATCTCATTTTCCGGTGGATAAGCATTGTTCAGACCGGAACCAAAATCGAAACTGCCAATTACCTTCCAACTTTGAATAAAGCCTTTATCCGTTTTATGAATTTCCCACCAATCATGAATAGGTCCGGGTTTATTCAAAACTTCTACATTATCGAACATATCCTTTTTTCCATAAAGATCAAATACTTGTATTGCATTTTCCCTTAAGATCATATTTGCTATATCAATAGCTTCTTTTTCAGTTAAATATCTATCCTTAACTTTAGCAATAAGTACTTTAGCAATAACCTGACGTGCCATTACAGAATGAGCATAGACCGCTTCAACAAAACTATAATCTCCACCAAATGCCATGATCTTGTTGGCTGGCACTGTCTCAATCCATTCATGTAAATAACGCTCACTATAGGACGGCGATATTACATAGGTCCAGCACATATCAATATAAACATTGGGGAAATTTTTAGCCAATGTACCCAGTTCTCCACCATAAGGGTAGCCTCCGTGAAAAAGGATAAAATTAACGTCTGGATATTCCATAAACAGATTGGCGAGATGAGTTGGTTTTGAATTGGTGATCAAATTTCCATTACCGGCATGTAAACCTGTATGGATCTGTACCGGCAGATCAAACTCATCAACCAGATCTAAAACTCTGTGAACCAGATAATCTTGCAATGCTTTTAGGTCTACTGAACTAACAGCTGAATTGGTTAAAACCAATGAAAACACTTTTTCTCCCTTTTCTTTTGATACATTTTCAAATTTGAGAATTCGTTTATATGCCAAACCGATCTTCACACCTACCATACCTGAATTTACACCTTCTGTAAATGCCTTTCTAAGCACATGCAGGTAATCTTCCATATTCTTTACAGGCATATTATATGGTTTACATAGATCCATTATTTCTGATGCTGATGACACCATTGCGAATTGTGTAAATCTTTCAACATGGCGATAGAAATCAGTATCAAATTTTTGATGCCCCATATCCTGTATAGATATATCTATTTTTGCTTTTTCTTTTAATACATGCTTATACCAACCTACTTTATTGGCTTCTTTCATCCTTGAGGTTAATTGTTCAATTGTCGATTCATTGATGTCCGAAATTCCATATAGATCACGTGCAGCAATAAGGGGAACCCGACCATATCCCGTAGTTCTCATTGCTTTGTAAAGAGGTTGCAGTAGTTCCCATCTGTCTTTTAAAGAAAAATCAGTATTGTATATTAACTCAACCAAACCCTTCTTGTTTCCTGCAGAAATTAAATCCTCTTTTGCGTAATGCCTGAACAAATATGTAAAATCAATCTTATCCGCTAAATCAATTCTTTGTTCTTCCGTCGCTAAATGTTCATGGGTATCAATAATACGAATTTGGTTTACAACCGAAGTAATTCGTTTTTCATAACCTGGTTTTGGGCTATCAACTATCTGAACTTGTGCTGATACAGAACTAACTCTTAGTAAAATGAAAAAAAATAATAGATAGAAGTGTTTCATGATTTTGTTTAAACTATAAATTTAAACTTTTCAAAAGTATCTTATTTCATTTTTATTGATTAAAATGCATTATTATTTAACCTCTAATTCTCTTGAAATTAATAGCATTGAAACTTGATAAGTAGCCTTTGGGTTGAAACACTAAACTCATTTGTAGATCTTGGTAACCAATAAATATTTAACGATTATTGGAGGTCATTTCGAATTCCAATACACCTCCTTTTATCAATTCCTGATATGTAATATAAGAACGGTCAAGAATTTCTCCATTTAATTTTTTAGCCTTTATAAAAATATTTTTATCAGAAACATTGTTCGCTTTAACCGTAAAAATATTTCCATTGGGCAGATTTAATTCCACGTTCTCAAATTGAGGTGAACCAAAATAATATCTTCCGTCAAGCGGATTCACAGGATAAAATCCAATTGCGCTGAAAACATACCATGCAGACATTTGTCCGCAATCATCATTTCCACACAAACCTTCCGGCGTATCTGCGTATAAAGAATCCATTATTTTATTTACCCAAAATTGTGTTTTTTTATCTTTACCAATAAAATCATACAAATACCCTACATGATGACTTGGTTCATTACCATGCGCATATTGGCCTATTCTACCAACAATATCCTCGGTCCATCTGCCTAAAACCTCTGAGGTTTGCGTAAATAAAGAATCCATCATCATTTCAAAATCATCTTTACCTCCCATTATTTTTACCAATTCATCGGTATCATGAGGAACAAAAAACGAATATTGCCATGCATTTGCTTCCGTATAATGAAGATTTCCATACTCTCCAAATCTTGGATGAAAAGGTTCATACCAACTCCCATCGCTATTTTTTCCCCTCATTAATTTAAAATTGGGATCATAAACATTTTTATAATATTCAGATCTTTTCATATATTCCTTATAGATATCTTCTTTACCTAAATATTTAGCAACCTGTGCTATACACCAGTCATCGTAACTAAATTCAAGCGTTTTAGACACAGTTGCATCTTCCTTAAGATCAGTTGGCACATAGTGATATTTTAGATACAAACCCAAACCTTTTCGGTCATGATTAGAAGCATCGATCATTGCCTTAAGTGCTAAGTCCTTTTCGAAGTTCCCAATTCCTTTTAAAATTGCATCTGCAATAACAGGAACCGAATGATACCCGATCATGGATCCTCCTTCTGTTCCTGCAATTTCCCAGTATGGCAACACACCTGTTTGTTGGTATTGGGCAAGCATAGAGTTTACAATATCGGAATATAATTCAGGCTCCATGATTGCTAAAAATGGTTTTAAAGCCCGAAAGGTATCCCATAGTGAAAAAACAGTATACTGCTTATAACCTTTTGCATTCTCCATATTATTATTAAATCCTTTGTAATTACCGTTGACATCCGAAAAGCGATTTGGAGTCAAGTATACATGATAAAGTGCTGTATAAAAAATACGCTTTTTATCTTCATTATCTGATGTAACTTTAATTTTTGAAAGTATCTCATTCCATTTAGATCTTGTATCATTTTTGACTTTCTCAAAATCCCAGTTGTACTTATCAACCGTTTTTAGATCAGCCAATGCTCCTTCTATATTCCCTGAGGAAAGTCCGACTTTAAAAACAATTGTTTTAGTTTTAGCACCATCGAAAGTAAACACTCCCTGAACTCCTTTTCCTACCACTCCACTATTTTGAAGCTTCTTATCTACATTAAAAGTTCTGAACTTAATTGGAGTATCCTTAAACTCCAGAGCAAAAAACACTTTGTGCTGCCCTCCCCAGCCATCTGTAAAACGATAACCAACAAATTGATTAGGACTTCTTTGTTCCAGGTATGTTTTGACTGGTTTCCCCCGGTTGATCGAAAAGCCAAGATTTAAGATAATATGATTTTCCTTAGCGGGTTTATGGAAAGAATATTTATGAAATCCAACAAATTCAGTCGTAGTTAATTCCACATCAATATCATCCTCCAACAATTTTACCGCATAAAACCCGGGAGATGCTTGTTCCTGCTCATGCGAAAATTCCGATAGATATTTTAACAAAAGATGTTTTTTAAAAGAAGGTGCTTTTTCTTCGGTATCATAATATTCATTAAGTTTTATCCCTTTTTTTGTGATATAATCACTGATAAAATCATCCGGCTGGAGAAAATATTCTTCCTTGATTTCTTTCGTTGTAGGCATAAAAGATATATCTGCCAGATCTCCTGCACCTGTTCCGCTAAGGTGGGTATGGCTAAAACCTGCAATAATAGCGTCATTATAAGAATAACCGGAGCAATATAAAGGTCCGCTTTTCCCATTATCAGGACTCAATTGAACCATCCCAAATGGATAGGTTGCACCAGGATAGGTATTTCCATGGCCATTCAACTGACTCCCGCCTGTACCAACAAAAGGATTTACATAGGATGCCAGATCAGTTTCAATTTCTTTAACAGATTCGGTTTTACAGCTAAACAAAAATAAAACTATCACCAGCATACTCAAACGGGAACTATTCAAATACTTTATCATTTTACAATTCTTTTTTTTAATTAATTGTATAGTAATCCTTTACAAAAATCATTTAAAATTTTTCTATCAATGAAACAACACATTCGAGGGAATTTCCTGTTTATTAAATCCAGGCCCTTTCCAGCTAACCCGTAATGCTTTATCTCCACCCATTTGAAAATATTCCAGTTTTATAGAATGCCAGCCTACTTTTAGGGCTGTTTTACTGAATCCCTCCTGAACTTTATGATGCAGATCATTGTCAACTATCAACTTACCGTCCAAATACAATAAACTTCCATCATTTGATTCTGAATATAAGGTATATACACCCGATACCGGAACTTTTATAAAACCATCTTGATATTCTTCTTCTTTTAGTATTTTTATCTGCTCAATTTTAGCAGGATTATAATTACTTCTGAATTTCAAATGCGCTTTGTCAATTTGCATTCTGCCAAGATAGTCCAGATACTTTTTTATGACTGATTTCTGAAATATTGCCATTTATAAAGTTTCTTACTTTAAGGATTAAATCTACAATTATTCGTCTTTGTCGGCAAAAAATAGTGCTCTTGGTTTTTCGAGTATGCGCTAAATGATAGATAAACAAATTTAATATTTCTAATGATAATTCTGATTTATACTCGGTTCCTGAGCACTTACATCAATTTTCCAATCATCTAGCAGCACCTTCAACTCATTAACTTTTCCAGGGAATTTTGATGACAGGTCATTAGTTTCACCGGGATTAACCACCAAATTATATAATTCATAGACCTTTTGATCTCCCAGTAATTTTGGCTCATACCATTCAATAAGTTTAAGATCACCAGAACGAATCGCAGAAGCCGGTTTCATTCCTGAACTGTGATAATGAGGGTAATTCCAGTAAAGGTTTTTCCTTAAAGCAACTTTTTCTCCAAGAAGCAATGGCCTAATACTAAGTCCGTCAACAGTTGATTTTATTTTCGGTTCCGCCAATGCAAAATCAGAAAATGTTGGAAAAAAATCTGTCGAAGAAACGAGCTCGTCATTTACAGAGTTTGGAGCAACAACACCCTTATAAGAGATAATGAGGGGTACATGTATTCCGCCTTCGTACAACCAGCCCTTTCCCTTTCTAAATGGGGTCTGTTTAGCATATTTATCCCTTGCCCCATTATCTGAATAAAATATTATGATGGTATTATTCTCAATTTTATTTTGCTTTATTTTTTTTACAATCCTGCCGACACTGTTATCCATTGTTTCGATCATTGCTGCAATTGTTGCATGATTTTCCGGCTCATTTGTAGCCTCAAGTTTGCTGTACTTATCAATTAAACTTTCTTTTTCCATTAATGGATCATGAATAGTATTATGAGAGATGACCAGAAAAAAAGGTTTCTCCTTATTTCGATCAATAAAGTCGAGCGATTTTTTTGTCAATATTTCCACATTATGTCCGTCATTTTCGGGAGTTTGCCACACTTCGAATGGTGCATCCACGTTTGGCTTATAGGTAATAAATGACTCGTCAAACCCTTGTTTCTCAGGGTTATTCTCCTCACTTAACGGAGGTTTTTTGAACTTACTGAGATGCCATTTACCGAACCAGGCAGTTTTATAACCCTCTGATTTTAAAACCTCTCCGATTGTCAGCTCTTCTAATGGCAGGAATTTTTGCCATTTTGGAATTTCCAGTAATTCAGATTTATTTTTATCCCCGGGTATATAATCTGTTATATTCAACCTAGCGGGATACTTTCCTGTAACTATCGAAGCTCTTGTAGGACTGCAAACAGGAGCAGCGGAATATGCATTTGTAAACCTCATTCCGGATTTTGCCAGATTGTCAATATTAGGTGTTTTATAATAATCACTGCCATAACATCCCAACTGAGAATAACCGAGATCATCGGCTATGATCAAAACAATATTCGGCTTCTTTAGATCTTCCTTTTTTTTATCGAAGTCACATCCAGAGAATATTGTTATCAAAATGACCGGTATAACTTTGATCCATCTGATCATAAAGAATTTGTTTTATTAAAATTTTATCAAGTTAGAAATCTCAATTGTTTCCCCCGTTTCTATGGATTCCCTGGCGGCAATACCAATCAAACTGGATAATATTCCTGCGCGACTACCGGCCCGTTTTTTTAATGGATCCGATTGGTTTGGTTTTAGAAGGGTATCCTTCAATTTTGAATCTGCTCCACCATGGCCTCCTTTTGGTGGAGTGATTCCCCATAATTTGGATTCACCAAAATTCTTTGACAAACGCAATTCTATGCTATGATCTGTTTCCCATGGCTGACGTGCAAAAATTCTAACATCCAATCTGCCTTTTTCGCCTGTTAAAGAAATACGTTGTCCTTCATAAGGCATAAAGGCATTCATCGAATAATTTAAAATGGTTCCATTATCGTATAAAACCTCTACTGCCGACGTGTCATAGGAGTCAATCTCATTATCCCAAATGCAACCATCTCTGTAGTAACCATCCACGTCTTCACAAGCCCCATATAATTCCATGGCATTTTTACTCTTTGTCATATCCCAATAGAACTTACACTTATCTTTAAAACTACAAGTGCGACAATTTCTATCGCGGTAGGCATTATTCTTTCCATAAAAAGCCAACCTTCCTGTTGCCTTTATCTCCAAAGGCTCCGCATCAATAAGCCAGTTGACCATGTCAAAGTGGTGTGATGCTTTATGAACTAATAAAGATCCTGAGTTTTTGATCTTACCATGCCATCTTCTATAATACGAAGCGCCATGATTTACATCTAAATATTCCTGAAAATCAATAGAGACAATTCTACCCAGGTCACCAGATAAAATGATTTTTTTGATGGCATCCGATTCCATCATATAACGGACGTTAAAAGTGACGTCTACTTTTTGTCCAGTTCTTTTTTCCGCATCAATTATTCGCTGACATTGGTCGGCTTCGGTAGCCACAGGTTTTTCTGAAATAACGTTGCATCCCAGCTCCATGGCTCTTACAATATATTTTTCATGTTGACTATCAATTGTGGTTACAATTACCGAATCAGGTTTTGTTTCTTTGATCATCAGATCAAAATCCTTTGCTTCATAAGTTTTAGCATTGGTTCCAATTCTTTTCTTCGCAACTGCCAGACGTTTGTAGTTGCTATCGCACAAACCAACCATTTCTACGTATTCACTATAAGAATCGATGAGATCCTTACCCCAGGTAGATGAACCCCGACCTCCTGTACCAACCAAGGCTACTTTTAATTTTTTAAAAGGTTTCTTCTCTGAAATTGGATAGGACAAGCCCATAGGAAAAATGGTTGCGGCTGCCATAAATTTTGAACTCCTTCCAATAAATTTTCTTCGATCGATTTTTTTTGATTTTGACATTTTTTACTGATGTTTCAAATGATTATTAAATTCTAAAGAAATGAAGCTGCCTCTTTATCTAAATAGACCCAGGTAGCGTTGTGATTCTGTAAAATTGATGAAGGCACTTGAGGTGCAACAATACCACTAACCGCATCTTTAACAGCTTTTGCCTTACGTTTATCCGGAACGGAACAAATAATAGATCCAGATTTTAATATTTGTTTAATAGACATGCTTATCGCCTGCTTTGGAACTACCTCTAAAGTTTTAAACCAGCCTTCACCCATTTGTTGTTTTCTGCAATCCTCATCTAAATTTACAACAATATACGGTTCTTCTGTTTCAAAATCAGCCGGAGGATCATTAAATGCCAAGTGTCCATTTTCACCAATCCCAATAAAAGCAACATCTATTTGAACTTTACTAATGATCTCCTTTAATCGTTCACATTCCTTTTCCGGATCACTTTCGGCATTTATATAATAAAAACTTTTCAGACCAACTTTATCAACAAAACGTTCCTTTAAATATTTCCTAAAGGAAGCCGGATGTTCAACACTCATCCCAATATACTCATCCAGATGAAAGCCTGTTACTTTTGACCAGTCAATATCTTTTTTGATCAACTCATTTAGCATTTCAAACTGAGATGCACCTGTTGCAACAATAATGGTAGCTTTTCCTTTTTTTTTAATACTTTCCTGAATGATCTGCGCTCCTCTTATAGCAGCTACAGCTCCAAGTTTTTGTTTTGTTTCTGAAATTATTACCTCCATAATTTATCTTTTTTTGTATTGAAAATTTTCAATGGGTTAAAATAGGTCATTTGTTTAGCATCCTCCACTGACAATCCTAAATGCTTGATTAAATTTGAGTAACTAGATTTCATATCAATAGCAGAACCTGCAAAATTATTCTTACCCTGTTCTCTTACAACGCGATCTTTTCCCACTTCCAGCTTAATATTACTTAGGGTATATCTTCCTTCTTTTGCTCCTGCTGCTGCCATGGAATCAGTTGTTATGATAATATTCTCTATCCCTGCAATAGATATATAGTTTTTAAGAGCATAAAACGGTATGTGAATTCCATCCGCTATAAAACATAATTGCAGATTATCCTTAAATGAAAGTACTCTCTGAATTATATTGTCATGTCGTGGTAAATCCTGTGGACAACCATTCCCTAGATGTGTAAACATATTTAAACCTGCATCAATAGCCGATTCTAATTCACCCATTGATGGATTACAATGCCCTGCAGAAACCGTAATATTTTGTGACGCAAGAAATCTGGTTACTTTGTTCTGATCATCTTTTTCAGGTGCCAGCGTTACTATCCGAACCAATCCATCTCCGGCATTCAATAATTCTTTCATTATTTCAACATCCGGTTTTAAAATAGCATCTATTGGATGTGCTCCATGATATCCCGGAGAAGCATTGATAAACGGTCCTTCAATATGAATACCTTTAATTATTCTTCTTATCAGAGAAGATTGATTTCTTAACTGAATCAGCTGTTTTATCCTAATGACCATATCCTTAAGGTCAGTAGTAATAATAGTGGCAAATATGCCATCAACATCATCTTCAACCAGCTTATTACAGGCAAACTCCATGTTTTCACATGTAATTTTATTTTGGTTAAAGTCTACACCTGCATAACCATTCACCTGAATATCTAAATAAGATTGCTTTTTATTACTCATCTCAATTATAATTGTACCACCAGCCAGGCAATAAATATTAACAGCAAAACAAAAATCCAGGCAAGGAGAAACCCGACCCAATCTTCACGATATCTTGAAGTAAAATTTTCCCATCGTTCTTTTGTAAACCAACCAGGGAAATCTAATAGAATCAAATCTTTTCCAAATTTTCCTGCCAGTGGTTTTTTACCGTCAACTTTTGATATCTCTTCATCTGAAGCTCTGTTCATGTTATCAAAATATTTTTCAATTCTATCTGAATCTTCCTGTTTTGTGATCAAACTAACGAGAATAAATGCTGTAAAACCAGCTAACATCGCCCATCCAAAAGTATCAGGCTTCCATTTATAAACAAATTGCCAGATGCCTGCTTCTAAGTAATTCAAGTAATAATAAACGGCAAATGCAATAAATACACTGCATATTGCTCCATATCGATTTGCCCTTTTCCAAAGGTTTCCTCCAAAGATCATAATACCCATAAATGCAGCAATGGTTTCGATAAATAAAAATCCCTGCAATACATTTTCAATATAAAGAGCAAACCCAACGCCCATCAGTGTTAATAATACACCAGATATTCTTCCCATCCATAATAATTCTTTATCAGAAGCGGTAGCTTTGAAATATTTCTTATAAATATTCTGGGTAAACAAGGCTCCCGTATTTACCATGAAATTTGATGCCGACGACATATTTGCTGCAAGAACCGATGCAACCATCAGACCCGTTAAACCCGGAACTAGCAATACACGGGTTGCATATCCGAATGCCATTTCAGGATCATCCAGACTTTTTCCACTTTGGATGATCAGTGCTGCAACGATCAAACCAGTTAAAGCCCATCCAATAGTAACAAATCGCTTTACAAAAGATCCGTAGGTCTGCCCTATTCTACCGGCACGCTCTGTTTTTCCTGTAGCACACATAGAAACCATATGCGGTTGTGCAGAAATACCTACAATACCATTTAAGGCAAGCATCAAAATTGTAAAAGCACCTATATTTACCTTATCGTTAAACAACTGGAAAAAATCATGAGGAAGCGTATTGCGCATTCCTTCAAAACCTCCAACAGCAGATAATCCTGACGGAATAAGTAAAAATGACAAGGCAATGATCATCAATGCCTGGATAAAATCTGAATAAGCAGAAGCAACCATTCCTCCAAAAAAACTATATATTACAAAAGCCACTGTCATCGATAAAATTACTGCATTCACCGAGATCAGGTCACCTGTGGCAATGGCAACTACTTTTCCTCCACCTTTTAACATAACTCCCTGTGCAAAAACAAAAAATAAAATTGCAAAAACAGAATAGAACAAACCCATATTATTGCCATATCTGTCAACTACAATTTCACCAACTGTTGTCCTTTCACTTCTTCTGTACCATGGTGCGATCAACCAGTAAAAAGGTGTGATGATCATATTTTTCCACTGATACCAGATAGCAGCAAATCCCACATGAAAACTTGCACCTGTTTGAGCGACAAAATTTTCTGCATGGGTTCCGGTTCCAAAGGCCTGTCCCATCATGATCCACCAGTTAAATTTTCTTCCTCCCCGAAAATAACTGTCACTATTTTTAATTTTTCGGGAAACCCATATACCATACGAAATGATCCCTATAAAATATATAGCAATAATCATAATATCTAACCAGTTAAATTCGTTCATGCTATTTTTTATTATTTATGGAATAGAACCTTAGAAGATACCTCTTCCAAAGGAGCACCTTCAAGACCCCATTCAATTCGTAATTTCTTAGCTCTTCCCATCTGAAAATAATCCACTCGAATAGGATGAAATCCTTTTTTTAGACCCGTTTTTGTAGCCAGGGCCTGAGATTGATGTCCGCCATCATTATTGATCAGTTCCCTACCATCTATATACAAAATGGCTCCATCGTTGGCCTCCAACAGAAAAGAATATAAACCATCTTCCAGTACATTTAAAAATCCCTCATATTGATATCCAAAAGCTCTTGCATCTTTAATGGCATCTAAATTAAATGATTTGATAATACCTGTATCTTTTACCGGATATTTTTTAAGTTCCGCAATGTTACTGCCAAATCCTTCTTTATAAACATATTTTAGTCCGGGTTTACTATTGCTCACTTTCAGTGCAGGAGTCAGCCCAACCTTCATTAAATTTATAGTTAAGGTATATCCAGGGGTTAATCCTTCTGCAAAGCATTTTGCCTTTAAAACAGATGTTTCTTTAACTGTAAAAGGTTTTATATATTCAGGTGAAGAAACACTGGGTTCTTTACCATTTAATGTATAATGAATTACAGCATTTTCATCTTCACTAAAGAGAGATATCATGGTTCTTTCCAAAAATATATTCCCTGCGGTTTTAACTTTAGCCATCGAAGCAGATTCATATTTTATGGAATATGGACGGTTTTCTTTCTCTTTTCCCCATAGTTTATTAGGTTCTTTCCCCATTTTAAACACTAATTTCGATCCATTTAAAATATCTGAGTGTTTTAAAATTGATTTAAGATACGGCTTTCCGTTTAAGGTAATCGATTGAATATAAGGATGATCTATTTTATTATTCTCAGCAATAATTTCAAATTGTTTACCATTTTCCAGATGAATAGTCACTTTATCAAATAAAGGGGATCCAATTACATAATAATCCATTCCCGGTGTAACAGAATAAAACCCCATCGCACTCAAAACATACCAGGCAGACATCTGACCTGCATCTTCATTACCGCTAATTCCATCTGGTTTTGCAGAATAAAGAGTTGTAAGAACTTGTCGTATACGTGCCTGTGTTTTCCATGCTGCACCTACATAATTGTATAAATAAGCTATATGATGGCTTGGTTCATTTCCATGTGCATACTGACCGATCAATCCTGTAACATCTGGGATATGCATTTTAGACAAATTCATTTCCGTTGTAAAATTGTTATCCAGCCATTTTTCAAACTTCTTATCTCCTCCCATTAAATGGATCAATCCTTCTATATCCTGAAATACAGATGGTGTATATTGATAAGCATTTGCTTCGGTATAACGATTACTGATCTCCATTGGGTCAAAATCATCAAACCATAAATATTCACTGCTTTTTGGTCGCATAAAACCTGTTTCTTTATCATACAGATTTTGATAGAATTGCCCTCGCTGATTATAATGATCATCTTCTTCTTTATTAAAATCAACCGCAAGTCTGCTCACACACCAGTCATCAAAACTATATTCTAAGGTTCTGGATACTGATTGCCCTTTTAGATCATAAGGAATAAAACCATATTGTAAGTAATAATCTTTACCATCTCTTGGCCCATTGGCTAATTGCTTCATTCCGGTAAAAGCCTTTTTTACATCATAATCCCTTATACCTTTTACATAAGCATCAGCAACAACGGGCAAAGAATGATATCCGATCATTGTAGCTGCTTCATTTCCTGAGAATTCCATCATAGGCATTGTATTCGAATGCTCATACCGCTCAATAAATGTTTTAATGAACTGATTGGTTTTTTCCGGATTAATGATGGTTTGTAAAGGATGTAAAGCCCTAAATGTATCCCATAGAGAAAAAGTTGTATAATTATCAAAATCAGTAGCTGTATAGACTTTCCCATTGGCACTTCTATACTTTCGATCCACATCCATATTAATATTTGGATGTATAAGCGCATGATACAAAGCTGTATAAAACACTTTTTGTTGCTCTTTGGTCCCTCCTTCAACCTGTATTTTATTTAACTCTTTGTTCCAGCTTTCTTTAGCATCATTTCGTGTCTTTTCAAAATCCCAACCTGGTAATTCAGCCTTCATATTTTTTCTTGCTCCATCAATACTCACACTTGAAATTGCCACTTTTAGTAAGATCACTTCACTCTTTTTTGTAGTAAATCTAAAATATGCTTTTACATTTTTTCCTTTGACAGTTTTAAGATCTTGCCGTATTTTATCATCCACTGCGATGCCATAACTCTCAAATGGTTTTGAAAATTTAGCGACAAAAAATATAGTTTTACTACCATCTAAAGCGCCACTTGCAGCTCTGTAACCAGAAATTTCTTTCTCATTTAACGAGATAAATAAACTATCCGGTACATCACTATTTCCACTTACAAGATCCAGAATCACATTTGCTTCTTTTGTTTTTGGAAATGTGTATTTATGTATTCCTACTCTTTTTGTTGCCGTGAGCTCTACCTGAACCTGATAATCCTCCAGAAACACAGCATAAAAACCAGGTGATGCCGTTTCTTTATCGTGTGAGAATTTTGAACCATAAGCCTCCTGTGTATCTATCTCCTCCCTTTTCCTGTCAACTGAAGCAGCTGAGGTATAATCATCATCGTTAATATTAAAATCCTCACCCGATTTAAGTATAATATCGCCTGTTGTAGGCATAAACAAGATGTCGGCTCCACCACCTTCACCGGTTCCACTATAATGCGTATGACTAAAACCAAGGATACTTTTATCGGCATAATGGTAACCCGAGCAGTTGTTCCATGTTTTTGTTTTTGTATCCGGACTTAGTTGTACCATACCATTTGGTACAGTTGCTCCCGGAAAAGTATGCCCGTTCCAGTCGGTTCCTATCATTGGATCCACAAGAACTGTATAATCATTTGCAACAAAATTTAATTCCTTATCGAAACAGCTACCAAGTGTAATACTAACTAATATTAATAATCCTATTTGTAATGATTTTAATTTCAGTATTTTATTCATTTTTAATTCTCGTTAATTAATTCAAGATATCGTCCCATCCAATATGGCAGGAGCCAATACACAGGGTCTCTTTCCTGCGCCGGATTACCACTTTTTGCATGATAAGGATTCCTGTCCCAGCGGATTGTCCTTAACTCACTCGGAGGTCTCAATTCAGCAACCTGTATATCTTCTAAAATGGGTTTACGAACTACTTGCAGATCTTCTCTTCTTCCATTATCTATTTGCCAATCAACAAGATCAAGTGGTGCATCTTTTAGGAAAAATACAGAATTATTCAGTTCATCATTTCCTCCACGAAGATAATTATAAGTGAAATTCACCAAGGGGCTGTTAGTACCTTTATATTTATTGAACCATTGATCAATATTGTTCTGATATTCTTTTTTAATCTTGAGATCATCTTCATATTTTAAAAGCGGGGGATAAACATATAAAGCCATATAAATATCAAAATATGTTTCCCAGGCCGGATTAGTTGTGTGAATAGCTTTTATATTCTCCAAATAGCCTTCTTTATTTATCAATTTCAAATACTCCTTTTGATATTTTTCGTCTTCTGTAATATAATAGGTAAACTTCAAAAAAGAGAGTAATTCCAGAGAATTCAATGCTTTTTCCGGAGCCCATTCCGGATCATGATTCAGTATTTTCGGTGACCAGACACCCCATTTGGTATGCTTTCCATCTATCCCAACTAAATTATAATCGTTCCTTATCAGGTGATCCATGATCTTAGTGAAATGATTGGCTACAGCCTCTTTTCCCTTTTCATCTGCTGCATAGGTATAATAGCAATAATAGCCAAATAAATGACCGCAAAGCTCATCACTGCTGGTATCTCCTTTCCATTTCCATTTTCCATCCTTAGATACATGCCAACGTTTTTCTACCGCTTTTTGTCTTGGGTTGGCTATAATTTCTTCCGCCAATTCTTGTGGTGTATAAGTGCGATCCATATCATGAGATCTTTCCCAGGAAACTGGTATAATTGTTCTTGCGAAAAAACCATCAATTTCTGTCACCTCACGCAAATAGCGCAAAAAATCAAATGCTTTTTTTGCACGTTCTCTCGCCAACGGATCTTGGGTTACGGCATACCGAAAAGATTCCATTGCCAGATACATGGAAGTATATTCTCCATCATTATCATCGTCTTCAGGCACAATCGAAGTTGTATCTCCGGGAATTGTCAATTTAGATCTTCCAACGATCCATGGTTCACGAACATGACGTTGGATCAATTTAGTATAAAAGAAATCTGATTTCTCTGATAGGGTCATTTTCATTTTTTTAATAGAGCTCACTCCATTTGCCGTAGCAATCCATGCATTTCCGTATTTGTCAAAAGCAATATCTCTGACCTCATCATGCATCAACCAACGCCTACTCAAACGAACGGAATATTCTTTTTCTCCCGGAGTAAATCTGGTAATCCCATAATTTGTTCCAACCCATATGGTACCATCCAGCGACCTTTTTACAACATTTACATTTGCATTGGTGATACCATCCTTAGGTAATTTTTCACCTATTTTATCGGTATTGTTTCTAATGGTAATACCACCCATACCGCCAACCCATAATTCACCCGTATCACTAAAATCCAGCCCGGTAACATATGCACTGATAAGATCGTCATTTTCTTTGTAAACCGTTGTTTCCTCATCCTTGCAATAATACAGCCCTACATCTGTACCAATCCAAAGACCGCCATTATTATCTGATAAAGCCACACGAATACTTCTCGCTATAGCATAGTTTTTCTTTTTCCAGGTGTTATTTTTATACAACCAAATACCATAAGGGCCTAATGCATAAACTCCTTCTTTTGCACTAACTACTTTTGCTATTGGAGGCTTTAATCCCTCTATTTTTTTTAAATTACCTGACTTATTAGAATAAACTCCGTTCCAAGTTGCAATCCACATTTTTCCGTAATTGTCTATTTCCACATCATAGGCAGGTCCTTTATCTAATCCCTTAATCATTAATTGCCATTTCCGAGATGTTGCTTCTTTTTGATAAACTCCAACTTTAGTTGCAATCCAAATATTGTTTTTGCTGTCCGGTTGAACAGCTCTGACATCATTAGCTCCAGCATCATTATTTTTGATAAGAAAGCCTTCATGATGCTCCTGCTCAAAAGGTTTATCTATATAAACTGTGTCTTTATCAGTTACAGGTTGTTGTTTGTCATTACATGAAATAAGTAAGGTCATTAGCGCAAATAGTAATAATTTTTTCATAAGTCTGAAATTTTATATGTCCCTAAAGTTCTTTCTTTTCCACTTTATCTAATTTCATATCATCTATTCCATTTACTTCATGAATAGAAATATTACTAACATTCTTAAGAATAAATTGTGGTGCATCAACTCCTTGTTCAGCGTCAATATGAAAAAAACTTGCATCATGCACATCATCCAAAACAAAAGCAGGACGTTCATCTTTATTCATATAGCGTAAAACAATATTGTTCACTCTCAAGCCTTTTACATACCGAAAATACATTCCGTAAGCCGGTATAGAATCCCATCGGTAAGGATCAGGGTACATATCGATATTTTGAGGAACTTCTTTATCAATAGCATCTTTCGAAACTCCTCCTCTGAAATAGATTCGAATATTACTCAATGTTAAATCTTCAATATAATAATTGGGAATACCCATGATCATTGCTGCTCCAAGTTCGGGTGATTTAGGACGACCTCCCACATCGTAAACATTAAAGTTGCTAATTGTAATTCGCCTGCAAACACCAACAGGAACACCTTCAGGACCACGCATTCTTGCATTCAAACGTATAAATAAAGGAGTATCTGTTATATCACGCATCG
>JAOZTG010000160.1 GCA_029939235.1 Flavobacteriaceae bacterium
CGGAAGCTTCTTTTAAGTCCCATAAAACCTGCATAAATTGCTCTTCTGCTTTTGTTAATTGTTTCGTCATTTTCAACTAATGTTTTAGTTTAATAATACAAATATAACTAATTATTTAGTTTAAACTAACCTTTTAGTTAAATAAATTTCTTTTAATTGTATTTCTTTCCAGACAGAGAGTCAGGGTTTCATTTTAAATGAAACCCTGACTAAGAATAAAATAAGGGTTTTTTAATTTCATCAGATGAATAAGTTCAAAACAACATACACAAAACATTTTCAGTATCTTGCATCAAATCTAATTCATGGATATTTTTTTAATAATTACAGGTTTTCTTTTAACTCTTTTGGGAATTGCTGGCTCTTTTTTACCTGTATTACCTGGTCCGATTATGGGCTGGCTTGGTTTATTATTACTGTACTTAACAAAGGCTGTGCCTATGAGTTATACGTTTTTAGGAATAACTCTGGCGATCTCAATTTTAATCTGGGTATTGGATTATATTATCCCGGCAATGGGAACAAAAAAGTACGGAGGAACAAAATTTGGAGCAATAGGAACCACTATTGGATTGATCATTGGTTTAATTGTTCCAATACCATTAGGATTTTTAATAGGAGCTTTTCTTGGAGCTTTTATAGGTGAATTGATTCATGATCATATGGATTTTCATAAAGCCATCAAGGGTGCTGTTGGATCCTTCCTTGGGTTTTTAGCATCTACAGGTCTTAAATTTGTTGTAGCATTGATCTTTACCGGTTTATTTGTTTATAAAACAGTTGATTACTGGGATGCTATTTTTTGATCTTTTATTTGTCTTTTTTGACTGAATGCAATACATTTAAATTTTTAAGAAAATAATATGCAATTTCCAATATTTATAGGTCTTCTGGCTGCCATGTTGCATGTGATTACTGGTCCTGATCATTTGGCAGCCGTAACACCATTTGCTATTGAGTCAAAGAAAAAAGCATGGAAAGTCGGCGTTTTCTGGGGCTTGGGTCACTTGCTGGGCATGAGCCTTATTGGAGTTTTATTTATACTTTTTGAAGAATTTATTCCTATTGAAAGAATATCAGAATACAGTGAGCAATTGGTTGGATTTGTACTGATCTTTATTGGAGTATGGGCTTTTTATCAGGTTTTTCATAAAAAAAGTAAGCATAAACATTTGCACGTTCATAGTGAACAGGCTCCGGTAGTTCACAAACATTCTCATCAGCATCAGCATCATGATGCACATCACCACGATCATGGTAAGGCAATCAAACACAGTTATTTTACTTCCTTTAGTGTGGGAGTTTTACATGGTCTTGCAGGTGTAGCTCATTTTATTCTGTTCTTACCTATCTTAGGTCTCGATTCAACTTTTGCGGCTGTTCAATACATCATTGGTTTTGCTTTAGGTACTGTTATTGCCATGACAACCTATGCTTTTGTTATCGGAAAAATTGCTTCTTTGGCAAAGAAAGAACACAATGAAGATTTCTTTAAAGGGGTTAGACTTGCAGGCGGACTTTTTGCGATTATAATCGGAATTTACTGGATGTTTATATAGAATATTGTTATTTGAACATTTGTCTCCTCTAGCGCAGTCGAGAGGTTTTTTATGATTTTAAACTTTGCACGAAAAGGCAATCAATTCAATGTCTCCCCTTTCCTTTTATAATTTTTTGTTTAATCTTTTCAGAAGTATCTGATAGTAAAAAATCTCTTGTTACCAGGGGTAGAAAATCTATAACACTTTGTAAATTATTGTTTTTTATTGCTTTTCTTACTTTAGAGGCGCTAACAAAATTATCGCTATTATTTGCTGAAATTCTTTTTACCTCTATAACCTCAACACCTTTTTTTGGTAAAATCTCTTTCATGGCATTATTGTAGGCAGATGTAGTTAAACAGTAATTCTCTGTCCCGATATATCTCCTTTTTATATTTAAAACCGGAGCAATGTATTTAGCAAAGATCTTTACATCAATTTCTGCCTGTTTTTCCGAAATAAGATTAGTAGATTCCTGTTTTAAAAAGTAGTGAGGAAAAATTGCTCCCGAAACAATATAAGATCCGGTGGATAGCATTTTAACATTGTTAAGATGTGAAATACCTTGTTTAATCATTTTCCATCTCAGTTCAAAGGGAAATACAGATAGATTTTCACTGACTACAAAAAGATAAACCAGCTCATTTTCTGCAGCAGCCTTTTCAATCAAATATTGATGACCAATAGTATAAGGATTGCAATTAACAACGATAGAAGCTATTTGATCTGTTTTGGTTTTTATCTTATTTTCTTTTAAATATTCCTGATAATTTTGGATGGTTTCATAACCAAATTCTAAAACAGAAAAAAGAGGTTCTGCTGTTGCTATATGCGAAAATCCAATACTTTCAAATAGCCTGGAAGTATATGGTTTTGTAAATACAAAACATTGCTTATAGTTTTCTAAAATTTTATTGGTTAAAAATGTTACGATCTGGGCAAAAGCAGTTGTCTCTCTAAACTTTGTTGAAACAGCAACAAATTTCAATGTTTTTTTTCTAACAGATCCTGTTCCTATAATTTCATTATTTAAATTATACAAGATCATTGTTAGATCAACCTCATTGGTATGGTAATCAAATTCCAGATTCTTTAAAAAATCACTGACTAATTCTACATCAAAAGGATTCTCCAGATCTAAAATTTCCTGTCTGAAATCGGTATCTTCAAAACTCATTGCACTCTGTTTTTATTAATAAAACTCAAATTATTTATTTTGTTTTTAGACGAAATAAATAATTTGTTAATTGAATTAATCCCGCTTTCCATAGCGGGATCTATACCTTTTTGGCTGCTAATTCCTTTATAAAATGTAAAAGTAGCGAAACCGCTAACAGATCTGCTGATCCTCCAGGTGAAATTTTATTGGTTTTACAAAAATCATATAATTTTTTATAAATATTTTGGTCTGAAATAGCCTGTTTTGCAGTTTTTTTAATATGATTTAGTGTCTCTAAATTACTTCGGTACAAAATATTGGTGTCGTTATTTACTGTCATGATCTGTAACAATCCTTGTAATAAAATTCTCTGAAGTTTTGTTTGATCTTTATAAACTTCCGAATGTAAGTTCTCAGAGAAATAGGGGATAGCTGTTTGAAAAATTGTAGGTAGTCCATTTTCTATTTCATGCCTAATTCCAGCTCCTTGCAAACCATATTTATTGAATACTTTTTCACCATGAGTTTGAGGATTTTTTAAATGGTTTAATTCATTTTTTACCAGATTTTTCCCAACCTTTTTGACTATATTCTGAAATTCAGTATCTGTAAAAGTTCTGTTTTCAGATAAAATTTTAGTGATTGAAAATAAACTGATTCCGAATAAAAAGATAATTCCTTTATGGGTATTTATCTGCTCTGTAGATATAAACATTATTTTTTCTGCCTGTAATCCAATTTCACGAATCTGAGGCAAAACTTTATCCAGTTCACCTTGAAAATCATAACCCAGTTCACAAAACTCTTTGAAAAATGGCAGTAGTGCAGAGCTTGAATTTAAAAAAGTGAAGAAATTCATATCTGTGTGAACTCCAGGATCTTCAAAACAAACCAATCCGGGTTTGTTACTGATGGAAATCTCATAAAGTAAAGCTCTTTGAGCCAGACTGCAAATCTTATTGATTTGCTTTTCTTTACGTTTTTCTTTTAAAAATGTAGTAATATCCTCAAGAATTTTACTTCTGATTTCTTTATAGGTATGTCTTTTATTTCGCATGCAGGAAATGGCAGAATATTTACCACAGTAGTAGCAAGGCTTTTCTTTTCCTGAGCTGATGGGTTTGCCTTCAAGATTAAAAACATCTACATCGATAAGTCTGCTTAGTTTATGTTTTTCTTCAAAAACTTCTGTCAGATGTTTTATGTGCAGTATATCGGAATTTTGAATCAAAAGTGGAACTAAATAAAAGTTACCGGCTTCATCTGTTCTTAAAATCTCTTTTTTAGAGTCTGTAGATATTCTGTTTGCCTGTAAAAAAATTAATAACTCAGCTAAAATATCTGTAAAGAAATTAGATAAAAGCTGATTGCTTTTTGGATAACCCGGAATATTTAATGTCAAACTCAAAGATTTGAAACCTGAATTTGCAATATTTGTTCGCAGCAGCGCTCTATTCTCACGAGCATCCAGCACTTTTGATAATGTTAGATCTAATTGCTTCATTAGGGTTTTACCTGTCGTATCACATCGATAATCGTACCATCTCTATATTCCACAACTCCCACGATCTTATCGGTAAATTCGATCTCTTTTTCTACACCAACAATAGATTCTACTTCTTTTTGCAGCTCTTCTATTTTCTTAATATTCAATCCGGTTTTGATCAACCGCTCTTCCAGTTCAGGTTTGTTTGGATTGACACAAATACCTCTTTCCGTAACCAGAACATCGATGGTTTCACCTGGTGTTACCACTGTATGAATTGTTTTTTTAACGATAGCTACTCTTCCTCTAAATGACGGGCAAACTACAACTGTTAGATTCGCTCCCGATGCAGTATCACTATGACCTCCTGATGCACCACGGATAGTACCATCAGAACCGGTAATTACATTGACGTTGAAATTTGTATCAATTTCCAGCGCACCAAGAACTACCACGTCCAGTTTATTGGTCAAACAACCACAATTAAACGGATTTGCATATAAGCCTGCCGGAATTTCTATATGATTTTTATTGTTAAGAATAGAAGTGCTTACAGCAGCATCAAACGATTGTACATCAAAAACAGTTTTAAAAAGACCTTCTTCCAGCATATCTACAATATAGGAAGTTACTCCACCAAGCAGGAAGCTTCCTTTGAGTTTTTGTTGGGTCATTTTTTCCCGAATAAATTTGGCAACTGCCAGAGAAGCACCTCCTGCACCAACCTGAAATGAAAATCCGGGAACGAAAAATCCGGAATGCTCTATTACATTAGCAGCAAGTTTTGCAATCCGTAGGTCTAAAGGAGATTTGGTAATTCGGGTCGTTCCTGTTGCAATCTGTGATGCGTCTCCAATAGATTCAACTTTTACAACGTAATCCACAAAATTCTGACTTATAGAAATAGGAATGCATGGAAAATCGACTATATTATCCGTTACTACGATTACCTGTTTGGCATACTGAGCATCGATCATGGCATAGCCTAAAGATCCAAATGCCGATTTACCATGCGATCCTGTTGCATTACCCTCTTCATCTGCAGCCGAAGCAGCAATAATAACCAGGTCAACTAAAATTTTACCTGTATGAATGGCCCTAACCCGTCCGCCATGCGAATGTATGATCACGGGTTTATCTAATATTCCTTTGGATATTTCCTTTCCTAAAATCCCTCTTAATCCTGATGTCCATATTTTTGTGATGGTACCATCTTTCAGGTATTTTAAAAGGGAATCATGTGATTGGTTTAATGAAGAAGCAGCAAGGGTAATATCTTTAATACCCATATTTGCCAAAATTTCAATGGTTTTGACAAGTATATTATCCCCATTTCGCAAATGATGATGAAACGATACGGTCATACCATTTTTAGGACTGGTACGGGTAATCGCCTGTTCTAAGTCCATACAGCTTTTACATTGATGCGGCATTTTTGCCTTGTTAGGTGGTGGAATGGTGATTTCATCCATCCATCCTTTTTTAAGTTTTTCCCAGGCACCAATGAACATATCTGTCTTTCCAAAGCCTTCTATGTTTACCGGAACTTCTCGTCCTATGGTATTTTTCACTTGTTTAAATTTTTATCAATTATAAAAAAATAGGTTAAATCGAATCAAAATCAATTTCTGCCAGTTCCAGAACATAAGCAGCACGTGCCATTACCGGTGCGTCCACCATTTTGCCATCGACAGAAAAAACACCAATACCAGCTTCCTTATTCTTTTTAAAAGCTCTTATGATTTTGTATGCTTTTCGAATTTCTTCTTGCGTTGGCTGGTAGACTTCGTGGATGATATCAATTTGACGTGGATTGATCACTGCTTTTCCGGTAAAACCGATATTTTTTGAATATTCGGCTTCTTTTCTTAATCCTTCATCATCGTTTATATCTACAAAAACGGTATCAATAGCATCAATTTTATTCGCTTTTGCTGCCATTACAATCATCTTTCTGGCAAGATCAATTCCGGATCCATCTCTGTTGTTCGTTATATTCATATCAGCAGTAAGATCCTGACCCCCAATGGTAATGGCATCTACACGTTTAGAAAGTTTTGCAATATCAAATACATTTTGAACGCCCAGAGCTGTTTCGATCATCACATGTAAGGTCATTTTATCATGTGGTAGACCATGTTTATCTTCAATGTGTTCAATAATTTCAATGAGTCTTCCCAGTTCTTCAGGAGTTTCGGTTTTAGGAAACCGAATAGCATCAGGCTGAAGTGGTACTATCTCTTCCAGGTCTTTCATTCCAAAAGGAGTATCAATATGATTTACTCTTACGCATATTTCGGCATCATAGAAATCAATTTCTTTAAGGATATTTCTTACTAAAATGCGTGCAGCATCTTTTTGATTGATAGCAACAGCATCTTCCAGATCCAGTAATAAACTATCGGCTCCATAAACCCCGCCTTGTTGTAACATTGCCGGATTATTACCCGGGATGTATAACATTGTTCTTCTTTTTTTCTTCATGATAAAGAATATGATTATAAAAAAGTTGAAATTCTATTGTTGACTAGCTCTTTTAAGAGCTGTTTCTAGTCTGGCTGAAATAGTAAGATCCAATGCGCCCTTATCTTTGGCGATCAAGTGTATATTTTGAACCTGATATGTGTCTAAGCAGTTGTCAATAAGCTTTTTAATGCTATCTCCATATTCTTTCATTACCGTCGAGTCAATTTCTATTTTACGACCTGTTTTTTTATTCAAAGGTTCTATAAGAATTAAAATATCACTTGATTCAAATGAACCCGCCTGTGCTTTTTTTATTATTTCCATCCTTCTATTTTTAAAGATGAGTGATCTTTATGTGTAACAATTGTTTCAGGACAAAAGTAGGTAGAATATCCTTTAAAAAAATGATGGAAATCATATTTTTTAAAAAAAAT
>JAOZTG010000161.1 GCA_029939235.1 Flavobacteriaceae bacterium
TAAAGACAGATGAAAATGGTAAATTTTTATAGATCTTTAAATGCTTCATTCTAAAATAAGGAGTTGCCCGCAAGGGCAACTTTTTTTTAGCACCATAAAAAAACTCTCTTAAAAAATTAAAGAGAGTTTTAAACTTTTGAGTACACTTAAATACTCAATTCTATTTTACAAATGGATCACCTCATCATAAGCATCAGCAACAGCTTCCATCACTGCCTCACTCATAGTAGGGTGTGGATGAATTGCTTTTAATACTTCATGACCTGTTGTTTCCAGTTTTCTTCCTAAAACAGCTTCTGCAATCATATCGGTTACCCCTGCTCCAATCATATGACAACCTAACCATTCACCATATTTAGCATCAAAGATCACTTTTACAAATCCTTCTTTTGCTCCGGCTGCAGATGCTTTACCAGATGCTGAGAACGGAAATTTACCAACCTTGATCTCATATCCTTTTTCTATAGCCTGTGCTTCAGTTAAACCAACACTGGCAATTTCAGGACTTGCATAAGTACAACCCGGAATATTACCATAATCAATAGATTCTGTATTTAATCCTGCGATTTTTTCCACACAAGTGATTCCTTCCGCAGAAGCGACATGCGCCAGTGCAGGGCCGGGAACTATATCGCCAATAGCGTAATAACCCGGTAAATTGGTTTGATAAAAGTCATTCACCAAGATCTTGTCTTTATCGGTAACAATACCAACATCTTCTAATCCAATATTTTCAATATTTGACTTGATTCCAACGGCAGACAAAATAATATCAGCCTCCAAAATTTGCTCTCCTTTCTTAGTTTCAACAGTTGCTTTCACACCATCTCCTGAAGTATCCACTTTGGTAACACTTGAATTGGTCATCACCTTAATTTTTGATTTCTTTAAGGAGCGATTAAACTGTTTTGACACATCAATATCTTCTAAAGGCACCACATTTGGCAAGAATTCAACAATAGTAACCTGGGTTCCCATAGAATTATAAAAATATGCAAACTCAACTCCAATTGCTCCTGAACCTACGATGATCATACTTTTAGGTTGTTTTTCCAAAGTCATTGCCTCACGATAACCAATTACTTTTTTACCATCAATTGGCAAAAATGGTAACTCACGTGAACGCGCTCCGGTTGCAATAATAATATGATCAGCACTGTATTCTGTAACTTTATCATCTGCAGCAGTTACTTCAACTTTCTTGCCTGCTTTGATCTTTCCAAAACCATCAATTACATCAACCTTGTTCTTTTTCAATAAAAACTGAACTCCCTTGCTCATACCTTCTGCTACACCACGACTTCGTTTCACTATGGCAGAAAAATCTTTATCAATTTCTTTAGCTTTTAAGCCATAACTATCCACATGTTTTAAATACTCATAAACCTGCGCACTTTTTAATAATGCTTTGGTAGGAATACATCCCCAGTTAAGGCAAATTCCACCAAGGTTTTCTTTTTCAACAATCGCAACTTTAAATCCAAGTTGAGCTGCTCTTATCGCTGTTACATAACCTCCGGGACCACTACCAATAATAATAATATCGTATTTCATTCTAAAAAAAAGTTTATAATGTTTAATTTGCTAAATTGATTTTCAGGCTGCAAAGTAAAGAAATATTCAAGACATATCCAGCTAATAAGCGGGATTAGTTCGACTATTTGATTTCAAAATCTTTAAGATCAAAGCCTCACTAATCAAATTTTATTGCTTTTACCGGACTTATTTTACTTACAATAATGGAAGGAATAATCAACATAGCCAAACATAAGATTAGTGTTCCCACATTTATGAAAATAATATGTGTCAAACTTAAAAATACAGGAGCCTGATTTACATAATAAGTTTCCGGATTTAACGAAATAACACCAAAATATTTTTGGATCAAGAGCAAACCAATTCCAATGATATTACCCCAAAGCAAACCTCTGCCTATTAAATATGAAGCGTTGTATAAAAATATTTTTCGAATGCTCCAGTTGTTACTGCCCATTGCTTTTAAAATACCGATCATTTGAGTACGTTCCAATATCAGAACCAGTAATGCAGTAATCATATTGATACCGGCAATTAAGATCATGATACCAATAATTACAACAATATTAGTATCAAAAAGTTTTAACCATTCAAATATGGCAGGATATTTTTCTGAAATTGTATATGCATTTAAGGATGGATCAATATGATTGTAAACCTCAAATCCTGTTTCGCGCAAATCATTAAAATCATCAATAAAAACTTCAAATCCACCCACTTCATCTTTTTCCCATTTATTAATTCTTTGGATATGCCTGATATCACCAATTAACAGGCTCTCATCAAATTCTTCAAAACCAGAATTATAAATTCCGGAAACCAAGAATTTACGTGAATTTGGAGCTTTATTAGGATTGTCTTTTACAAAAAACATGTGAAAGGTATCACCCACTTTTAGTTTTAAACGACTGGCTGTTATATTGGAGATCAATACTTCATTTGATACTTTTTGATCAATGACAGGAATTTTACCATCAACAAGGTATTCTTTAAAAAATGACCAGTCATAGTCGTGATCAACTCCTTTTAGAATAATTCCTTCAAATTCATTGGGTGTTCTAATGATTCCTGCTTTTGTTGCATAAACCTGTACCTTTTTAACATTTGTAACCCCTGAAAAATCAGGATAAAAATCCTGCTCTTTACTTACCGGATTGATTGTTACTTTTGAGTTGTTTGCATCAAATTTACTTATCTGAATATCACCGTTAAACCCTGATATTTTCTCCTTTATCTTCTTTTGCAGACCAACTCCTGTTGCAACCGAAAACAGCATCACAATGACACCAATAGCAATTGCAAGGATAGAAATTTTTATAATAGGAGAAGATACGCTATTTTTGCGTTTCTTTGCAGCTATTATCCGTTTTGCAATAAAAAATTCGAAATTCAAAGTTTATGAAATATTTAATTCAGTTCAAAAGTAAGTATTATAATTCGGTATCTAAATTATTAGTGTTTGTTTTTATAATTGGGTTCACTTCCTGTAAAGAGAATAAAAAAAATACTATCTCTAATACACAAATTGCCAGTAATGAAAAAAAGATCACAATAAGCCCAATCATCACAGCTGCAAATCAAACAGGGAAATACTTACCTCTTTTAAAAGATAAGAAAGTTGCAATTGTTGCTAATCAGACTAGCGTTATTGAAGTCAAAAGTCAAAAGTCAAAAGTTAAAAGTCATTATGTTCATTTAGTTGATACGTTATTGTCGCATAAAATTAATATTGTAAAAGTCTTTGCTCCGGAACATGGTTTTAGAGGAAAAGCAGATGCCGGTGAGCATATCAAAGATGATGTGGATGTAAAAACAGGATTGCCAATTCTTTCTTTGCATGGAAAAACAAGAAAAGCAACTCCTGACATGTTGAAGGGCATTGATATTATTGTTTTTGATATCCAGGATGTTGGAGTAAGGTTTTACACATATATATCAACCATGAGTAATATAATGGAAGCTGCTGCTGAAAATAATATACCGGTAATTGTACTTGACAGACCAAATCCAAACGCACATTTTGTTGACGGTCCAACACTTGAAATAGAACATAAATCTTTTGTAGGTTTGCACCCTATTCCACTGGTTTATGGAATGACCATGGGTGAATATGCAAAAATGGTAAATGGTGAAAAATGGTTGAAAAACGGTATTCAATGTGATCTAACGGTTATCGAATTAAAAAACTATTCACATGATCTTGCATATCACTTACCTATCCGGCCTTCACCGAATCTACCAAATGATAAATCGATCAATTTATATCCGGGCCTGGGATTTTTTGAAGGGACAATTATCAATGCAGGAAGAGGAACAGAATTTCAGTTTCAAAGATATGGCGCACCATTTTTCCCAAAAGCAGACTTTAATTACACACCTCAACCAAATTTTGGTTCTAAAAATCCAAAATTCAAAGGAGAATTGTGTTATGGTGTAGATCTTTCAAAAACTCCAAAACTGAGTAAAGTAGATGTTTCGGCAATTGTGGATGCTTATCATAAAACTCCAAAGGATAAGAAATTCTTCGGAAAGTCATTTACCATTCATGCAGGGAATTTAAAATTACAGCAACAAATTGAATCAGGTATGACTGCTAAAGAAATTAGAGCTACATGGCAAAAAGATGTTGAGAAATTTAAAAAAGTAAGAATGAAATATTTGATGTATAAATAATTGACTTACTTTGTCAAAGCAAGCTCTTTCTTTTTATTTGTGTTAAAGTTATATCGCAAAGTTACCCAAAAGAAACGCTGAGTTTTGCAAAGTTGAATTCGTGTGCTTATTTTATTTACTACATTATCACAAAATTAAAATTAGATGAAACGATTAATTCCCTTATCTCTTGCTTTTTTATTTTTTACAATTGGTTTTTCTCAAACCAAAGAGCAATTAGAAATTTTAGACAAGTATTACCAAAAATCTTTAGCTGAATGGAATATACCCGGAATGGCAATTGCCATAACAACAGGAGATTCTATTATTTTTAGTAAAGGATATGGTTATGCTAATTTGTCTAAAAAAACTAAAGTAGATGGAAATACTTTGTTTGCAATTGCTTCCAATTCTAAAGCATTCACAGCAACTGCAATCGGACAATTAGCAGAAGGAAAGAAATTAAAATTCTCTGATAAAGTAATTAATTATCTACCATATTACAAGCTTTATAATGATTACACCACACAGAACGAAACTGTAGAAGATCTGCTTTGTCACAGAAATGGGTTGGCCACTTTTAGTGGAGATTTATTATGGTATGCAACAACGAAAACTCCGGAAGAAATAATATCTGCACAGCAATATTTAAAACCAAAATTTGATTTCAGAACCCGATTTGGATACTCAAACATTAGTTTTTTAGCTGCCGGGATGGTCATTGAAAAAGCAACTGATATGTCATGGGCCAAATATGTAACCGATCATTTTTTAACACCCTTAAAAATGAACAGGACATTAGTTTCTACGGATCAGATTTCGAAAGTGAAAAATGTAGCAACTCCCTATTTTTATGAAAATGGTAAAAACATAGAATTAAAATGGGTGAACTGGGATAATATTGCTCCTGCAGGAGCCTTGATCTCATCTGTAAATGATTATTCAAAGTGGTTGCAATTAAATCTGCATAAAGGGACTTTAAACGGCAAGGAATATTTTAGCAAAAATACTTTCAATAAATTGACAACTCCATATATTAATTTTAGCGTGAATGAAAATGGTGAAAACATAAACTTCAAGGCTTACGGATTAGGATGGTCTATCCAGGATTACCAGGGCTATAAAATTGTTGGACATGGTGGTGGATATGATGGAATGATCTCAAAATCAACCTTTGTTCCTGATAAAAACATTGGAATTATTATTTTAACAAATAGTTTAAGCTGGGCACCGGGTGCAATAATGAACAAGACTTTAGATGTACTTCTTGCAAATAAAACTAATGGAAAAGACTGGAGTGCTCATTACCTGACTTATAAGCAAAAACAAGATAGTACAGCTCATGTAAATCATATCAAAAATGAAAGTCAACGAGGAAAACTTAACAACAAACATCTTGATTATAAAGAATATACAGGAGTTTATACCGACAAAATGTATGGTGATGTAAAGGTCTATGCTAATAATGGAAAGCTGTATTTTTCAATGGAAAAATCACCCATTTTTAAAGCAGAATTAAAACACTGGAACCATCAGATATTTACTTTTAGATTTGACACCAATTTATCTTCCCTCCCGGAAGGAAAACTTTGGTTTGATTTGGACAAGAACGGAAAAGTAGAGAAGCTACATATTGATGTCCCAAATCCTGATTTCTTTTTTACTGAATTTGAGTTTATAAAACAAAAATAAAATGTAAAAGTTTTAACAAAATAATCACCGGTTAATCATCAAATAAGAATTATGAAATATTTGTTTTTACTACTAATTCTTGGAAACTTAGTTATTTCATGTACAAAAAAAGAGATTCTTCCTGTGCCTTCAACAAAACCGAATGTAGCACAACTAAAACAGATTGAACGGCAATACGGAATGTTTATTCATTTTGGAATAAATACATTTCATGATATGGAATGGACGGATGGTTCAAAACCTGCATCATCCTACAACCCTACTTCTATCGATGCTGAGCAATGGATTAAAACAGCAAAGGATGCAGGAATGAAATATGTTATTCTAATAACAAAACACCATGATGGTTTTTGCCTTTGGGATAGTCAGTTTACCGAATATGATGTAGCTAATTCTGGAAATACCACTAATGTTGTTGAATCTGTTGCAAAAGCCTGCAAAAAATATGATATCGGTTTAGGTCTTTACTATTCTCTATGGGATAGAAAGGAAAATGGCAATGACTACCAAAATGGAGATAAACACCCTCACTTATACACAGAAAATGCTCTTCTTGATAAAAAATATAACACCTACATGATAAATCAGTTAAATGAATTGATTGACATAACTGAGAAATACACTCCTATTGTAGAATTTTGGTTTGATGGTGGCTGGACTAAAGCAAATCATCGGTGGCCTTTGAAAGAAATATACCAAACAATAAAGTCGAGAGAACCAGAATGTCAGATTGGTATTAATTGGACCATTGGACTTCCTGAAAACCCTGATTATCACGCCGTTTATCCTAAAGATCAAAAAGAAGGCTATCCTATCCGATATTTTCCAAGTGATTTTAGACTGGGTGACCCTTTATTACCCGCGTTAAATGATCCAAAAATATTTACCCACAACAAAAAAGAATACTATATGCCCTGGGAGTCAACTGTGTGTATAAGTCAGAGATGGTTTTACAATACAACCGACACCATATTTAAACCCATAAACGAATTGGTTGAATTATATAAAATTGCTTCGGCACAGGATAATATTTTAATTCTTAACTGTCCGCCAAATCGAGAAGGGAAAATAAGAAGTAAAGACATTGAGATACTAACAAAATTAAAAAAACGATCAAAAATCAACGGATAGCCTTGATAAAATAACTCTCTAAAAAAAACAACAAGTTAATGCGTAGATGCACATTGATTTACAAAGGCAATTTC
>JAOZTG010000037.1 GCA_029939235.1 Flavobacteriaceae bacterium
ATTAATAGGAATCGACACAAGGGTCGAGGTATTTAACCTAGATCCTGCTGAAAAAATTGGGATTAGTTCGACTAATTAATAAAAATAATATATTTATGAGAAATATATAACCAGAGTTGTCTCGCCAATTACTTCTACACCTTTGCAAATTACAAGCTGAAAATACAGTTTTACTCACCATTCTTTATCCTTTTCAATTTTATATTATAGTGTACGTGAATCTCTTAAAGTCAGTTTTGAAATCAATTCACAACCAGTTATTTATAATCCTAAATGGAATTAATTTTTATTCCTATATTTGTATAAAATATTATATTTTATGGTACGTGAGAAAGATTTTGAACTTATTCAAAAATATTCTTTACAAATAAAAGAAGCAAGAATCAAACGAAATATGAGTCAAGATGACCTTGGAAAAATTATCGGGTTTAAAGCTTATACCATTAATAGAATTGAAGCAGAAAGATATAATCCCAGTTCTGATAAACTTTTTACTATTCTTAACGGTTACATTTATGTTTTTGCAATGAAAAAAGTTAAAGCGCATAAACATTTTTTTTTAGGTTAAAACAAAAAATCAGCCTATGAATTTTGATAAATTATTTGAACAAATAGAAAATTCGATTAAAATTGGGTTTCTAAAGGATCTTCTTACAAGCGATAAGGCTTTACGAAAAAAGTTTTTAGAATCTATTCCGGTTGTTGTACCTAATGTTCCGGCCAAGAGCACTAATATTACCGAATTTACAAATAAAGTCAATTTGGCATATAAAGAATTTATAAAATCAATGGTAGCTCTTAATCTTGAAGAATTTGATTGGGAGGATTATGTCGCTCCACATAGTGGTTATATGGAGGAATGGGAAGCATACGACAGTATGGCTGAACAGGAAATAGAAGAAGCTTATGGTGGGTTTGAGAATGAGATACTTGAAAATTTATTGCAAGGGAATATTATTATTATTATAGTTGACTTTTTAGCTTTTTACCGAGCTGCTACAGATGTTAGAATCAACAATCCTTTTGATGTGCTTGAACCAGTTAACGACTACCTGATTGAAACCAAGTTAAGAGAATGGATAGATTTCACTACCAGGAAAATGGAAGTTACACACCTGACTGACAATCATATTATTAACGCTATTGTACAGTTTTTCAAATATTTTGATTCACAAAAAAAAGACTCTGCCAAATCTATTCATTTTTTTGAATATTTTCTGATTGCATTGATCAACAAAGTATCAGACAAAAATGCCATTCCACTATTGGATAAAATAACATCTATTGATTCAACATATTTTCCTGGATTTGCGAATGCTTTGATAAAAAAAACAGGCAGCCATAACGATTGGGAGAATCTTGCCCTGCATTTGTATATAACAGACAAACAAGTAGCTGAAGAGTTGCTTAGTTACTATACTGAAGCCAATCAACATCAAAAATATATAGAAACGGCTAAAAAATTATTTGCCAATAATAAAGCATATTGGTGCATTTCTGTTCAACAACATATTTTAGCAAAAGACGACTCTCGTTTTTATGTTGATGTAAATTTGCAATGCTGCACTTTGACTTCAAAAATAAAGTACTACAAAAATGTAAAAAAGTTGCTCTCAAAAGATGAAAAAGAAAGATTTATTGAAGGTCTTAAATATAATACAGAGCTAAAAGCCTTTATTTTTAAAGAGGATGGAGAATTTGAAAAAATAAAACCTCTTGTAAAATCACTCGACAGCTTATGGAATTCATCAGAAAAGATATTAGATACCATTAAAAACGTTTATCCTGAATTTGTATTTAAAAAAATCCTTAAACATATCAATTCTCTGATGACCAATTCAAAAAGAAGTCGTCATACTTATACAGAAATTGCCAATTGGATCAAATATGCTAATCAAATTCCGGATCAAAGAGAAAAGACCATGAAACTAACAACAAAATTATTCAATCATAAACCCAATTTACCAGCATTGAAAGATGAATTTAGAAAAGCAGGAATTATATAAATTTTAAAATAAAACCAACATTATTATGGAACAAGAAATATCAACAAAAAACACAAAGGCACAAATAATGGCTGCCTACAATGAGCTATTAAAGAGAGTTCAGAATGCAAAAGCTGAAGTGCCAAAAAAAGTGCAAGAAGAAAAACAACGTGAAGAAAAGATCATGAAATCAGCAAAAGTATCAGAGTCGGGTATTGTTTCTGAAATTTCAACCTTGAAAAGCAAAGTAGGCTCATCATTTGACGAGTTAGAGGGTAAACTACTTGAAGAATTTAAAAAATTAGAAGATCTTAGGGAGGCTATCTCGATTGAAAAAGAGAACCTAAATGATATTTATTCGTTAACTGCCACGACCGATTCTCTTGCAGCAATGCTTTTAGCTCAAAAAGAGGGAAAAGAGAAATTTGAAGTAGAAATGAAAGCGGTTAGGGATACATTTGAAAATGAAATGAATGAGCTACGGGGAAAATGGCGGATGGAAAAAGAAAATCGTTTAAATGATGAAAAGGAAACTACCGATACACTGAAAAAAACACGTAAACGCGAAGAAGAGGAGTATCAGTATAAATTAAAGACAGATCGACAAAAAGAAAAAGACGAATATGAATCAAAAAAAGCTAAACTCGAAAAAGAGCTTAAAGAGAAAAAAATTGCTTTCGAGCAAGATATGTCTGACCGTGAATCTAATCTGAAAAGCACCGAACAGGAACTTACGGTATTGAGAAAAAATAATGAAGAGTTTCCTAAAAAACTTGAAAAAGAACTTATCAACAAAGAGAAGGAAGTTGAACAACGACTAAAAATACAGAATGAATTTGAGAGCAAGTTAATTGCCAAGCAAAATGAGGGTGAATTAAAATTAAAAGAACAAACTATTATTTCTCTAAAAGAAAAAATTGGAGAAATGCAACAAGTTATAAAACAACTTACCGATAAAGCCAATGTTGCAGAAGTTAATGTAAAAGACATAGCCATGAAAGCAATTGAAAGCTCCTCAAAAATTCAGGTATTTCCCAATAAAAAGAATGAAGAAAATTAATTTTTAGAAAGGATAGTTATAACGTTTCAAGATGTGCCACTATTTCCAATTGAAAATGGCATAAAATTCCGTTTGGAAGTGTACCAAAATTGGGAAGGGAAACGTAGAATTTTCCGTTTTAAAATATGCCAAAAAAGGTGTTCTAAAGAATTTGGAATGTATATTTTTAATGACCACAAGCTCTCTTAACTCAAAAAAACCCGATGTTTACCATCGGGTTTTTTATTTTATCCGTAACTTAAAACTACCAAATTCTAACTCGTTTTTCCGGCTCTACAAACATCTTATCTCCTTCCACAATATCAAATGCCTTATAAAATGCATCTACATTTTTTAATGGCTGTACAGCTCTTACTTTACCAGGTGAATGCGGATCAGTTTTGATCTTTGTTCTTAATGCATCTTCACGGGTTAATGTTCTCCATACTGTTGCCCATGACATAAAAAATCGCTGCTCGGGAGTAAATCCATCAATATTTTCCGGTCTTCCATTTGCTGCATAGAATAACTGTAAGCCATCGTAAGCACCTAAAACTCCACCAAGGTCTCCAATATTTTCACCTAAGGTAAATTTACCATTGATAAAAACACCATCCAATACTTCAATAGCACTATACTGTTCTGCAAGTGCATCTGCTCTTTTTGTGAATTTTTCAAGATCTTCATCTGTCCACCAGTTTTTTAAATTCCCTTCACCGTCAAATCTTGCTCCTGAATCATCAAAAGCATGTGATATTTCATGACCGATCACAGCACCAATTCCTCCATAATTTACAGCTTCATCTGCAGTATAATTATAAAATGGAGGTTGTAAAATAGCTGCAGGAAAAACTATTTCATTTCTAATTGGGTTGAAATAGGCATTCACAGTTTGAGGAGACATTCCCCATTTGGTTTTATCAACCGGCTCATCAATTTCTGATAAATTATCTTTTAAATTCCAATCAGAAACAGCCAACATATTTTCGGCAAAACTATTACCTTCTTTTACTTCCATTCCGGAATAATCTTTCCATTTATCAGGATAAGCTATTTTAATGGTCATCATATCCAGTTTACTAATCGCTTTTTTCTTCGTTTCTTCACTCATCCAATCTAAAACACTGATCCTGTTTTGAAATGACTTGATTACATTTGCAATCATTTTTTCGGCCTTTTCTTTTGCTTCCGGCGGAAATTTAGCATCTACATATAATCTGCCTAAAGCTTCTCCTACTGATCCGTTAGCTGTAGCAAGTGCTCTTTCATTAGCTGGTTTTTGAGTTTTTGCACCATACAAAGTTTTGCTGTAAAAATCCCAATTTGCTTTCTCAATTTCTGTTGTTAAATAACCGGCAGCACTATTTAATGTGCTCCATGTCATCATTGTTTTGATATCATCAATAGAAGTCTTTTTTAGGATATTTTGAAGAGCTTTCATATACTTTGGCTGGGCAACCAATACAGTATCTATATCTTTTTTAACTGGCAAATCATTGATGAATTTATGCCAGTCAATAATTGGAGTCATTTTGTTAAGTTGATCAATCGTTCGTGGATTGTTATACCTTCTGGCATCTCTACTTTCTACTTTTGTCAATCTTGGAACGGCCAACTCTGTTTCCAGTTTCAAGATCATATCAGCACTCTTTTTTGCCTGCAACTCATCAATACCAATATATTTATACATTCTTATGATATGATCTTTATACTGCTGTCTTCTTTCCTTTGATTTTTTATCTGTATTTGTATAATAATCTCTATCGGGAAGTCCCAGACCACCGGTACCGATCCAAGCTATGTTCATGGTACTGTTATTTAAATTTGGCCCTGCTCCTATTCCAAAAAACGGATCAGAAACACCTGCTGTTTTTACCATAACAGTTTGCATATCTTTAATACTATTGATACCATTGATTGCATCCAAAATTGGTTTTATTGGATCAATTCCTGCTTTATTTCTTGCAACAGTGTCTAGTTTTGATTCATAGATCAAAACCGCTTTCTTTTGATCGGTTCCTTCTTTATATTTACCAGAACTTTGGGCTTTCTCCATGATAGCTAACATATCATTTCTAGTTTCTTTACGTAAAATTGTAAAACCACTCCAACCGGTTTCATCATCGGGTATTTTAGAGTTTTTCACCCAGTTACCATTCACATAATTGTAAAAATCATCTTTCGGATCTATCGATGTATCCATGTTCTCCAGAACAATTCCCGGAATTTTTGCAGTTTCTGCAATTTCTTTTTTCATTTCTTGCTTCGTATTACAAGACAATATACCAATCGCTAAAACAGTGAGCAATAGCAATCGGCTTACGTAGTTATTTTTCATTTTATTGTGATTTATTTTATCCTGCGAAACTACAAAATAAACTCTAAACCTAAATGTTATTATATTTACAATAAATTAGACTAAAATTAGATCCTTATGAAAAAAATCATTGAAACAAAAAATGCTCCGGCACCCATTGGTCCATACAGTCAGGCTGTATTAGTAAACAACACACTTTATACTTCGGGTCAAATTGCCATTGATCCCGACAATGGAAATCTGGTAACAGGTAATATTGAGGATGAAACCTCACTGGTAATGAAAAATATAAAAGCAATTTTAGCTGCCGCTGAAATGGATTTTGATCATGTGATAAAGAGTTCTATATTTATTTCGAACATGGATGATTTCACCAAAATAAATAATATTTACGGTTCATTCTTTGATGAGAAAAATGCACCTGCCCGTGAAACTGTTCAGGTTGCAAAATTACCCAAAAATGTAAATGTTGAGATATCAGTAATTGCAATGAAATGAATTGGTTAATGGTTAATGGTTAATGGTTAATGGTTAATGGAAATTCTAATTTTAGATGTAAGCTCATGACATTTTTTTATTGAATGGTTCTGTTTTAGAATAATATAGTATTATGATTTTAAGTACTTGGATATTACATGGAGCTCAAAAGTTTCTTTGAGAAACTTTGTGTTTTCTTTGCGTAACTCTGCGAAATACCCGCATGAACGGACGGGCAGGGCTATTACACAAAGGAACCACAAAGGCTTTTACAAAGTTGCACAAAGTTCACATTTTTTTTAAAACACAACCTATTGAATCATTATAGTATTATATCATTGTTTAAAATTCAATAAAATAATCTGACTATGAAAATAACAACTAAAAACTAAGATGAACAGTGTAAAAGAATCTTACAAATCCTGGTCAAAGATCTATGATAGTAATGATAACAAAACAAGAGATCTTGATTTCCATGTAACAAAAAAGGTTTTATCCAAATTATCATTTCAAACTGTTTTGGAAATTGGCTGTGGTACCGGAAAAAATACAAATTGGCTTTGTAAAAAGGCAAAGAATGTGATTGCTATAGATTTTTCACCAGAAATGCTTAAAATAGCAAAACAAAAAATCACCTCTGCTAATGTAGAATTCATAGAAGCAGACATCACAAATAAATGGAATTTTTCAAAACACAACGTTGATCTGATCACCATTAATTTGGTATTAGAACACATAAAAGATCTAGCATTTATTTTTAAAAGTGCCAATGCTAAACTTAAACCGGGTGGTTATTTATTTATTAGTGAATTGCACCCGTTTAAACAATTTTTAGGAAGTCAGGCTAAATTTGACAATCAACTGGTAAAAAGTCATACCCATCAAATTTCAGCATATTTCAAACTGGCATCTGAAAATAATTTTTTGTGCAAAGAACTGATCGAGAGTTTTGATAATTATCCAAAAAAAAACCAGGAAAATATTCCTCGTCTGATTTCATTTTTATTTGTTAAGCACTAAATTCCTCTTATCAAATGCTCTGCTGTGGAAGGATTTGTTGCCAATGGCACATCATATACATCACATAAACGCATCAACATAGAGATATCCGGCTCATGAGGATGTTTTTCTAACGGATCTCTAAAAAAGAATACCATTTTTACAATGCCTTCAGCAACTCTGGCTGCTATTTGAGCATCACCTCCTAGGGGTCCTGATAAAAGTTTTTCAACATTGAATCCGGCTTTTTCTGCTTTTGACCCGGTTGTTCCGGTTGCAACCAAATGTATCTTTTTTGAAGCCAGCAATTCTTTGTGTTCATTTAAAAACTGAACCATTTCGGCTTTTTTCCCATCGTGGGAAATTATTGCTATTTGCATAATCAACTATTTTGAGAATGGCTTATTGCCAGCGTGTTAATAGGATGGCGTACGATTTTACCTAATTTTAAATTGTATTCAGTGAAAACTTCCACAATTTCATCCTTTAAGAAATGTGCTATGGAACCAACGAAATAAACTGGAACTTTTTTACTCTCTTCAAATTGTAAGATCTGATTTTCAATAAATGATCTTAAACCAATTTTAATCACATTTTGAGCATAATCACTCTTTTTATTTTCAATCAAAAACCTTCCTATTTCTGCTAAATAAGTATTTGGACTATCGAGTTTATACAATCGTTCTTTAATGGTATCCGGACTTAGATCATAATTGCTTTCAAATTTTATAGCGAGTTCTTTAGGCATTTTATTAAAATAATAATCTCTTATAATTTGTTTTCCATAATAATTCCCACTTGCATCGTCCATTATAATATAACCTAATGATATAATTTTTTGATGTGTTTCCTTTCCATCGAAATAGGAACAATTAGAACCAGTACCTAAGATACAAACAATACCCGGCTTATCCGTTTGTAATGATTTTACTGCTGCAATGGTATCTTCATAAATTTCAATATCAGCATTGCTAAAAATATCTCCAAAAACATCTTTTAAATAACCCCTTGCTGTTTCAGTTCCGCATCCGGCTCCATAAAAATATATCTTATTAACTTCTTTTTTAACTTGGTATAACTCATTTTTTTTAACGATTCGATTATACAATGTTTTTTTTGGAAAAACTGCAGGATTTAATCCCTTTGTATCAACTTTGAAAACGGTATTTCCGTTTTCATCTAATGCTATCCAATTTGTTTTTGTTGAACCACTGTCTGCTACTAAGATCATATGCTTAAAATTTGATTTGTAAAAATAAAAAATGAAAATTAAAATAAACTGATAAAAATTACCTTTTGGTAAATAATTATCTTTTATAATCAGACAAAAGAATCAATCCTTCAAAAAAGAAAGGAGTGCAAGTTCATAACCTTTCAGGCCGAATCCAACAATAATTCCACTTGCATTAGGTGAAATAAATGATTGATGTCTGAATTCTTCTCTTTGATATACATTTGATATATGCACTTCAACCACAGGTGTTTGTATTGATTTAATAGCATCCCCTATTCCAACGGACGTGTGTGTATAGGCAGCGGCATTCAATAAAATACCATCAAACGAAAATCCAGCTTCATGCAATTTATCAATGATCTCTCCTTCAATATTTGATTGAAAATATTCCAATTCAATTTTGGGATATTTTTCTTTAAGCTGATCAAAATAAGTCTCAAAAGTTAAACTTCCATAAATATCAGGCTCGCGTTTACCAAGTAAATTCAAATTTGGACCATTTATAATGACAATCTTCATATTTTTAAATTTAGTAAAATATATAAGTTAGATTTCCAAAAATACTATAATTTTACGCAAAGACTTATGAAGTTGAATTTAATTTTTCATTGAATTATTTTACAATATTATGATTTGGGAGAATACTTTAAAAGATTATCAACATTACCTTAAAATTGAGCGTGGACTTTCATTGAATTCCATTAGCAGTTACAGCAATGATATCAACAAATTAATAAGGCATTTAAATAACAATGAAATTGATAAAAATCCTTTTAGTATTGATAGTGATGATATTCAGCAATTTATCTATGAATCTTCCAAACAATTAAATGCAAGGTCACAGGCAAGATTGATATCAGGACTGAGAAATTTTTTTGATTATCTTATTTTTGAAGAATATCGAAATGAGAATCCAACAGATCTTATCGAAGCTCCAAAAATAGGAAGGAAATTACCCGATACCTTATCGGAAAAAGATATTGATAAGATCATATCACAAATTGACCTCAGCAAACCAGAAGGAGAGCGAAACCGTGCAATGCTTGAAATCTTATATAGTTGTGGCTTGCGGGTAAGTGAAATGATACAACTTAAAATATCCGATCTTTTTTTTGAAGAAGGATTTATCAGGGTAACCGGAAAAGGAGACAAACAGAGATTTGTTCCTATTAATACTTTCACTATCAAATTAATTGACCAATATAAAGATCATATCCGAATACATATCCAGGTTCAAAAAGGTTTTAATGATACACTTTTTTTAAACAGACGAGGAAAGCAAATATCCAGAAATATGGTATTTATGATTCTAAAGGATCTGGTACAAAAAGCCGGAATTGATAAGAATGTAAGTCCGCATACCTTGCGCCATTCCTTTGCAACACATTTGTTAGAAAATGGAGCCGATCTACGTGCAATACAGCAAATGCTTGGTCACGAAAGTATTACGACCACAGAAATTTATATGCATCTGGACAGAAGTTTTTTAAAAACTGTTGTAGAAAAATTTCACCCAAGAAAGGATGGATAATGGGGTATTGAAAAATGTTTTAATATTTACCAAGTCTAACTCACCGGCTAATCTATCTGTTGTAAAAATAATCCCCGGTGAAAGGTTAAAGTAACCTATGAATACATTTTAGTTCTTAACTCTTTGATCTTTTTACTATCTAAATACTCATCAAAGGTCATATAGCGATCAATTACTCCTTTTGGTGTAATTTCAATGATCCTGTTTGCCACAGTCTGGGCAAATTCATGGTCATGTGTAGAGAAAATAATAGTTCCTTTGAAATTTTTCAATGCATTATTAAATGCCTGAATAGATTCCAGATCCAGATGGTTTGTAGGCTCATCAATCAATAATACATTGGCTCTTGTCATCATCATTCGTGAAAGCATACAGCGAACCTTTTCACCTCCCGAAAGCACATTACTTTGCTTCAGGGCTTCATCACCACTAAAGATCATTTTACCTAAAAACCCTCTAATATTTACTTCTTCACGTTCTTCTTCTGTTTTTGCATATTGACGTAACCAATCAACTAAAGAATGATCATTATCAAAAAAACTCGAATTCTCAATCGGTAAATAAGCCTGGGTTGTTGTAACACCCCATTTATAATCACCTGTGTCAGGTTTATTATTTCCTGTAATGATTTCATAAAAAGCAGTAGCAGCTCTTGACTTTCTTGATAAAAGCATAACTTTATCACCTTTTGCAAGATTGATATCAATATCCTTAAATACTACTTCTCCATCAATACTTTTTGATAAATTTTCAACATGTAAGATCTGATTCCCGGCTTCACGATCCTGATCAAAAATAATAGCAGGGTATCTTCTGCTTGATGGCTTGATATCAGAAATATTTAATTTATCAATCATTTTTTTACGAGAAGTTGCCTGTTTTGATTTAGCAACATTTGCAGAAAAACGACGAATAAATTCTTCCAGTTCTTTTTTCTTATCCTCAGCCTTCTTATTTTGCTGGGCTCTTTGTTTTGCAGCCAATTGACTTGACTCATACCAAAATGTATAGTTACCTGAATATTGGTTCATCTTACCAAAATCAATATCAGAAATATGTGTACAAACTGCATCTAAAAAGTGACGGTCATGTGAAACAACGATCACTGTATTATCATAATTTGCTAAAAAATTCTCCAGCCATGTAATTGTTTCAAAATCAAGATCATTGGTTGGCTCATCCATAATTAATACATCAGGATTACCAAACAATGCCTGTGCCAGCAAAACCCTTACTTTTGCCTTTCCATCCAGATCTTTCACCAAAACAAAATGCATGTTGTCTTTTATCCCAACAGATGACAATAAACTTGCTGCTTCACTTTCTGATGTCCATCCTCCCATCTCTTCATACTCTGCTCCAAGTTCTCCTGCCTTAATTCCATCTTCTTCCGAAAAATCAGGTTTAGCATATATCTCATCCAGTTTCTTTTTCAGATCAAACAATGGTTTATTACCCATCATTACCGATTCTAAAACCTGAAACTCATCAAAAGCAAAGTGATCTTGTGAAAGAACTGACATTCGCTTTCCTTTTTCCAAATGTACTGAACCTGAAGTAGGGTCAATATCTCCAGCAATAATTTTTAAAAAAGTAGATTTCCCTGAACCATTTGCTCCAATAATTCCATAACAATTCCCCTGGGTAAATTTTGTATTTACTTCGTCAAATAAAACTCTTTTTCCAAACTGTACTGATAAATTTGATACTGCTAACATGCTTTTTTTAAATTTTTTGCAAAAGTACTTAAATATGTCAATATGAAAGATAAAAAAACAATATAATTAAAAATTACCTAACCTGTTTCTGTTAAAAACAGGTTTAAATATTGTGATTTGAACAAATACTTTAACCTTTACAAGTAGGTTTTTAACATGACATTAACAAGCGCTAAGAAATGATATAACTATATTTGTTTAACGTGTATAATGTGCAAAATTTGAAAAAGAACTACTTACCATTTGTTTACTTAGTACCACTTATTTTTCTTTTATTCAGTTGCAATTCAACTGATAATAAAGGAGATACAACTTTTTTTGGAGGTAAAATTAAAAACCCAAAAGAGCCATATGTTTATTTATTTTCAGGTAAAAAGATCGTTGATTCTGCAAAGATTGATGTTAATCAAAAATTCAGGTTTTTATTAGACTCTATTAAAATTGGTTTATATACTTTTAAGCATGGTGCAGAGTACCAATATCTTTATCTTGAACCAAAAGATAGTTTACTTATTTATTTAAATACATGGGATTTTGATGAATCACTAATTTTTAGTGGAAGAGGAAGCGCTAAAAACAATTATCTGATCAATTTATACTTACAACAGGAAAAAGCAGAGAAAAATATAAAATACAAATATGATCTGGAGGAAGAACAATTTTCAGAATTGATCAAATCAGGTATTCAAGAAAAACTTGCTACATATAATGAGCTACTTGTAGAAGAGGGAAAAAAACCTTCTCCTATTTTTGATAATTTAGCTAAAACAGGTATTTATTGTCCTTATTATTTGTTTAAAGAATTTTATCCCTTCAACCATAAAAGACATTTACATTTAAAAGAATTTACTAAATTAAGTAATGATTTCTATAGTTATAGAAAGGATATAGATTATAATGATGAGGACTTATTGTTCTACGCTCCATACACAAGTTTTTTACGAGTTCATTTGTACAATCTGGCTTTTAGTGAAAAATTAGAGAATCCTAAAAACGGTAATGTTGAATTAAATTTCATGAGGATTGTTAATGATAAGATCAAAATTGAAAGTCTGAGAAATGAATTTCTGGCCAGTAGTTTATGGAAATCTCTATCGGATGACTGGTTGTCAAAAGAAGATTTTAAACAAATTGAGGACTTTTATTACTCTAATTGTTCAAATGAAGAATTCAATAATGAGATCAAGCATGCCATATATCAAAAATACAAATTAAAAAAAGGTGATACTTTACCTGATCTGCATGGTATTGACAATGCAGGAAATGAAATAATGATCAAAGATCTTACAAAAAATTCAAAAACTGTCATTTACTTCTGGCCAACGGATACAACAAAAGCCAATAAGTTAAATAGCAAATTAAGTAAATTGGAAAAGAAATACCCGGATGTATTATTCATAGGATTTGAAAGAAATAAAGATAACACCGATTGGAAAAAATTTATTTCCGCAAAAAATTTACCTTCAAACACGCAATTCTCTATCGCAAAAAACTCTGAATGTTATCCCCTTTTTAGTGGAGATATGGACAGGGCAATTATCATAAATAAAGAGGGAACCATTAAAAATGGGTTTTTATTCTTTAATGATAGTTATTTTGAAAAACACCTAAAAAGCCTTAAATAATCTTAGTAGGAAAAGCCCAATAATTTCATTACTCCTGTTTTAAAATCAGTCATTTACAATAGTAAACTATTGATTATCAAAACTTCGAAGACTCATTCTTAAGATTTTCTTATCAAAGACGGAGTTTTTAGGCAAGTACTAAATAATAGCAATTTATGGTATACTTCAATAAATTAGCTGTACTTTTGCAAACTCAAAAACGAAAAAACTGTATTTAATTGTAATTCAATATTTTACACTACAGATAGAGTTTTACAAAGAAAAATATATGTCGATATTTAAAGATCTTGGTCTAAACAAGGCCATCGTTAGCTCTTTAGTAGAGTTAGGGTACGAAAACCCAACCGAAATACAGGAAATAGCAATACCACAAATTTTAAGTTCAAAAGACGATCTAAAAGCATTTGCGCAAACAGGAACAGGAAAGACTGCTGCATTTGCTTTACCGATTATGGAGCAATTAGACCTTAAAAGTAAAGATACACAGGCTATTATATTATCTCCCACAAGAGAACTGGCAATTCAAATTGCAAGAAATATTGAAGAATTCTCAAAAAACATGTCAGGTTTAAATGTTATTGCTGTTTATGGAGGAGCAAACATTGAAGATCAGATAAGAGGAATAAAGAGAGGTGCACAAATTGTTGTGGGAACACCTGGCAGAACCGTTGATCTTATAAAAAGAAAGAGGCTGAATTTAAAAAATATTCAATGGCTGGTTTTAGATGAAGCAGATGAAATGCTTAACATGGGATTTAAAGATGAATTAGATCAAATTCTGGAAGCAACTCCCGACTCTAAACAAACTCTATTATTTTCTGCAACTTTTCCTAAAGAAGTGGAGGCTATCGCTAGAAATTATATGAATAATACGGTTGAAATATCAGCCGGGAAAAAGAATATCGGAGCCGAAAATGTAAGCCATGAATTCTATTTAGTTTCAGATAGAAACCGCTATCCTGCCTTAAAAAGAATTGCAGATATCAATCCTGATATATACAGTATTGTTTTTTGCAGAACACGTAGAGAAACCAAGGATATTGCAGAAAAATTAATCCAGGATGGTTATAATGCAGATGCTCTGCACGGTGATTTGTCACAGGCTCAACGTGATATGGTCATGCAAAAATTCAGAAATAAAACTCTTCAAATTCTAGTTGCTACAGATGTTGCAGCACGAGGTTTGGATGTTACAGATCTGACGCATGTGATCAACTATAAATTACCGGATCAGGCTGAAAACTACACGCATAGAAGTGGTAGAACTGGAAGAGCCGGTAAAGATGGTATTTCTATTGCATTAATTACCGGTAGAGAAAAAGGCAAACTTCGTCCGATAGAAAGAAAGATCAATAAGCAGTTTGAACAAAAACAAGTCCCAAACGGACAAGAAATTTGTGAAAAACAATTATACAATTTAATTGATAAAGTACATGATATTGATATCAATGAAAAGGAAATAAAAGATTATTTGCCTTCTATTTATCAAAAACTGGAGGGTCTTGACAGAGAAGAATTGATCAAAAGATTTGTATCACTGGAATTCAACCAGTTCTTATCTTATTATGAAAATTCACGTGATCTTAATGGTGATGACTCAAGAGAAAGAAGTAGATCTACAGATGATTCATTTACACGATTCTATATCAACCTTGGTAAAATGGATCATATCAATCCTGCCAAATTGATGGGTATTATCAATGAAAATTTAGGAAAAAGAGATGTTGAAATTGGTCAGATCGAAATTTTAAAGAGTTTCTCATTTTTTGAGGTTGATAAAAACTATCGGGATGAAGTTCTTGAAAAATTTAAAGGTGCTGAATTTGGAGGAAGAAGAATTATTGTTGAAGTAACAACCAAACCCAAAACAAAAGGACGAAGTCGTTCCAAAAGAAGAAGTTTTGGAGGTGGAGAAAAATTTCAGGGCAACAGAGACAGAAAACGAAATGATAACCACGACAGAAGATCCAGTGGTGGAGATGGCAAAAGAAGAGATAGTGGTAGAAGAAAAAGAAGATAATTCAAATCTTTTTATCACAAATTTAAACGGTACTTTTTAAAGGTGCCGTTTTTTTGTGACTAATCAGTATTTCGATTGATTGAATTTTAATTGGCATTGATAATCTTTTTTATTTTTCTTTGCGTAACTCTGTGTTTCTTTGTGCAACTCTGCGTAATAGCTATTTCACAAAGAACCGCAAAGAAGACACAAGGATTCACAAAGCTTGGTTTGTAATTATTTTAATAACTAAAAAGTTTAATAAAGGCCATTATTAATGGTTTTACGGACACTGATTAGTTCCATTTTTTTATATCCAGATAGTATGCAATAAAATGTGTAAAATTTAAATGGATCTACTTTTTCTTTTGTTCTTTACGTTTTTCTTTTTCTAATTTTTTAAAATATCCTTTTAGAAGAAAACTATGTTTAAGAGCCTCCAGATCTTCATTTAAAAGAACACTTCCCTCCTTTAGGTTTTTCATTGTTTCATCAATGTTCTCAACAAGTATAGTGTCATTAACGATATAATTCAACGTACCTTTTCCGTTTTTAAAATCTAATACCACTTCATTTAAATTTGCTATCACCAAATTGATCTCCTTACTCGATACCTCCAGATTTGATATAATAGACTTCACTTTATTTGCTGAAATAGAATCACTTAAAAGTACAGCAGCCAAACTATTGTCGTAATCAACAGTTGAGATTATTGCCTTTAGATCGTCTATTGTTTTAGTGGCACTAAAACTAATCCTTTTGATATTTCCAATACTTTGTTTTAGATCTGAAGCCATGATAGTATCATTAATCAATAATCCTATAGTGCCCTTTCCATCATTGATGGCCGATGTTATTTTTAACAGATCAACAGTTAACATGGCTGCATTTTCATTGGTTTTATTCAAAGTAGAAAGCATAGCATTTGTTGAAATTTTACTGTATGAAACGATCGTGTCACCCGATTCTAACGGAGGTGATGAGCTTTTGTTCGGAATAATATTTATGATCATACTGCCAACCAAACCATCAGATCCAATGGTGGCTACAGCATTCTTTTTAATATGTTTTAGAATTTTATCTTCAATTACCATATCAACACAAATAGTTGTATCATTGATCATCTCTATATTTTTAATAGTACCAACATTGATTCCGGAGTAACGTACATTATTACCCAGTTCCAGACCATTCACATTATCAAAAATCGAACTTAATTTAAAGGTTTTACCAAATATATTTTGTTTGTTTCCAATATAGTAAATTGCAGCAATTAGTATTATTGTACTAATAATAACAAATAAGCCGAGATTGAATTTTTGTACATTTGTTTTTTTCATAGTCTTTCTTATTTAAAAAATGCCTGAATCTTTTTGTCTTTTGAATTAGATATTTCTCCAAAGGAACCTTCGGCATAGTTAATTCCGTCTATCAATAAGATCATTCTATTTGCAATAACTCTGGCACAGTCAACATCATGTGTTATAATAAGTGATGATGCTCCATATTTTTTTTGAATATTTCTCATTAATTCAATTATTTCTTTTGCAGTGATAGGATCAAGTCCGGTTGTAGGCTCATCGTAAATTATAATTTTAGGATGTAGAATAATTGCTCGTGCAAGTGCAATTCTTCTTTTCATCCCGCCGGATAACTCATTAGGCATTAAATCAATAGCTTCCGTTAAACCTACGCTTTGCAACGCTTTAAGTACCATTTTTTCTTGTTCAGCCGAATTTAACTTCTTTTTTCTGAGTGGAAATTTTAAATTTTCTCTTACAGTCATTGAGTCATATAATGCACTTCCCTGAAAAAGGAATCCAATTTCGGTACGTAAATTATTCAATTCATTTTGGTCCAGTTTATTAATATTTCTATCCATGATCTCTATAACTCCGCTATCAGGTTGCATTAAACCCACCAAACATTTGATCATAACAGATTTACCGGAACCCGATTTACCCATGATCACTAAATTTTCTCCCAAATACATTTCCATAGAAAATCCATTTAGCACATGATTATCATCAAAGCTTTTTTTAAGATCTTTGATATTTATGACAGGACCTATTTTATTCACATTATCCATAATCAGTATTAATAGATGATATCCGTAAGAAAAACTGCAATAAAATCAATTATAAAAACCAACATCGAGGTATAAACAACTGCTGTATTGGAAGCTTCTCCTACACCTACCGTTCCTTTTTTACAATAATATCCCTTAAAACTTCCTACCAAACCAATTGCAAAACCAAAGAAAAATGTTTTTGCAGTAGCAGGAATCAGATCTGAATATTCCAAAGCATTAAAAGTCTCATTAAAATAAAGAAGAAAAGAAACATTACCTTTCATATTTTCAACGATGGCAGAACCAAACAAAGCAATTGAATCTCCAAATATAACAAGTAGAGGCACCATCAAAGTAGTTGCCAGTATTCTTGTTACCACCAAATATTTAAATGGATTAGTACCTGAAACTTCCATGGCATCTATCTGTTCAGTGACTCTCATAGAACCAAGTTCAGCACCAATTCCTGAACTGATCCTTCCGGCACATATCAGGGCAATTATTACCGGACCAATTTCTCTAACTATTGAAATACTCACCATGGATGGAATCCATGACTCTGCACCAAACTCCATCAGTGTTGGCCTTGATTGAATCGTAAATACCAGTCCAAGAATAAAACCCGTAACACCCACCAATAATAAAGAACGATTTCCAACATTATAACATTGCCGTATCAGTTCTTTAAACTCAAAAGGTTTTGAAAATAGTTCTTTAATAAAACGACCTGCAAAATAAGATAGTTCACCAATTTCAATAAAAAAGGCTCTGAATTTATCTGGTATTTGAAGTAGTTTTACCATTCTAATGACCAATAAGAATTATTATAAAAAAATCACAAAACAATCGTAATTTATACTTATCTAAAGTTAAGCAAAAATTTACATTTAAAAAAAAGCAAAAAAAAATTTAAAATATTTAAAAATAACTTGCTTTATTATACCTAATTAATACAATTATTATAGACATACTAACAATTTTAATAATACATCATTTCCTATTTTTAAATAATTTATACAATTCACCAGCCCATAATATCAAGGATGAAAGTGCAAATAATACGATAATATCAACTATATAAAGTGATTTAAAGTGAAATAAAGTTGCCAGAACCGGAACTTCTGTCACCAGAATAAGCAACAAAACAGAAATACTTATAGCAAGATTTATATACTTATTTGAAAACAAACCGATCTTAAATACTGATAGATGAATATTTCTTAAGTTAAAAACATTGAATAATTGTGTAAAAGCCATGATAATAAATACTCCGGTACGACCTTTTTCAACACTATCATTATTGTAAAAATAAAAAACTGCCAATGAAAGCCCAACCATTATACCAACATTGATGATCAGAAATGGCAGTATTTCTTTGTTCAATATATTTTCATTTTTTAATAACGGTTTGGTTTTCATGATTTCACCATGCCCTGGCTCTGTTGCCAATGCCATATCTGTAACACCATCGGTTACTAAATTAAGCCACAGAATTTGTGTTGCCGTTAATGGAAGTGGCAAACCCAATAAAATAGAAACAAGTAATGTAACACTTTCTGCAATATTCGTCGTTACCAGAAAAAAGCTTGTTTGACGGGAATTTGTAAACACTATTCTTCCTTCTTCCACAGCATTTACTACGGTAGCAAAATTATCATCAGCAAGCACAAGGTCCGAACTTTCACGGGCAACATCTGTCCCCATGATACCCATCGAAATTCCGACATCTGCCTGTTTTAATGCAGGAGCATCATTCACTCCATCTCCTGTCATTGCAATAAGGTGTCCCATAGCCTGTAGATGCCTGGCTATTTTCAATTTCATTTTAGGAGAAAGGCGGGCAAAAACAGAAGTATTTTTAATTGCTTTGTCAAACTCATGCTTATCTAACCGGATTAACTGTTGTTCTGTTAATGCTACAACATCATTTGTAGATGTGTCCTCAATAATAGCAGTTGCTTTTGCAATAGCAACAGCAGTATTCACATGATCTCCTGTTACCATGATAACACGAATACCTGCCTGTTTACACTTTTCTACTGCAGCTTTTGAATCTGACCGTGGTGGATCTATCATTCCGGTAATTCCAACAAATACAAGATCATCAATAACCTGTTCATCAATTCTATTAATATCCTGTTTTTTATAAGCCAATGCTATTACCCGCATAGCTTGATTTGACCATTCTGAAATCTTTTGCTGAATTTCTTCTTGTACTTCTTTTTGAAGTTCTGTTTCTCCTTTTGCTGTTAATATGGAGATAGATCTTTCCAAAACTTTTTCAGGAGCACCTGTTACATAAAGTTCCTTGTTGCTATCTTCCTGGATCAAAGTTGCCCTAAATTTATTAGTCGAATCGAAAGGAAGATCATCCAGTTTGTTCAGTTGAAAATACTCATATTCTATACCACCTTTTCTTGCTAAAACAGATAGAGCTCCCTCTGTTGGATCTCCAATCAACTCATAGGTATCGGTTTGTTTATCGTGATGAAATTCAGAATTATTAGAAATTGCAGCTATTTTCAATAGTTTTTGCAGAGGACTGTTTTTTTCAACATCAACAATTGTTTTATTTTGAATAAAATTTCCTGCAGGAAACCATCCCACACCAGTAATAGTATAATCAGCATATCCGGGAATAAATACATTTCTAACGGTTAATGAATTTTTTGTAAGTGTTCCTGTTTTATCTGTTAAAATTGCAGTAACTGCTCCCAAAGTTTCTGTAGCTGTAAATTCACGAACAATCGCATTTCGTTTTGCCATACGATTAGCTCCAATGGCCAACACAATAGAAATAACCGCAGGCAAACCTTCAGGTATTGCAGCAACCAAAGCTGCAATAGAGATCAAAAGAATTTCTTCTATTTCGAAATGCCGGTAAAAATATCCTATTAAAAATATGAATACGGCACTTAAAATTGCGATAACTGACATTTGTTTTGCTAAAACATCTGTCTTCTTCATGAAATTGGTACGTTTTACTTCGATCTTACCAAGTGTTTCCGAAATATTTCCAATGGCTGTATTTAATCCAGTACCGGTAATGACTACTTTGGCATACCCACCTGCAACAAAAGTACCTTTCCATACCATGTTCTTTCTATCTGCCAATACTGCTTCTTTAGGGCATATTTCTATATTTTTTGAAATGGGAAGTGATTCTCCGGTGAGAGAAGATTCTATTGTCCTTAGATTTTTAGAATGAATTATCCTCCCATCAGCCGGAATACTATCTCCTTCTTCCAAAACCAAAACATCACCTGGTACAAGTTGAGAGGAAAGAACAGTAGTTAGTTTCCCATCACGTAAAACTTTGGCCGTTTTAACGATCATCTTACGCAAGGATGCAATTGCTTTATCAGCACGATATTCCTGTAAAAATCCAATTCCGGCATTGATAAAAACAACAACAACTATTACCCAGGCATCTAAAACATGATTGGCAATCCATGAAATAATAGCTGCTATAATAAGAATAATGACCAGCCAGCTTTTAAACTGTTTAAGAATCAAATAAAAAATGGAAACGGATTTATCTTCAGGAATCTCATTTGATCCGTATGTTGTCAATCTCTGCTGAGATTCTTTACTGGTAAGTCCGTTCGTATTCGTAAGCAACTCATCGAGAACTTTTTTTATTATTAATGAATGAGGATATTTGAGATATTTTTTCATTCTTTAAAGATCAATTGCCAAGTATTTATAAATGACGAGCGATGCACCATACTACTCTGAACACAGCAATTCAAAATGTATTCATTTTATCTGATTTCGAACCTGGTGTTAAGCTATGTGTATTGTGACGTATAAGTTGAAGTTTATTTTTGTTGAGAATAAGGCAAAATTTTTCAGTATGGCCTTAGCCATAGTTAAAACATTTCAACGAAGCTATCGATAAAAAGAACAATACTTGGTATGACTAAAATATACTTGACTTAACACTTGTCAAATCCTTACTAAATATACCAAATTTTAAGATGATATTGCTGTAATAGAAGATTTATTTGTTGATTATCTTTATCTTTGAGTACAGTCTAATCAATTTTCTCATGCAAGAGGTTTTACTTATATTATTTGGACTTACAGGTTTGTGGTTAGGCACTGAACTGGTTATCAAAGGCGCTGTGAACATTGCTGAATACTATAAATTATCACAGGTGTTTGTAGGATTGGCAATTTTATCCATTGGTACAGATCTACCTGAAATTATCATTGCAATTAATGCTTCTCTCCATAATGCAATTGGAAATACAGACACATCAGGGATAATCATTGGTAATGCCATTGGAAGTAGCTTTAGTCAGATAAGTATTGTCTTGGGTACTACAGGTTTGGTTGGTTACCTTACCCTTAAAAAACGTCATCTTTTTGAAGATGGAGTTATGTTATTAGGATCCGTTTTATTAGTTATATTGTTAGGATTCGATGGGAATATTACCAGAATTGATGGTATTGTATTGATCGTTGTTTATTTGATCTATTATTTTAGGTTATTTCATCAGGAAAGAATTGGTAAGAAAATAAAAAAAGAATTCAGTAAGCATATTCGAAAAGATATCATCTACCTGATTATAGGAATTATTATTATAATTTTTACTTCAGAATTAGTTGTTGATAATTCAATAAGTTTTGCTGAAAATTTTGGTATTAAACAATCCTTTGTCGGAATCATTATTCTTGGATTAGGAACAAGTTTACCTGAACTGGCACTTGCTCTGAATGGCGTAAGAAAAAAAGCAAGTGGTTTATCCGTAGGAAATCTTATTGGAAGTAATATTTTTGATATGCTAATTCCTGTTGGGATGGGAGCTACTATATCAGAATTAGAAATTGAAAAAAATCTGATATTATTTGATCTTCCCTTTTTGTTTATTTTGTCATTTATTGTGCTCTTTTTCTTTTATAAAAAGAAGGGCTTACAAAAAATTGAAGCAGCTGTCCTCGTTGGAATATTTGTTCTCTATACTACTTTAAAGGTCTTAGGTATTTAGCCATCAACACATGACAATATTTATTAATTTAAATTTCTTTTCTATTCCCTTTAGATAAAAAAATCTAGTAGTATCTTCAGTGAATTCCTTTTTTTCGTCATTGGTACACCCTGATCAAAAATTAAATTAATCAACTATCTACTTCTATTTTTATATCATCTATTCTATTTTCAAAGATGAAAAAGAACCAAAAAATCTTTCCCTAAAGAAGGATTTTGCTTTGCAACGGTCACCGATAGAATATAATATTATGGAATCATCAAAGATATTATTACCCCTAGTTTCTTGTTTACTACATATTTTTTGTGACCTAAATCTGACTTTAGGTTCGATCACATCATACATTTTGATTACGACATAATTGATAGTGTTTACTTCTTTTTTTGAGAATTATACTTATGATTTCAGCACTAATGATTCCGATTGAATTCCTGTTTTTCTTAAAAACACATGTAAATATAGCTACGGAACTCCCATTTCTAAAATGAAATTCAATAGAATAAAGAGATACAGACCCGTAATTATAAATGTACCGAAAACAAAAAAAAGATCTAGTAACATCTTTAATGAATTCGGGATTGCCACATTACATTTCGTTCACAAACCCGCCTGCCATTTTAATGTAGAGCAGAAGATTTATACAAAAGAGAAACATTTGGATCC